>NZ_CP025030.1:4283855-4589845 GCF_002812705.1 Achromobacter spanius | reverse complement strand
GCGCCATGCTGTACCCGCCCGACCTCGATGGCGAGGCCCGGCAATGATGCTCGTCGACGAATTCAGCGCCTTGCTCAAGCGCAAGATGGGGCTGGACAGCGGCTCCATCGGCAAGGCCGCGGTCGAGCGCGCCGTGCGCCACCGCATGAACGCGGTGGGCGTGGCGGACGAACACGAGTTTCTGCGCCAACTGCACACGGTTCCGGGCGAAATGCAGCAACTGATCGAAGCCGTGATCGTGCCCGAGACCTGGTTCTTCCGGTATCCGGAATCGCAAATCGCCATGGCCGGCCTGGCGCGTGCACGCTTGTTCGCGGTCGGCGTGCCGGAAAGCCGGGTGCTGCGGATATTAAGCGTGCCGTGCGCCAGCGGCGAAGAACCGTATTCCATTGCCATGGCCTTGCTGGATGCGGGCGTGCCCGCCGCGCGCTTTCAGGTGGACGCCGTGGACATCAGCGAACGCATGGTGCAGTTCGCGCAGCGCGCCATGTATGGCCGCAACGCATTCCGTGGCGACGACCTGGCGTATCGCGACCGCCACTTTGTTGAAACGGCCGACGGCCATCAACTGAATGCGCAGGTCCGCGAGCGGGTCCGCTTTCAACACGGCAACCTGTTCGACGGCAACCTGCTGGCGGGCGTGGCCCCGTATGACTTCGTGTTCTGCCGCAACTTGCTGATCTACTTCGACGGGCCGACCCAGGAACGTGCCGTGCAGGTGCTGCGGCGCTTCACGCGCAATGACGGCGTGATTTTTGTCGGACCGGCGGAAACCAGCCTGTTGACGCAACGCCGACTGCCCGCGCTGCCGTTGGCGCGGGCGTTTGCCTTCCGTGCGCAGGCCTTGCCCGCGCCGCCCGAGCCCGCGACGCGGGCCATGGGCACGGCGGGGGGATTGGGTGCCACCGCAGTCACCCCCATCGTGCATGCCTGGGCGCCGCCCCGGCGGCCCGTGGCGCAGGCGCCGGCCGCGCGCCTGCCCCTGGCGCATGCGTCAATCGCCCCGGCGCCTGGCAATGGCGACCTCAGCGCGGCAAACGACAACACCAGCACGGCCATGGGCAACACCAGCGCCACGGCATCGCTGCGCCAGATCGCGCAGATGGCGGATCGCGGTCGCGTGCAAGACGCCCTGGCGCAATGCCGCGCGCACATAGACCTGCACGGCGTCAGCGCCGATGCGCTGCATCTGCTGGGCTTGCTGCAAGACGCCGCGGGCGACTCGCATCAGGCGCAGGCGGCTTACCGCAAGGCGCTGTACCTGGACCCGACCCACCGCGAAGCGCTGCTGCACCTGGCCGCCTTGATCGCATCGTCAGGTGACATCGAAGGCGCGCGCCGCTTGCAGGCGCGCGCGGCGCGACAGGAGGCCCGACGTGATTGAGTCCCTTGCGCGCCTGTCCGACATTGACGACTGCTGGAACCGCATCGGTATCCGTGGCGACAAAAGCTGCGACCAGTTGCCCACGCATGTGCATTGCCGCAACTGCCCGGTCTATGCGGCGGCCGCTAAACGCATTCTGGACCGTCTGCCGCCACAACTCGATTCGTCGGACAGCGATATTGAGCCGCCACGGCAAGACGTTCGCTTATCTTCGTTGCTGGTGTTTCGCGTGGGCGCGGAATGGCTGTCGCTGCCGACGCGGGCCTTGGACGAGGTGGCCGCCACACGCCAGATCCTGACGCTGCCGCATCGCCGCGACCCGGCGGTGCTGGGCGTGACCAATGTGCGCGGCACCTTGACCGTGTGCGTGTCCTTGGCGCGCCTGTTGGGGCTGGACGCGGCGGGCGATGACACGCGCGAGCGTCCCGGCGCCGCCCGCATGCTGATATTCGGCGGCGCGGGCCGGGCCGTGGTGCTGCCGGTGGACGAGGTTGAAGGCATCCATGCCCTCAACCTGGACCAACTGGAACCGCTGCCGTCAACCGTGGAAGGCGCCAGCCTGAAGTATTCGCGCGGCGTGGCCCAGTGCGGCGGCCGCAGCGTGGGCGTGCTGGATGAAGCCCTGTTGATGCAAGCTTTGGAACGGAGCCTGGCGTGAACCCGGACGAGATGCGCGACGCCTCCTTGCTTGAGCTGTTCCAGCTAGAGACCCGCACCCAGGTGCAGGTACTGAACAACGGCCTGCTGGCGCTGGAACACGACCCGACGTCGGCGGCCCAGCTTGAAGCCTGCATGCGCGCGGCGCATTCGCTCAAGGGCGCCGCCCGCATCGTGGACCTGCACCCCGCCGTGCGGATTGCGCACGCCATGGAAGACTGCCTGGTGGCCGCGCAGGAAGGGCGGCTGCGCTTGCAGGCGGATGATATCGACGCCTTGCTGCTGGGCACCGACCTGCTGCAACGGGTGGCCACGCCTGGCGCGGAACTGGGTGGCGAGATCGATGAGCTGGTGGTGCGCCTGAGCAACGCGCCGGCTGTCCCGCCCGCGCCGACCCGTGCGCCCAGGCCGTCGGATTTTTTGCCGCCGATCCAGCGCTTCGACGATCTGCCGGCCTCGGCCCGTGTCCAGCAACCGGGCCGGACTGCGACAACGACCGCGGCGCCCACTGGGGGCTCGAGTGCACTCCCGACTGCCAGCCCGACCCCGGGCCCGAGCTTGGCAGTGACGCCACCGCCACCGCCACCGCCGACAGTGCCCCCCGCCCAGCCGGCGACACGCCGCAGTTCCGATCAGGGCATTTTCGAAGGCGAGCGCGTGTTGCGCGTCACCGCCGACACGCTGAACAAATTGCTGGGCCTGTCCAGCGAGACGCTGGTGGAGTCGCACTGGGTCGGCCCGTTCGGCGCCTCTATGCTGCGCCTGCGGCGCTTGCAGGCGGGTGCGGCGCAGGCACTGGATGGCGTGCGCGGCGCGCTGGCGGGCCAGCATGTGGACGCGCGCGCGCAGGCGGCGCTGGACGACGCCCAGCGCATCGTTGAGCAATGCCAGCAGGAACTGGCCCAGCGCACCAACGAAGTCGATGAATTCGGCTGGCGCATGAGCCATCTGGCCCAACGCCTGTACGACACCGCGCTGGCTTGCCGCATGCGGCCCTTTGGCGATGGCGTGGGTGGCATGCCGCGCATGGTGCGCGACCTGGGCCGCTCGCTGGGCAAACAGGTACGGCTGGAGATCGAGGGCGACACCACGCAGGTGGACCGCGACATTCTTGAAAAGCTGGACGCGCCGTTGATGCACTTGCTGCGCAACGCGGTGGATCACGGCATTGAAATGCCGATGGACCGCCTGGACGCCGGCAAGCCGCCGGAAGGCCTGATCAAGCTGTCGGCGCGGCACTCGGCCGGCATGCTGGTGGTGGAACTGAGCGACGACGGCGCGGGCATTTCGTTGGACCGGCTGCGCGTGGAAGTCGTGCAGCGTAAGCTCACCACGGCCGACACCGCGGCGCGCCTCAGCGAAGCCGAACTGCTGGAATTCCTGTTCTTGTCCGGCTTCAGCACGCGCGGCGAAGTGACCGAGATATCGGGGCGCGGCGTGGGCCTGGACGTGGTGCAGACGATGGTGCGCCAGTTGCGCGGCGCGGTGCGCATTCATCAGACCAGCGGGCAGGGCACGCGCTTCATGCTGGAAATGCCCTTGTCGCTGTCGGTGGTGCGCAGCCTGCTGGTCGAGGTACAGGGCGCCATTTATGCGTTTCCGCTGGCCTACGTCAGCCATGCCTTGCAGGTGCGCAGGGAAGACATCGAACAGTTGGAAGGCCATCAACACTTCCGGTTCATGGACCGGCAGGTGGGTTTGGTGTCTGCGCGGCAGATCCTGCGGGGCGGCGAGCCCGCGCCCGCGGCGGAATCCGTAGCGGTCGTGGTGGTGGGCGATCACGACAAGCGCTACGGCATTGCGGTCGACCGCTACGTGGGCGAGCGTACGCTGGTGGTGCAGCCGCTGGACCCCCGGCTGGGCAAGGTGCAGGACGTGATGGCGGGCGCCTTGATGGACGACGGCACACCGCTGTTGATTCTGGACGTGGAAGACATGCTGCTGTCGGTGCAAAAGCTGATCGAAGCCGGCCGCCTGACGCGAGTGGACGGCGCGGGCCAGGTCGCGCAGACGCGCCGCCGCAAGCGCGTGCTGGTGGTGGACGATTCCCTGACCGTGCGCGAACTGGAACGCAAGCTGCTGGTGAACCGGGGCTTTGACGTGGCCGTGGCGGTCGACGGCATGGATGGCTGGAACATGCTGCGCAGCGAAGATTTTGATTTGGTCGTGACCGATGTGGACATGCCGCGCATGGACGGCATCGAACTGGTGTCGCGCATCAAGGCCGACGCCAGGCTGCAAGGCGTGCCGGTGATGGTGGTGTCGTACAAAGACCGCGAAGAAGACCGGCGGCGCGGGCTGGATGCCGGCGCTGACTACTATCTGGCCAAGGGAAGTTTCCATGACGACGCGTTGCTGGACGCCGTCGAAGACCTGATCGGGAAGGCACTGACGTGAGAATCGGCATCGTCAACGATCTGCAAATAGCGGTTGAAACCCTGCGGCGCGCCATCGCGCTGGAACCGGGGCTGGAAGTGGCGTGGGTGGCGTCCAACGGCGAAGAGGCCGTGGCGCAGTGCGCGCGCGACCGGCCCGACGTGGTGCTGATGGACCTGATCATGCCCGTGATGGACGGGGTGGAGGCCACGCGGCGCATCATGGCCGAGTCGCCGTGCGCCATTGTGGTGGTCACCGTGGACGTGGCCCGCCACACCGCGCGCGTGTTCGACGCCATGGGCCACGGCGCGCTGGACGCGGTGGATACGCCCGTGGTCGGCGGGGGCGACCTGCGCAGCGCCGCTGCGCCTTTGCTGCGCAAGATCCGCAACATCGGCTGGTTGATCGGCCGCTACGGCAGCCGGCCCAACTTGACCCCGGTGCCCCACGCGGCCGCGCGCGCGGATGCGCAACGGCTGCTGGTCATCGGCGCGTCGGCGGGTGGGCCGGCCACGCTGGCCCAACTGCTGCGCGATCTGCCGCTGAGTTTCCCCGCCGGCATCGTGCTGGTGCAGCATGTGGATGCGTCGTTTGCGGCGGGCATGGCCGACTGGTTGAACGACCAGGTGCTGTTGCCCGTGCGGCTGGTGCGCGAAGGTGAACGGCCCTTGCCGGGCCAGATCCTGCTGGCGGGCACCGACGACCATCTGCACCTGCTGGCCGACGGCACCCTGCGCTACACCCCGGACCCCAAGGAAAGCCTGTACCGGCCGTCCATCGACGTGTTTTTTCATAGCGTGGCGCAGCACTGGCGCGGCACCGCCGTGGGCGTTCTGCTCACCGGCATGGGCCAGGACGGCGCGCGCGGCCTGAAGGCCATGCGTGAACGCGGCTGCCTGACCATTGCGCAAGACCAGGCCACCAGTGCCGTGTACGGCATGCCCAAGGCGGCGGCCGCCTTGCAGGCGGCGGTGGAAATCAAACCGTTGGACCAGATCGCGCCGCGCGTGATCCAGGCCTTGGCCTGAGCGCCCAACATTGCCAGACATCAAGGAATAGCGATGCACCCTCCCATAGACAGCGCAGGCTCGGCGGATTTGAGCGCGCACGCGGCCATGGTGCTGCTGGTTGACGATCAGGTCATGGTGGCCGAAGCGATCCGGCGGGCGCTGGTCGTCGAGGGCAATATCGATTTCCACTATTGCTCGGACCCCTACAAGGCGCTGACGGTGGCTATTCAGACGCGGCCCACGGTCATCCTGCAAGACCTGGTGTTGCCGGGCGTGGACGGCTTGAGCCTGGTGAAGGAATACCGCAACCACCCGGTCACGCGCGACATTCCCATCATCGTGCTGTCCACCAAGGAAGACGCCGCCATCAAGAGCGCGGCGTTTTCCTCGGGCGCCAACGATTATCTGGTGAAGCTGCCCGATTCCATCGAACTGGTGGCGCGCATCCGCTACCACTCGCGCTCGTACCTGGCGCTGGTGCAGCGCGACGAGGCCTACCAGGCGCTGCGCCAAAGCCAGCAGCAACTGCTGGAAAGCAATATGGAATTGCGCCGGCTGACCAATTCCGACGGCTTGACGGGCCTGGGCAACCGCCGCTATTTCGACGAATACCTCAACGCCGAATGGCTGCGCGCCCGCCGCGATGGCCGCGAGATCAGCATGTTGATGATCGATGTGGACCACTTCAAGGCCTACAACGATACCTATGGGCACATAGCAGGCGACGAAGCGCTCAAGCGCGTGGCCAACACCATCTTCGCCAGTTGCGACCGCTCCACCGACCTGGCGGCCCGCTTTGGCGGGGAAGAGTTTGCACTGGTGCTGCCCGGCACGCCCGGTGGCAGCGCGCGGCTGGCAGCCGAAAAACTGCGCCGCGCGGTCGAGGCCATGCAGATTCCGCAAAAGGATACGGGGTCAGGGCCCTGGCTGACGGTCAGCATCGGCACGGCCACGGCCATTCCCACGAATGACCAGCCCTGCACCGACCTGATCCTCACGGCGGACCGCGGTCTCTACCAGGCCAAGCGCAACGGCCGCAATCGCGTCGTGCCCGGCCAGATGCAAGCGGACGAATAGGCGTTATCGTCGCAACATGCGACACGCGCCTGCCCGGTCGGCTGGAATCCCAGAGTAAGAGGCACACCATGACGTATTCGACTTATCACAAGAAGGATATTTTTGGACGCCCGCTACATGCGGAAACGCAGATGATGTCCTATGGCTATGACCCCTTTCTGTCCGAAGGCGCGGTCAAGCCGCCCGTCTTTCTGACGTCCACCTTCGCGTTCCGGTCCGCCGAGGACGGCGCGGCCTTCTTTGATGTGGTCTCGGGCCGCAAGCCCTTGCCACAGGGCGAATCGGCCGGGCTGGTCTACAGCCGCTTCAATCATCCCAACCTGGAAATCGTGGAAGACCGGCTGGCCTTGCTGGATGGGTCCGAGGCGGCGGCGGTCACGGCCAGCGGCATGGCCGCCATCAGCGCCGTGCTGATGGCGTTCTTGCGCCCCGGCGACCAGTTGGTGCAATCGCTGCCCTTGTACGGTGGCACCGAGACGCTGATCGCCAAGGTGTTTCCGGAATGGGGCATCGGCTCGCATGCCATCCGCGACGGCCTGTCGCCCAAGGCCATGCGCGCGGCGCTGGAGGAAGCGGCGACCAAGGGGCCCGTGCGCGTGCTCTACGTGGAAACGCCGGCCAACCCCACCAACGCGCTGATCGACTTCGAAGGCATGAAGAACGAGCTGGATGCCTTTGAAACGCGCCACGGCTATCGCCCGGTGTCGGTGTGCGACAACACGCTGCTGGGGCCCATTTTTCAAAAGCCGGCCGACCATGGCGTGGACCTGTGCGTGTATTCGCTGACGAAATACGTGGGCGGCCACAGCGACCTGGTGGCGGGCGCCGTCACGGGCAGCAAGGACCTGATCAAGAAGGTGCGCGCCATCCGCAGCGCGTTCGGCTCGCAACTGGACCCGCATTCGTGCTGGATGATCACGCGCTCGATGGAAACGGTGGTGCTGCGCATGAAGCAGGCGGCGCGCACGGCCACCAAGGTGGCGCAATGGCTGGCCGGCAATCCTTACGAGAAGGTCGCCATCTTTCATCCGGAAATGATCTCTGACCGCGCCTACCAAGAGGTCTACAAGCGCCAGTGCACCGGCCCCGGCTCAACCTTCGCCTTCGTGCTTGATGGGGGCCGCGAGCGGGCGTTCCGCTTTATCAATGCGCTGCATCTGTTCAAGTCGGCGGTCAGCCTGGGCGGCACGGAATCGCTGGTGTGCCACCCGGCGTCCACGACGCATTCCGGCGTACCGGCCGAGGAACGCGAGGCGGCGGGCGTGTCGGAAGGGCTGATCCGGCTTTCGATCGGGCTGGAGCACGAAGAAGACCTGATCGCCGACATGGACCACGCCTTTCGGATTCGCTGACAGTCGCGGGCGGGGACCTGCGCTCAGCCCGGGGCCGGCTGCCGGCGCGTGCGGTTCAGCAGCACGAACGCGGCGGTGGCCAGCAGCATGACGGTGGCGGTGGCGATCACGGCGGCATAGCCGGTGTCGAACGCGGTCTTGGCCAAGTGCGTCAAGGTGGCCGCGAGGTCTGTCGGCAGGCCTTCCGCCACGATCAGCGCCTCGTCCAGGCTGTCACGCAAGCTGTCACCCAGCGCGGGCGCCGCCGCCAGGGCAGGGGGCACGTCCAGCGTGTTGGCATAAACGCCCGACAGGATGGACCCCATCAAGGTCACGCCCAGCGCGCCGCCCAATTCGTAGGACACCTCTTCAATCGACGCCGCCATGCCGGCGCGTTCCGGCGTGGCGCTTTGCATGATGGAGCTGGACGCCGCCGTCATGGTCGCGCCGATGCCCAGGCCGAGCACGCTCAGGCTGACCATTTGCGGCAGGATGGCGCCGTCATAGCACAGCAGGTAAGCGCCCATGCCCGCGGCCGACACGGCCAGGGCCAGGAACATCAGGCGCGGCCCACGCATATAGGCCAAGAGCCAGCCCGCCAGCGGCCCCGCCACGAAGGCGGCAAGCGGCAGCGGCAGGATGAAGAGCGCTGCCTGGATCGGCGACATGCCCAGCACCAATTGCAGGCGCTGGCTGAAGACCAGTTCCAGCCCCAGCAGCGCGGCGCCCGCGAACAGCGCGGCGGCTACGCCCGAACTGAAGGTGGCGTTGCGGAAGATGGCGAAGTCGATCAGCGGATACGGGCGGCGACGCTGGCGGCGCACGAACAAGGCCAAGATGGTGACCCCGGCCGTGCAAGCCAGTGCGGCATGCAGCCACGAGGTGGTGGCGCGGCCCAGTTCTTTCAATGCATAGGCGCACAGGATCAAACCCGCCATGACTTGCAGGGAGCCCAACAGGTCCCAGGGGCGGGCGGCGGCGGGGCGGGCGGCGGCGGGGCGGCTGGCGGGGATGCAATGCCAGGCCAGCGGCAGCGCAAGCAGCACGATGGGCACGTTGATCAGGAACACCGAGCCCCACCAGAAATGCTCCAGCAGCACGCCGCCCACCACCGGCCCCAGCGCCGCGCCGCCGGACGCCACCGACGCCCAGATGCCGATGGCCACGGCACGCTCGCGTTCCTGGGCGAACGTCAGGCGGATGATGGACAGGGTGGCCGGCATCATCATGGCCGCGCCCACCGCCAGCAGCACACGGGCCGCGATCAAGGACGCCGCACCCGGCGAATAGGCGGCGGCCAGCGAGGCCACGCCGAAGACGACCAGCCCCATCATGAACAGGCGTTTGTGGCCCAGCCGGTCGCCCAGCGTGCCCATGCCCAGCAACAGGCCCGATACGACCAAGCCGTACACGTTCACGATCCACAATTTTTCAGATGCGGTAACGCCCAGCTCGTGCGTGAGCCGGGGCAGGGCGGTGTACAGCACCGTCATGTCCACCACGATCAACAACAAGGCGATGGACACAATGCCCAGCACCAGCCAACGGCGCGGGTCGGCCGTGGCGACAGCGTTCGAATGAGTCCGCTGCATAGTTCTACTCCTGTTTGAATCCACACCCGGCCGCGCAAGCTGTGCGGCGCTTCGAGTGCAAGGCCGGCATTATCAATCTATTTATTTGCCGTAAAAAGTTTGATTCCATCTATAAAATAGATGAATTAAGGAGGCCGTCATGCAATGGACCTTGGATCAACTTCGGCATTTCGTTGCGGCTGCGGATGCCGGTTCGTTTTCTGCCGCGGCACGCGCGCTGGGCCGTGCGCAGTCCGCTGTCAGCACGTCCGTGGGCTTGCTGGAAGCCGACCTGGGTGTGGAATTGTTCGACCGTTCCCGGCGCAACGCCACGCTGACGCCCGCCGGCGAAGTGATGCTGCAAGAGGCGCGTGAACTGCTGCGCCAGGCCGGCGGGCTGGACCAGCGGGCGCTGTCTTTCGCGGCGGGGCAGGACGCGCGGCTGTCGATCGCGCTAGACGAGGCGCTGCCGTATCAGGTGCTCGGCGCCTTGATGGTGGAAGTGGCCGATCGCTTTCCCGCCCTGGAACTGACGCAGTTGAACGGCACCGCGACCGAGGTGGCCGACTACGTGCAGCAGGGTCGCGCCAGCATCGCGTTCCACTTTGACCGGGGCGACCCCGGCAGCGCCTTCGCGCACCGTTACCTGGGCAACGTGGCGCAGGCGGTGTTCGTGGCGTCGGGGCATCCGTTGGCGGCCCTGGCCGACGTCACGCGCAGCGACCTGGCGCGCTACCGGCAACTGGTCATGCAGATGGAAGGCGTGGAAGAGGTGGTGCTGAGCCCCACGGTGTGGCGCACGGACAGCTTCTACAGCATTGCCGGCATGGCGGCGGACGAACTGGGCTGGGCGATCCTGCCGCTGAACATCGCCGAATACGAGAGTTTTCGCCGAACGCTGACGCGGGTGCCGTGCACGGGTCTGTCCTTGCCCATGTTGTCGGTGCGCACGTTGTGGCTGCAAGGCGCGTCGTTAAGCGCGACCGAGCTGTGGTTGCAGCAGCGCATGGAGCAAATGCTGGGGGGGACGAAGGGGGGTGAGGCGAATGCGGGCTAAGACGAACGCGGGCTAAGACGAACGCGGGCCGGGGCGCTTGGCCACTGCCGGGTCGTTGGCTCAGCCAGCTCAGCTAAGCAGCGCCGTGACCAAGTCCCCGCCGCCCGCGCTATCGTCGGTGAAATTCAGCGCGGTCTGCACGTGTTCCAGGTGTTCGTCCATCAGCGCGCAGGCGCGTTCGGTGTCCCCCGCGCGCGCGGCCTCGATGAACGCGTGGTGCTCTTGCGACGAGCAACTGGCGTCATGCGAGCTTTGGTACAGCACGGTGATCACGGCGCTGCGCGCGGACAGTTCGCGCAGCATGCCCGTCAGCACCGAATTGCCTACGGCTTCGGCCAGCAGAATGTGGAAGTGTCCCAGCAGATGGTTGCGCTTTTGCACGTCGCCGGCTTCCAGCGCCAGCCGTTCCTCGGCCAGGTGGGCGTCAATACGGCGGTAGTCGGCGGCGGTGGCGCGCGCCACGAACTCCTTGGCCAGCGCGGCTTCCAGGATGCGGCGCACGGCGTAGACTTCGCGCGCCTCGTTGGCGTCCGGCTTGCTGACAAACGCGCCCTTGTCGGGAACGATGTTGATCAGCTTGTCCTTGGACAGCATCAGCAACGCCGCGCGGATCTTGGTGCGGCTGACCTTGTAGACCCGCGCCAGCGCCTCTTCGCGCAGCCGGGTGCCGGGGGGAAGCTTGTGCGCCACGATGGCGGCGGCCACTTCCTTGGCAATATCGTCGGCGCTGGGGTCTAGCGGAACTTCCTGAGTCATGGGGCGCGGCTGCGGCGGCCGGAGGGGAAAACAATCGGGCAGCCAGTCTATCAAAAAGCCGGACAGGAAAGGCAGACATTTTTTGCATACAAAAATGCCATGCAAGTCCGGGCAGCGCTCTCGGGCGGTCAGCGCGCGTGGAACGCGGCCGGCTCGAAGCGACCCAATTCGTCCAGTATCCGTGTCCAGGCCGCAACCCCTTGGCGGATCGACGACAGCCGGAAGAACTCATTGGGCGCGTGCACATCTTCGTCGGGCAGGTTGAAGCCGAACATCAAGGTATCGATGCCAAGCGTCTCTTTGAAGACGGACGTGATGGGAACGCTGGCGCCCAGCCGCACATGTATCGGTGTCGGGCCCGCGGGCGTTTGCAAGACGGCTTGCGCCGCCATGACCAGGGGGTGTTCGGCCGCCAGCGTCGCCGCGGGCGACCCCGCGTTCATTGCCACGACGTCCAGTCCGCAGCCGGGCGGACAGTGGGCTTGCAGATGCGCGAGCACGGCCTGGATGACCTGCGCGGGATCCTGGCCTTCCACGATGCGCACCGTCAGCTTGGCCTGGGCTTCGCAGGGGATGATGGTCTTCGTGCCCGCGCCGCTGTAGCCGCCCCACATGCCGTTCACGTCCAGCGCCGGGCGCAGGGTGATCCGTTCGCGGGGCGTGTAGCCCGGCTCACCGTGCGACACGCCGCCCACCTCCGTGAAGAAGGCGGCTTCGTCGTAGGGGAAAGCGGCGGTGTCCTGGCGCTGACGCGGTGTCGGCGCCTCGGCGCCGGTATGGAAACCGGCTACGGTGACAGCGCCGTCTTCGCCGTGCAGGGTTGCCAGCAGGGCCGCCATCTCGTGCAGGGCATTCCTGACGCCGCCGCCATATCGCCCAGAGTGCAGGTCTTTGGACGCGGTGCGTAGCTTGACCTCCAAAGCGGCATGGCCGCGCGCCCCGGTGTTGATCGTGGGTGTGGTGGCGCTGGCGCGGCCTCCATCGGCCGACAGCACGGCGTCCGCGGACAGCAGGTCGCGGTAGCGTTCGATCAGCGGGCGCAAGGTCGGGCTGCCCGTTTCCTCTTCGCCTTCAATTAACACCTTGATGTTGACCGGGCAGGCGCGCAGCGTGGCCAGGTAGGCAAACACGACTTCAAGCGCGACGGTGGTCGATCCCTTGACGTCGGACGCGCCGCGCGCATAAAGGCGGTCGCCGACTTGCGTAGGCTCGAAGGGCGGGGTGCGCCACAGTTCGACGGGGTCGGCGGGCTGGACGTCGTAATGGCCATAGATCAGCAGCGTCGGTCGGCCTGGCGCGCCCATCCATTCGCCATACACGGCAGGTTCGCCTCCCCCGTCCAGCAGTTGTACCTGCTGCAAGCCCTCGGCCCGCAGCCGTTCGCACAGGAAGCGCCGGGCATCGTCCATGGAACCGGCGTAGGCGGGATCGGCGCTGACACTGGGAATGCGCAGGAAGGTATTTAGCCACGCTTCGATCTGCGGCTGGCGGGATGCCAGATGGTCCAGCACGGGTTCAAGGGAATGGGTCATGGGATAGTCCGGAAGAAAGGGAAGGCAGCGCGGGCGAGCGGCAAGTGGGCCAGTCAGTCGCCATGAAAGCCGCTGCGTTGCACCAGGTCGGCCAGGCCGGCCGTCTGTTCGGCGTAGAAGGCGTCGCTTGCCGCCAGCGTCTGAGGAGCGAACAGGATCTTGCCTTGCGCCTCCAGCGTCTTGCGAGTGGCAGGATCGCGCAACGCGGCCTCGACGGCGGCGTGCAGCTTCTGGACCACGGCGGCCGGCGTGCCTTTCTTCACCAGATAGGCGGTCCAGATGGTGTAGTTGAAGTCCTTCAGCGTGGCGCTTTCCTGCACGCTGGGCACGTCGGGCAATGCGGGCAGGCGTTCCCGGTTCAAGGTGCCGATGATGTTCAGCCGGCCCTCCCGGCGCAGGTCTTCGTAGTTCGCCTGGTACGGCATGATGGCGAAATCGATCTGGCCGCCGGCCATGTCGGTAATCAACGGCGCGCCGCCGCGATACGGAATGTGCGTCAGCGTGACGCCGGTGCGGGCCGCCAGCGCGGCGGTGATCAGGTGGATCATCGACCCCGCGCCGCCCGACCCGTAGGTCAAGGGCACGCTGCTGCGGCGTGCCAAGGCGACCAGCTCGTCGACATTGGCCGCGCCCAGGCCCGCGCGCGTCACCACCACGTAGGGCGAGGTGGCCACGGGCGCCACGAACTGGAAGTCGTCCGGCTTGTAGGTGACGGATTTGTTGGTCAGCCCCGCCAGGATCAATTCGTTGGGCGAGCCCTGGAACACGGTGTAGCCGTCGGCCTTGGCATTCAGCACGCGGTTGGCGCCCAGCGCGCCATTGGCGCCGCCCAGGTTTTCCACCACCACCTGCATGCCCAGCGCCTGCGACATCGGCCCCTGCACGGCGCGGGCAGTGATGTCGCTGGCAGCGCCCGCCGGGTAGGGCACCAGTAGCGAGACGGGCCTGGCGGGATAGTCCTGCGCCTGCGCGTGGGCGCCGAGGCCCATTCCGGTCAACAACACGGCCGTGGCGATCATCAGATTCTTTTTCATGGCATTCCCTTTGTGATGGATCCAAGTGCTGGATGGAATGCTAGAAGCCGGTGTTTCATCTGTCCAATCGATTGATTGGCTGATTACAATGCGTTTTGTGCATGGTTGGAGACAGGGCCGCCATGCCATCCATTCACCTAGAACCCAGGGGGCCGCGAACATGAACCTTGCTCAGCTTGCTCATCTGGTGGCGCTTCTGGAGACGGGTTCGTTCACGCGGGCGGCCGAGGCGCTGCACCTGTCGCAGCCCGCATTCAGCCGCAGCATCCAACTGCTGGAAGGGGAGCTCGGTCCGCTCGTGGACCGCATCGGCAAGCGCAACGAGCCGACGCCGCTGGGCCGCTTGGTCGGGCAGCGAGCGCGGCGCGTACTGGCCGAGGTAGAGGAAATCCGCCGGGAAGCAGAAATGCTGGCGCAAGGCGAAACCGGCGCCATCCGACTGGGATTGGGGGCGGCGCCCAGCGCCTTGTTGAGCGTGCCGTTGATGCAGCATCTGCTGGCTCAGTACCCGAAACTGCGCGTCAAGCTGTCGCGCGGGCCAAGCGATTCGCTGCTGGTCAGCTTGCGCGAACGGGTGCTGGATGCGCTGATCGTGCACATCCGCACACTCGACAACGAAGAAGACCTGGATGTCGCGCCGATGCCCGCGCTGGCGTCAGGTTTTGTCTGCCGGCCGGGCCATGCGCTGGCGGGCATGCGGGCCGTGGCGTTGACGGATGTCTTGCGCTATCCCGTCGTTTCGACAGGGTTAAGCCCCGAAACCCGGCGGCGGCTGGCGGGCGCCGCCGGGTCGGGCGGTTTTGAACTGCACATGGAATGCGAGGACATTTCCTTTCTGTTCGACATCGTCGAACAGTCGGACGCGGTATTTCTTGGGGTGCTGGCGTCGGCGCATCCGCTCGTGGAATCGGGGCGGCTGATTGCCTTGCCGCCGCCGCCTGATTTCGAGATCCAGGCGCACTTCGCGTTTGTGACTTTGCGTGGCCGCAGCATCAGCCCGGCCACGCGCATCACGCGGGAACGCTGCTTCCAGGTCATCCAGGAGGCAGCGGGCGCCTGAGCCCACGGATCAATCCTTCGCCATCAACCCCAGATATTCGATCAGGTCCTTTTCCTTCACATACGTCGCCTGGGCCCAGGCCTTGTAATCCGCGCTGTTGCGGTACGCGGGTTCCTGGTTCAGTTGCTTCATGACGTCCATGCTGGCCTTGTCGAACAGCGCTTTCTTGAAGGCGTCATGCAGCGTTTTCACGACGGCCGGGTCCATGCCCTTGGGGCCGGCCAGACCGTACGGCGAGGTCGACACGACTTTGTAGCCGAGCTCCTGCGCGGTGGGCACGTCGGGCCAGCGCGTGGTGCGCTTTTCGCCGAAGGTGACCAAGAGCCGCATCTTGCCGGAGTCCACGAACTGGTCCCAGCCGGTGGCGTCGCTTTGCGCCATGACGTGGCCGCCCAGCAGCGCCTGCTGCATGTCGGCGTTGCCCTTGAACGGCACGTGGTTCAGCTTGACCTTGGCGTTGATGGCGATTTCTTCAATCAGCAGGTGCGGCGAAGAGCCCACGCCCGTGGAGCCGTAGTCGATGGTGCCCGGCGCCTTGCGCGCGGCCTCGATGTATTCGTTGAAGGTCTTGTACGGCGAATCCGAGCGCACGGTGAAGCCGAAGGTGTAGCCCGACAGCCCGATGATGAAGCTGAAGTCGTTGATGGGATCCCAGCTGCTTTTCTGCATGTATGGCATGCGCAGCATGGCCAGCGTGTACAGGCTGATCGTGTAGCCGTCCGGCTTGGCGGTGCGCGCCATGGTGGCCGTGCCCAGGGTGCCGCCCGCGCCGGGCCGGTTTTCCACGATGACCTGCTGACCCAGGTATTTGGAGGCGTCCTGCGCCACGATGCGCAGGTGGCGGTCGGTGGAGCCGCCGGCCGGGAAGGGCACGATCAGCGTGATGGGCTTGGTGGGAAAGTCGGTTTGCGCGCTGGCGGCCAGCGGCAAGGCGGCGCTGGTGGTGGCAAGCAACAAGGCGGCCAGGCAGGCGCGGCGCATGGGCATCTTCAGCATGGGTTGTCTCCAGTGGTGTGTTGTGGTTTGTTGTGGTGTGTGGTGTGTGGTGATGAGTTGTGTTGGTCGGACCGCCCCGGTTCAGTCGCGCAACACGACTTTGACCGGCAAGCGCGCCAACGCTTCGCGCAACTGCTCCTTCAGCGGCGCGGATACGCCGGGTGCCGCTTCAACAGCGACATCCGGTTGCGCATCGGCCAGCACGCGGAAGATCTTGCTGTCTTCCGCCAGCCCGGCTTTTTGCAGGGTGCGCGCCACCACCGCCTCTACCGATACGGCAGTGGCCAGGTGGCGCAAATCAGGTTTGTAGATCTTGCCCACGTTGGTCATGGGCATGGCCTCCAGCACGATGACGCGCTTGGGCCGCGCCGGGCCTTCATCCACGTGCGCGGCCGCGTAGGCAACGAGTTCCGCTTCGGTGGCCTGCGCGCCTTCCATCAGCGTGACGAAGGCCACCGGCAGTTCGCCGGCATAGGCGTCCGGCGCGCCGACGGCGGCGCACAGATGCACAGCGGGATGCGTGGCCAGCGCGTCTTCGATGGTCTTGGGGTCGATGTTGTGGCCGCTGCGGATAATCAAATCCTTGGCGCGGCCTTGCAGGTGCAGCCGGCCTTCGGCATCCATGAAGCCCACGTCGCCACTGATCAGCCAGCCGTCTTCGGTGAAGGCGCGGGCGGTGTCGGCGGGGTCCAGAAAACCGGGGATCACGTTGGGCGCCTTGAACAGCACCATGCCGGGCGTGCCCGGGGGCAAGTCCTGCGCGGCTTGCCCGGCGGGAATGTCCAGGCCAACGATGCGCACCTGCACATAGGGCAGTGGGTAGCCCACGCAGTTGACGGGAAACACCGAGCCCGGGGGCGTGATGGACGAGATGCCGGCCATTTCCGTCATGCCCAGGCTTTCGTTCACTTGCAGGCCGAACAGCCGCTTGAAGCGCGCGGCCAGTTCAGCCGGCAGCGGCGCGGCGCCGGTGCGGCAGTAGCGTAACGACGAGATATCGGCGCCTGCCAGCGGTACGTCGGCCAGGGCCGCGAGTATGGTCGGCACGCCTTGCAGCGAGGTCGCGCGATGCTTTTCCACCAAGCGCCAGTAGTTGCGCAGCACGTCGCGGTTGCGCAGCAGCATGGGGGTGGGGATGACGGTTTCCACGCCGGCCGACAAGGCCGCCAGCGAGGCCGGCAACACGCCCGCCACGTGGAATAGCGGATAGCCGTTGATGACCACATCCGTCGGCCCCGCGTTCTGCAACTGCACGGCCGCCCAGGCGGTGAAGACCTGGTTGGCGTGGGTGTGGATGGCCAGCTTGGGCGCGCCCGTGGTGCCGCCCGTGTGGAAGTAGGCCGCCACGTCGCTGGCGCGGATGACCCGTTCGCTGAGCAGGCGGTCGGCCGGTTGCGCCGAGCGGTTGGCGTTGAAGTCCAGCGCGTAGTCGGGCAGCGCGGGGCGGTCTGACAGTGGCTCGGTGTGCGGCGCCACGCGCAGCAAAGTTTGCAGGGTCGGCACGCGCTCGCGCAGGCGCAGCGCCTTGGACCACATTTCGCAATCGGCATCCGCGCCGTAGGCGATCAGCACCTTGGCGCGCGCGGTGGTCATCAGCGAGGCCAGCTTGTCTTCCGTCAGCAGCGGGTTCAGCGGTTGGACAATGCCGGCCGCCTCGCCGCCCCACAGCGCCAGGTGGTATTCCAGGCAACCGGGCAGCATCACGGCCACGGCGTCGCCCGCGCGCACGCCCAGGTCGTGCAGCAGGTTGGCCGTCTGGTGGATGCCGGCCAGCAGCTCGCGATAGCTCCAGCGGATGGCCTCGTCATCGGGGTCCGCCGAGCGCAGGAAGGTCAGCGCGGTCTTGTCGCCAAAGGCCGCGGCCGAGTTGCGGAAGATCTCGTAGGTGCTCTGCACCGTCAACGTTTCCGCCAGCGGGCGCGCTTGCAGCCGTTGCACGTCGGCGGCGCTGCGCACGGGAAACGGCGCCGAGAACGGGGGCGAGATCGGTGGCAACAGCGGTGGCAGAGCAGCGTGGGCCTGCGTCATGTCGGGCTGGCCTCCGTTCACGCCTGCGCCAGCGCGATGTAGCGGCGCAGGTGATGGTCTTCGTCGCCCAATTGATGGTCGATCATGACCAGGCGCTTGGCGTAGTGCGCCAGCGGCAGTTCCCAGGTCATGCCGATGCCGCCGTGCAACTGGATGCTTTCCTCGGCCACCAGCGTGCCGATGCGGCCGATGGTGAACTTGGCGGCGGACAGGGCGCGTTCGCGGGTGACGCGGTCGGGGTTGTCCAGCGCGGCGGCGGCGTTGATGACGGCCGAGCGCGCTTGTTCAATTTCCAGCAGCACATCCGCCATGCGGTGCTGCAAGGCCTGGAAGCTGCCGATGGGGGTGCCGAACTGGCGGCGCGTGCGCAGGTATTCCAACGTGGCGTCGCGGGCGCAGTCCATCGCGCCCACGGCTTCGGCGCACAGCGCCAGAATGCCGCGCCCGGTGGCGCGTTCCAGCAGCGGGTAGCCCGCACCGGCCTCGCCCAGCAAGGCCTCGGGGCCCAGCTTGACGTCGGTCAGCGTGACTTCGGCGGCGCGTCCACCGTCGATCAGCCCGTAGCCGCGCACCGCCAGGCCCGGCGTGCCGGCGCTGACCAGGAACAGGCTGATGCCGGCTTCGTCATCTTCCGCACCGGAAGTGCGCGCCGACACCAGGAACAGGTCCGCGTGTTCGCCCGCCGTGACCACGGCCTTGGCGCCGTTGAGCACCCAGCCGTCGCCCGACGGTTCGGCGCGCGTGCTGACCCGCGCCAGCTCATAGCCGGAATCGGGCTCGCCCTGGGCCAGCGCGGCCGTGATGGTGCCCGCGATCAGGCCGTCCACGGCTTCGCGTTGCGCGGGCGTGCCGGCGGCGGCGATGGCGCTGCCCACCATCAAGGCGTCCAAAAAAGGTTCCACGACCAGGCCGCGTCCCAGCGCCTCGAAGACGACCGAGATATCAAAGCCCGCGCCGCCCAGGCCGCCATCGGCCTCGGAGAACAAGGCGCCGATGGCGCCCAGTTCCGCATAGCGGCGCCAGAATTCCACGCTGTAGCCCTGGGCCGATTGCGCGTGGCGTTCGCGGGTGGCGAAGTCGTACTGCTCGCTAACAAAGCGGCGCAGCATGTCGGACAGCATGCGCCGGTCTTCGGTGTGTTCAAAGTTCATGGCCGGCCCTTACAGTCCCAAGATCATCTTCGAGATGATGTTTTTCTGAATTTCATTGGAGCCGCCGAAGATCGACAGCTTGCGGTTGTTGAAGTACTGCGCCGCCGCGCTGTCGGCGCCCTCGGGGCCGATAGGGTCGGCGTCGTAGCCGTCGTGCAGCGCTTCGGGCACGAAGGGGCGCGCGTACGGACCCATGGCGCGGCGGTTCAAGGCCGTGATTTCCTGGCGGATCTGCGTGCCGCGTATCTTCAGCATCGAGCTTTCGGCGCCGGGTGCGCCGCCGCCCGCCACCGCCGCGACCACGCGCAGGTTGGTGGTGCGCATATTGGCCAGTTCGATTTCCACGCGCGCCAGGCGGGCGGCAAAGTCGGGGTCTTCGGCCAGGGGGCGGCCGTTCTTTTTCCGCTTGGCGGCCACGGCCTTCAGACGTTCCAGCGCGGCGGTGGATTGGCCCACGCCGGCAATGTTGGTGCGCTCGTAGGTCAGCAGGTACTTGGCGCAGGTCCAGCCCCGGTTTTCTTCGCCCACCAGGTTCTCGACGGGCACGCGCACGTCGGAAAAGAACACTTCGTTGACTTCGTGTTCACCGTCCAGCGTGATGATGGGGCGCACTTCGATGCCCGGGCTGTTCATGTCGATGAGCAGGAAGCTGATGCCCTCCTGGCGCCGACCTTCCTGCGAGGTGCGCACCAGGCAGAAAATCATGTTGGCGTACTGGCCCAGCGTGGTCCAGGTTTTTTGCCCGTTGACGATGTAGTGGTCGCCGTCGCGCACGGCGGTGGTCTTGACGGAAGCCAGGTCGGAGCCCGCGCCGGGTTCGGAATAGCCCTGGCACCACCAGTCGCTGCCGTCCAGAATGCGCGGCAGCCAGTACTGGCGCTGCGCTTCGTTGCCGTACTTGATCAGCACCGGCCCCAGCATGCTCAGGCCGAAGGGCACGATGCGGGGCGCGGCGGCCAGCGCGCATTCGTTATCGAAGATGAATTTTTGCGTGGCGCTCCAGCCGGTGCCGCCGTATTCCACGGGCCAGTGGCTGGCCAGCCAGCCTTGCTGGTTCAGGATGGCGTGCCATTCGACCATGTCGTCTTTGGTAAGCAGCTTGCCCAGCCCAACCTTGTCGGAAAGGCGCCGGGGCAGCTTGGCCGCCAGGAAGGCGCGCACGTCGTCGCGGAAGGCGTTTTCTTCGGGGGTGAATTCCAAGTCCATGTCGGTCCTTAGTGCATCTCAAGCATAGATTTCAAACAGGCCGGCCGCGCCCATGCCGCCGCCGATGCACATCGTGACGACGGCATAGCGGGCGCCACGACGGCGGCCCTCGATCAGCACATGGCCGGCCAGCCGCGCGCCGGTCACGCCAAACGGGTGGCCCAACGCAATGGAGCCGCCGTCCACGTTCAGGCGGTCCATGGGGATGCCCAGCTTTTCCTGGCAATACAGCGCTTGCGACGCAAACGCCTCGTTCAGTTCCCAAAGGTCGATGTCATCGACCTTCAAGCCATGGCGCGCCAGCAACTTGGGCACGGCGTAGACGGGGCCGATGCCCATTTCGTCGGGCTCGCAGCCGGCAATGGCCAAGCCCCGGAACGCGCCCAGCGGGCGGATGCCCGCGCGCTCGGCGTCGCCGGCTTCCATCAGCACCAAGGCGGCCGCGCCGTCGGACAGTTGCGAGGCATTGCCGGCCGTGACGAACTGGCCTTCGCCGCGCACGGGCGCAAGGCCAGCCAGCGCTTCATAGGTGGTGCCGGGGCGGTTGCAGGTGTCTTTGTCGATGGTGACTTCGCGTTCGCTGACGACGCCCGTGGCGCGGTCGGTGACGGACATGGTGGTGGTGACGGGGATGATCTCTTCGCGGTAGCGGCCGGCGGCCTGGGCGGCTTCGGTGCGCGCCTGGCTTTGCGCGGCGAAGCGGTCCTGGGCTTCGCGGCTGATGCCGTAGCGGGCGGCCACGATGTCGGCGGTTTCGATCATGGGCAAATAGAGTTCGGGCTTGTTCGCCAGTATCCACGGGTCCATGCCGCTGACGCCGTCGTCGCGCGTGCGGATCTGCGACACCAGTTCCACGCCACCCGCGATCACGGCCGGGGCGCCGTCCATCACGATGCGGCCGGCGGCCGACGCAATGGCTTGCAGGCCCGACGCGCAGTAGCGGTTGATGGTGGCGCCGCCCACGCTGACCGGCAGGCCGGCGCGGATGACGGCTTGCCGGCCGATGTTGCGGCCCGTGGCGCCTTCGGGGTAGCCGCAGCCGATGAAGGCGTCTTCGATCAGCGCGGGGTCGATGCCCGCGCGGTCAACGGCGGCGCGCACGGCGTGCGCCGCCAGCGTGGGGCCGGCGATCTGGTTGAATTCACCGCGCCCCGCCTTGGTGATGGGGGTGCGGGCGGTAGAGACGATGACGGCTTCGCGCATAAGGGTTCCAGTCGAAAGTGGGTTCTGTATTCAGGCGGGCGGTGTTCAGGCGGCGGGCGGCTAAAAAACCTGCGTTCAGGCAGCCTGATTCAGGCTGGCGAAGTTGCGGCCGGATTCCGCCAAACGCACCAATAGCGGCGACGGCTTCCAGAACGCCGGGTCTTCCTTCGCATACGCGCGGATGTCGGCCAGCACGCGGTCCAGGCCCACGCTGTCGGCGTAGTGCATCGGGCCGCCGTGGTGGCGCGGAAAGCCGTAGCCGGACAGGAACACCACGTCCACGTCGGACGGGCGCAGCGCAATGCCCTGGTCCAGCACGTTGGCGGCTTCGTTGATCATGGCGGCCAGGTAGCGGCGCTGGATGTCTTCGTGCGTGAACGGGCGCGGCGTGACGCCTGCGCGGCGGCGTTCGTCGTCGATGATGGCCAGCACTTCCGGATCCGGCGTGCCCACGCGCGCGCCATCGGGGTACAGGTAAAAGCCACGGCCCGTCTTCTGGCCGAACCAGCCGCGTTCGCACAGGCGGTCGGGAATCTGCACATAGCGCAAGGCGGGGTCGCGGGTAGCGGCGCGGCGCTTGCGGGTGGCCCAGCCGATGTCGCCACCGGCCAGGTCGGCCATCTGGTAGGGGCCCATGGGGTAGCCGAACTCACGCACGGCGGCGTCGATGTCGTAGGGGGACGCGCCGTCTTCCGTCATCATGTCCGCCGCCTGCCGGTGCACGGCCAGGATGCGGTTGCCGATAAAGCCGTCGCACACGCCCGCGCGCACGGGCGTCTTGCGCAGTTTGCGTGCCAGTTCAAAGCCGGTGGCCACCGTGTCGGGCGCGGTGTGCTCGCCCACCACGATCTCCAGCAGCTTCATGATGTTGGCGGGTGAAAAGAAATGCAGGCCCAGCACGTTGCCGGGATTTCGCGTGGCGGTGGCGACGCGGTTTACGTCCAGGTAAGACGTGTTGGTGGCCAGCACCGCGCCGGGCTTGGCCACGCGGTCCAGTTCGGCAAACACGGCCAGCTTCACGTCCATGTCCTCGAACACGGCCTCGATGATCAGGTCGGCGTCATTCAGGGCGTCGTAGGTGGTGGCGCCCGTCAGGCGCGCCAAGCGGGCGTCGCGTTCCTCTTGCGTGATGCGGCCTTTCTTGAGCAGCAGGTCGTACACCTGCGCGACGCGCGCGCGGCCACGTTCCAGCGCGGCGTCGTCCTGCTCAACCATCACCACCGGCAAGCCGGCGTCCAGCACCGACACCGCGATGCCCGCGCCCATCGTGCCGCCGCCCACCACGCCGATCTTGTTCAGGGCGCGCGCCTTGCCTTCTTTCAGTTCAGGGACCTTGGTGGTTTCACGCTCGGCAAAAAAGGCGTGCACCAGGCCGGCGCGCTGGGGGCTGTCCAGGCATTGCAGGAACAGCGCGCGTTCGGTGCGCAGGCCTTCGTCAAAAGGTTGTTCGATGGCGGCACGCACGGCTTCAACGATCTTCGCGGGCGAATACAGCCCGCGCAGCGTCTTGGCGATGCGTTCGCCGGCCGCAGCGGCTTCGGCCAAGGCGGCGGCCTTGTCGGCCAGCGCGGCGGTGGCGTCACGGCTGCGGCGGGGGCCCGCGCCTTGCGCCAAGAGTTGGCGTGTGTAGGCCAGCCCCGCCGCCAGCGGGTCGTTGCCTTCAGCCAGCGTGTCTACCAGCCCGGCGCGCAATGCGGCGTCGGCCGACAGGTGCTTGCCCGACAGCATCAGGTCCAGCGCGGCGGCAGCGCCAATCAAACGCGGCGTGCGTTGCGTGCCGCCCGCGCCCGGCAGCAGGCCCAGGTTTACTTCGGGCAAGCCCAGCTTGGCGCTGGCAAGCGCTACGCGATAGTGCGCGGCCAAGGCCACTTCCAGCCCGCCGCCCAGCGCCGCGCCATGCAGCGCGGCCACCACCGGCTTGGTGCTGGCTTCAATCTGATTGCAGACGTCGGGTAGGGCGGGGGGCTTGGGCGGCTTGCCGAATTCGCGGATGTCGGCGCCGGCGATGAAGTTCTTGCCCGCGCCCACCAGCAGAATGGCGCGTACGTTGGGGTCGGTTTGCGCGGCCTGGATGGCGTCGGCCAAGTCGCGCCGCACGTCCGCGCTTAGCGCGTTGACCGGAGGGTGGTCCAGGGTAATGACCAGGATGTCTTCGTCGCGGCGCGCGTGGGCGGCGCCGGCAGTGCTGCTGTCCGTCATGGGTCCTTGTCTCCGTTGGGGCGGCCGTCGTTGCGGCGCCTGGCAAGCCGAAGGATGGCGGGTCTTGTGACCCATCCCGTGGCTTGTCTTGTTTTGCGTCTATCGCTTAGTTCTTTATTCTTTCCCAGTAAAGATGTCTTGACAATGACATCAGGAATTGACACGACGGATAAAAAAATTTGACAATCCGGCCCAAGGAGACGCCATGGACACCAAATCCCTGACCTTGCTGGTCGATATCCTGGACGCCGGCAACTTGAGCGAAGCCGCGCGCCGGCTGAAGATGACCCGCGCCAACGTCAGCTACCACCTGAATCAGTTGGAGCGTTCAGTGGGCATGCAGCTGGTGCGGCGCACGACGCGCCATGTGGAAGCCACCGAGATCGGGCTGAAGCTGTATCAGCATGGCCGCAGCATCCAGGACGAACTGGTCGCCGCGCGCGAGGCGGTCGACACCCTGGGCAAGACGCCGCAAGGCAAGGTGCGGCTGAGCGTGCCCAGCGGCTATGGGCAGTTTGTGATGACGCCCTGGCTGCTGGAGTTCAAGCTGGCGTATCCGGATATCGTCCTGGACGTGCTGTTCGAGAACAGCGTCGACGATCTGCTGCGCGACGAGGTCGATATCGCGGTACGCATCATGTCCGAGCCGCCGCAGAACCTGGTGGCGCGCGAACTGGGGCTGGTGCGTTACGTGGCGTGCGCGTCCAAAGCCTATGCCGAGGCCCGGGGCCTGCCGCAGCGGCCCGATGACCTGGCCCAGGCGCCCGTCATCAGCGCGGCAGTCATTGGCCGGCCGTTGCGGCTGTCGGCCTATTACGGCGGCCAGCCGCGCCAGCACGTCGTACTGGAACCCACGGTCATTTCACGCAACTACGCCTTTCTGCGCGACGCCATCCGCGCTGGCTTGGGGGTGGGCGTGGTGCCGGACTACGTGGTGCACGACGACATCGCGCGCGGCGAGCTGCTGGCCGCGCTGACGCAATGGCGGCTGAGCATTTTTGGGCGTGGCATGTACATGCTGTACATGCCCAACCGGCACCATCCGCGCGCAATTTCCATGCTGATCGAATTCATCCTGGAGCGCGCACAGCGCGATCACGAAGGGCAGGCGGGCCTGCTGGCGGTGAAGGGCTGAACGCGCTGGAAAGCGGCGCTGAAAAACGGCGCTGAAAAACAAACCGAACGTCCCCAGGCACGATACTTGCTGTCCGCGTTCACCAAGACGAAATGCGAGGGGACGGGATGGAAAGCGCGACGCCGGGGAAGGTGACGCCGGGAAAGATCACGCCGGAAAAAGCGGCGCCGGAAACCATGTCACCCGAAGAGCGAGCGGCGGAAAAGTCCGGGCCGGACGATCGCGCCTCGGATGAAAAAGCCACCGTGCAGGACGCCGGCATCATTCCCGAGCCGGCGCCCAACGTCACGCACGTCTGGGCGCGCGGCGCCTGTCTGACCACGCTGACCGTGCTTGCCGTGCTGTTTTCCCTGAAGATGGCGCAGGAATTCATCGTGCCCGTAGTCATGGCGATTGTGGTCGCGTATGCGCTGGACCCCGCCGTGGCCCTGATGGAACGGGTGCGCCTGCCGCGTCCGGTCGGCATCATCATTCTGATGGCCGTGATTTTCTTCGGGCTGGCGGGCCTGGTGTATGCCACGCAAAGCCAGGTCAGCTCCATCATCGAGGCGCTGCCCGAGATTTCCGGCAAGATCTCGCGCACGCTGAACGGCTTTGCCAGCGGCGATGGTTCCTTCATTGAACGCATCAAGGGCGCGGCCAGCGTGCTGCAGGATACCGGCGGCGTGCAGCCCGGTCGCCAGGTGGTGGTGGCCAAGTCGGACGCGGGCTTCAGCGAATTCCTGCTGTGGGGCTCCAAGGGGCTGGCCACCTTTCTGGGCCAGGCGACCATGAGCGTATTCCTCGTGTTCTTCCTGCTGCTGTCGGGCAACGCGTTCAAGCGCAAGTTCGTCAAGGTGGCGGGCACAACCTTGTCGCAGAAAAAAATCAGCGTGCACATGCTGGACCAGATCAACAATTCGATCCACATGTACATGGCGATGATGCTGGTCACGAACGTGGCGCTGGGCGTGCTGTCGTGGGGGGCGTTTCGCCTGTTGGGCCTGGAAAACGCCGCCACCTGGGCGGTGGTGGCAGGCGCCTTGCACATCATTCCGTACTTCGGCCCGCTGATGACGGCGGTGGGCACGGGGATCGCGGCGCTGATTCAATTCGGCGAAATCGGGCCGGCGCTACAGGTGGCCGGCAGTTCCGTGGCCATTGCCTTGCTGATCGGCGTGCTGGTCACCACCTGGATGTCGGGCCGCATCGCCAAGATGAACTCGGTGGCGGTGTTCATGATGCTGCTCTTGTTCACCTGGCTGTGGGGCATCTGGGGCACGCTGCTGTCCGTGCCCATCGCGTTTATCGCCAAGGTGGTGGCGGACCACATCGAAGGGCTGGAGGCCGTGTCGGAGTTCCTGGGCGAGTAGCGCAGTTGTTATGCTGACGCCTCGCTTGCCACGCCGACACCGCCATGCCTGATAAGCCCGAACCCGCCTACACGTCCAAGACTCCCGACTCGCCGCCCCAGCCCGGACGGGCCACCGCCGCGTTCGCCACGCATTCCACCTTGGCCTCCGACGCGCGCCGCACGCAGTTGCGGCGTATGAAAATCGCCGCGCTGGCGCTGCTGGTGGCCATGGTCTGCGGCTTCATCACCAGCCACGTCATGGGCGGGCAGGGGGCGTGGGCCTGGGTGCGGGCGTTTTGCGAAGCGGCCACGGTGGGCGCGCTGGCGGACTGGTTCGCGGTGGTGGCGCTGTTTCGCCGTCCGATGGGGCTGCCGATTCCGCACACCGCCATCATCCCCAGCAACAAAGACCGCATCGGCGACAACCTGGCCGTGTTCGTGCGCGACCACTTCCTGGACCCGGACACGCTGATGGAAAAGCTGCGCGTGTTCGACCCCGCCACGCGGCTGTCGCGTTGGCTGGTGCGGCCCAAGCAGGCGCATGCCTTGAGCGACGGCGCGCGCCGCGTGGCGCTGCAAACGCTGGACATGCTGGACGAGCACGCGGTGCGCGGCGTGATCCAGGAATTCGTGGTGAAGAACCTGCGCGGCTGGGACGCGGCGGGCACCGTCGGCGAAGTGCTGGGCCTGTTGACGCGCGACGGGCGCCACCAGGAATTGCTGGATGCGGCCATGGAACGCCTGGGCGGCTACCTGGGCGAAGACGATGTGAAGGAGCGCGCGTCCACGCTGCTGGTGAAGTTTGCCCGCAAGGAATGGCCGCGCATCATCGCGGCGGTGGACGTGGTGAAGTCGGTGGACGGCATTGCCGACAACCTGGCCGACCGCCTGGCCATGGCCTTGATGGACGAGCTGCGCGACGTGCTGTCCGAACCCGACCACCCCGTGCGGCGCGACTACGAAGCCTGGGTGCTGAATTACATCGAACGCCTGAAGACCGACCCGGCCTTGTCGGCTCAGGTTGAAGCCCTGAAGCAGCGCGCCATTGACCACCCCAAGGTGCAGGAATACGTGCAAGGCCTGTGGGACGACATCCACGCCGCCTTGCGGCGCGACCTGTCTGACGAAAACTCGGCGCTGGCCGGCCATCTGGAACGCGCCATGCTGGCGCTGGGCCGCAAGCTGGGCGAAGACCCAAGCCTGCGCGACGCCATCAACAGCCACGTGATGGGCAGCGCGCGCCGCCTGACGGGCCGGCTGCGCATCGGCGTGACCGAACACATTTCGCGCACGGTGAAGAACTGGGACGAACGCCATCTGGTCGACGAACTGGAACTTAGCGTGGGGCGCGACCTGCAATACATCCGCTTTAACGGCACGCTGGTCGGCGGGTTGATCGGTGTTGCGCTGCACGCGCTGGTGCTGCTGGTGAATCGTTAAGAAGCCTGATCGCTTGTATCAGGAAGGAAGAATGCTGGTGCGCCGACTTGCCCCGGTGCTATTGTTTTCTGCGCCCTGGGCCAGGCGGCAAGGTTCGCGCTGGCCGGGCATCCGCACCTTGCGTGCATGATTCCAGGAGGCACTTCATGAAGAAAATCTCGATGCTTGTCGCGGCGCTGACGATGGCGGGCGCGTCTGGCGCGGTGCTGGCCGAAGACGTCTCGATGTCATTCCTGACCGCCGACGGCCTGGGCAAGAGCGCCGGCACGATTTCGCTGAAGGACACCAAGGGTGGGCTGGAGATCACGCCCAACCTGACTGACTTGAAGCCGGGCGAGCACGGCTTTCACGTCCACGAAAAGGGTTCCTGCATGCCGGGCATGGTGAACGGCAAGATGGCGCCTGGCGGCGCCGCGGGCGGGCATCTGGACCCGAAGGGCACCAAGGCCCACAAGGGGCCGATGGCCAAGGATGGGCACCAGGGCGACCTGCCGCTTATCGTGGTGGCGGCCGACGGCACGGCCAAGAAAGCCGTAGTGGCCCCGCATCTGAAGCTGGCCGACGTGAAAGGGCACGCAATGATGGTGCACGTGGGCGGCGACAACTACAGCGACAAGCCCGAACCGCTGGGCGGTGGAGGCGGACGCCTGATCTGCGGCGTGGTGAAGTAACACGGCAGGCTGGCCGATCGGTCAGCGGACCCGTCAGCCAACCCCGCCCGTCAAACCCTGCCGTTGCGCCCGTACAGCCGGTAGCCCTCGCGGGCGGCAAGCCGGTCGTAGTAGGCGCTGACGGCGGGCAGGGCGGGTTGTTCATGGGCAGGGCCGAAGGGCGTGGCGAACCAACGATTGACCGATAGGCCGATGGGGATGTCCGCCAAGCTGAAGGCGTCGCCCGCCACATACGCGCCGGTTTGCGCCAGCCGTTGTTCCAAAATGCCCATGTACAAGGCCCAAGCCTGGCACGACGCCGCGATACTGGCCGCGTCCTGGTGCGCGGGCGATTGCCGGGCAAGCGCCATGAAGGCGTAGCTCCAGGACCGGTTCAGGTCGGTGGCCTGCCAATCCATCCATTGATCCACGCGCGCCCGTAATGTCGGTTCAGCCGGATAGAGCGCCTGCCCGCCGTACTGCGCGGCCAGGTAGCGGATGATGCTGTTCGACTCCCACAGCACGAAGTCTCCGTCCTGGATGACGGGCACCATGGCGTTCGGGTTCAGCGCCAGAAAGCGCGGGTCGCTGGTGGGCTGAAAGCCCGAGCCCCAGTCTTCGCGGGTAAACGGCAGGTTCAATTCCGCGCAGGTCCAGAGCACTTTGCGCACATTGATGGACGAGGCTTTACCCAGGATTTTCAGCATTTTTCGGTGGCCAACTAGGCGGTGGGTGGGACGGCAGGAAGTCATATCAGAGGGATATCGCCGGAAGTCTAGCGGCCGGCGTCCAGGGCCGCCAGATACAGAGCCACGCGCGCGCGGGCACAACAGATTGCTGGCGGACTTCGACCCCCGCCTCAGGCTTCCACGGTGCGCGGTTGGCTCTGCAAGCGCGCAACGGGCGACGTGAACAGCACCACGAACTGCACCAGAAAGCCCGCTGTCGACACCCAGAGGCAGGCGTCCAGCCCGATGCGGGCGGCCAGCGCCGCGCCCATCAGCGCGCCCACGGGTCGCGCGCCATAGGTCGCTGTCAGGATCACGGCCGATACGCGGCCCAGCAGCGCGTTGGGCGTGACGGCCTGGCGCAAGGTGGTGGTGGTAATGGTCCACAGGATGGGGCCCGCCCCAAACAGGAAAAAGCCCGCCGCGGCCACCACGCCCGACGGATACGCCAAGGTAAGCAGCAACAGGCCGCTTGCCGCCAAGGCCGATAGCGGTCCGGCCGCGATCATCGCGCCGAAGGACAGGCGACGCGCCAGCCATGGCGCGGCCAAGGCGCCCGCCAGCATGCCGCCGCCGTACACGCCCAAGGTGATGCCCACGCCCGTGGCGTTCAAGCCCAGGCGCTCAATGGCATAGACCACGTACACCGCTTGCAGCACAAACCAGGCGGTATTGAAGAACACCGCCGTGATCAGCACGGGACGCAGCAGCGGGTGCGTGGCGACGAACGCGGCGCCTTCGCGCAGTTCGGCCAAGGGATGGCGGCGCGGGGCGTTGGCCAGGTTCCCGTTACCCGCCGATCCATCCCGAGGCAAGCCCGCCAGCAGCGCCGCCGCCAGCAAAGACAAGGTGGTGGCCAGCACATAGGCGGTGGGCGCGCCCATCCAGCCGACCAGCGCGCCGCCCGCCGCCGGGCCCGCCGCGAACGCGCTGCTGCGCGCCAGTTCCAGCCAGCGGTTGGCGCTGGCCAATTCGCTGGCGGGCACCAGCCGGGGCAGCAATGCGGGCGCGGATACGTTGTAAGCCACGGTGCCCACCGCGCCCAGAAAGCCCAGCGCGGCCAGCCAGGCCAGGTTCAGTTCACCCGTCCATAGCAAGGCCAACAGCCCCAGCAGGCTGGCGGCGCGCACGCATTCGGCCGCCGTCATCAGTGCTTTGCGCGACATGCGGTCGGCCAGCACGCCGGCCGGCATCGACAGCAACAGAAAGGGCAAGGTTTGCGCGGCTTGCAGCGTACCGGTCTGCGCGGCGGTGGCGCCCAGCGCCAGCACGGCGACCAGCGGCGCGGCCGCCAGCGCCATCTGTTCGGAAAATTGGGCGGCCAGGTTGGACGCGGCCAGGCGACGAAACGCAAGGGGCAGGGTGGGCATGGGGGAACAGATGCTGCGCCGAAAACGGCAAGGGCACGATCATGATCGTGCCCTTGGCAGCTTGCACTCCGGTCCTTGCCATGGACCGGTGCGGTCAGGAAAGGCGGGGTTCAGAAAGGCTGGGTTCAGGAAAGGCGCGTCAGGGAATCGGCGGGTAGTCGCCGTAGCCGTCCGGCCAGGGCGTCAGCACCTCGTAGCCGGTGTCGGTCACCACCACCATGTGTTCCCATTGCGCCGACAGCGAACGGTCTTTGGTGACCACGGTCCAGCCGTCGGGCAACTGCTTGGTGGCCGGCTTGCCCGCGTTGATCATGGGTTCGATGGTGAACATCATGCCGGGCTGCAACACCAGCCCTTCACCGGGCCGGCCGTAGTGCAGCACCTGCGGTTCGTCGTGGTAGATCTGGCCGATGCCGTGGCCGCAGTATTCGCGCACGATGGAAAAGTGTTCGCGGTGCGCCACGGTCTGGATGGCGTGGCCGATGTCGCCCAGCGTGGCGCCGGGCTTCACGGCCATGATGCCGGCGCGCGTGGCTTCATAGGTGATGTTGACCAGGCGGCGCGCCAACGGGCTGGGTTGGCCCACGTAGTACATGCGGCTGGTGTCGCCAAACCAGCCGTCCTTGATGACGGCCACGTCGATGTTCAGGATGTCGCCGTTTTTCAGCACCTTGGCTGACGGAATGCCGTGGCAGATCACATGGTTGACCGACGCGCAGATGGTCTTGGGAAAGCCGTGATACCCAACGTTGGCCGGAATGGCTTTCAGCACGTTGACGATGTACTGGTTGCAGATGCGGTCAAGCTCGTCGGTGGTAACGCCGGGGCGCACGTGTTCGCCGATCATGTGCAGCACTTCGGCCGCCATGGCGCCGGCCTTGCGGGCCATGTCGATATCAGCGGCGGACTTGATGGATACCTTGCGTGCCATTTACGCGACCTCCTGGGCCGCGTCCGGCAGCCGCCGGGACAGGGAGGCAATGGTGAAGCCTTCGCCCTGTTCAATGCGGATCAGCAACTGGCAGATGTCCGCGTGGCGCAGTTCGGGATAGAGCTCGGACAGCATGCCGATGCGCATCCAGTGTTCGGCTTGGGAATTGATCGAGCGGCTGAGGGCGCCGCTGGCGACGCGCAGATTCTCATGCATCTGCTCAGAGATTTTGACGAGGCCCATAAAGAATGATCCATATATGGTTTGTATATGGATCGTATGGTACAGCGCGGTGGGGGCCTCGCGCAAATCGAGGTGGCCCCCGCCTTAGCCCTGCTGGCTGAGCGCCCGCGCAATCCGGTTTTTCGACACGGTGGTTTTCGGCACCTTGAACGGAAACCAGGTCCGCACGTCTTCGTCCAGGCCAATGCCGTGCATGTAGTTGTAGATGGCTTTTTTCAGTGCGCGGCCCAGCGCATCGTGGTCCACGCCCGTGGGGTCATGAAAACCGATGTCGTTCTTGGCGAAGGTGACGGGCGGCAGCGGTTGCAGCGTCACCCCGTATTCCTCGGGGTTCTTGCCCACCGGCGAATGCACCGTACAGGCAAAGCGATGGAAGAACCCGCTTTGGATGCAGTCGTTGGCAAACAGTTGGCGCACGTATTCCAGCGCGTCCACGGTGTCTTGCACCGTCTGCGTCGGAAAGCCGTACATCAGATACGCATGCACCAGGATGCCGGCGTCTGAAAACGCGCGCGTGACGCGGGCCACCTGATCGACCGACACGCCTTTCTTCATCAGGTTCAGCAAGCGGTCGGACGCGACTTCCAAGCCGCCTGATACGGCGATGCAGCCGCTGTCGGCCAGTAGTTCGCACAATTTGGGGCTGAAGGTTTTTTCGAAGCGGATGTTGCCCCACCACGAAATGCCTGCGTTGCGTTCGATAAGCTCCGTGGCCAGCGCCTTGAGCGACTTGGGCGGCGCGGCTTCGTCCACAAAGTGGAAGCCGGTCTGCCCAGTTTCGCGCACGATGGCTTCGATACGGTCGGCCAGTACGGACGCCGACGCGCCTTCATAGCGGCCGATATAGTCCAGGCTGACGTCGCAGAAGCTGCATTTTTTCCAGTAGCAGCCGTGCGCCACGGTCAGCTTGTTCCAGCGTCCGTCGCTCCAGAGGCGGTGCATGGGGTTCAGCATGTCCAGCAGCGACAGGTAGCGGTCCAGCGGCAGGCCGTCCCAGGTGGGCGTGCCCACTTCCGCGAAGGCCACGTCGGGTTCCACCAGGTTCACGTACTGCACAGCGTTGCTGTCCTGGTTGCGCACAAACGTGCGCACCAGGCGCTGGCGCGAGCGCTTGCCCTGCACGTGTTCCAGCAAGGCCAGTAGCGGGCGTTCGCCGGCATCCAGGCAGACGTAGTCAAAGTAGTCGAACACGCGCGGGTCTTTCAGTTCGCGCAGTTCGGTATTGACGAAGCCGCCGCCCAGCACGGTGACGATGCCGGGGTCTTGCGCCTTGATGGTCTGCGCGATCCGAAACGCCGCGTACACCGCGCCGGGAAACGGCACCGACAACAGCACCATCGTCGGCGCGTGGCGCGTCAGGGCTTCGGTCGTCAGGTCGCGCAATGTGTCGTCCACCAGCGTGGGCGCACTGGTCAGGGCGTTGGCCAAGGGGTCGAACGTGGGCTGGCTGCCTGCCAGCGATTCGGCATAGCGCACGAATTCAAAGCGATCGTCCACGGCGTCGCGCAGCACGTCGGCCAGGTCGTTCAGGTAGAGGGTGGCCAGGTGCTTGGCGCGGTCTTGCAGCCCCAACGCGCCGAACGCCCAACCCAGCGGGTCGCCGCCGTCTTCGTCCATGTAGACGTCCAGCGTGCTGAAACGCGGGCCTTCGGGCAGGAAGTGGCGGCCCACGATGCGGTGGGCCAGCGTGGAATCGCGCCCTTGCAAGAATGCGATCGTTGGCCCGATGGTGGCCAGGTAGCGCGGCTGCATCGCCACGAACGCCTGGATGGCGGGCGTGTGCTTGTCAAGCGGCAGCGCGTTGACCTGCTCCGCCACGGCGCGCAAGCCCTCCGCCGACAACAGGCGCAACACCAGCGCAAGCGCCAGGTCTTCCTGCACCGCGTTCACGTCGCGCGAACGCAGGAAACCAGTCAGGTAGGCGGTGGAGGGGTAGGGCGTATTCAGCTGCGTCATCGGAGGGATGATGGACAGCACGCGTAGAGGCAAGGTGGACATGAGGCACGGCATGGCTGCCGTCAAAGCGGAAGTTGGGACGAGGGGGCGGGGCGACGGGCTTGGGGTACGGACTTGGGATACTGACTTTCTGCGCTGGGTTCGAGGCGCTGGCTTTGGCAATTATAGGCAGCACGCGCGGTTGCCCGGATCGCGGGGCTGCCTGTGGGGCGCGTGGGTAGGCTTATAGGTACGCCGGGAAACGCCGGGGAACGCCTGGGTACGCTTACCGCGCCTTCGCCCGCGACGATTTCTTGGCGGCGCCTCGCGCGGCGTCTTTGGGGGCGGGGGCGGTGGCCGCGTGGATCTGCTCCATCCACATCAGCGCGTCCGTGTACGACAGGAACTGTTGCAGGTAACCGGGCGACAGCTCGCGCATCAAGGACAGCGCGCGGTGCACCAACTGGTTGGAATTGAGCGGGCCGGCGTTCTTGTGTACCTGCTGCTGCGACTGGCGCACCTGCCGGTCGGCGCTGACGCGCGACCAGACGGCGCGAAAGTACTCCAGCATTTGCACGTCGGGGTAAGCGTCGCGTAGGCCGAGCGCGTCGCGGTTCCAGTCAGGCTCGCCATCCGGCGTGCTCAGGCTTGGGTCCGCCAGATAAGCCAACAAGCCGGCCAGCGCGCTGGGCGCGTCGTTGGCGGGCTCCGCTGGCGGTGGCGCGTTTCGCTCGGCGCTGGGTTCGGCAGCCAGCTCGGCATCTGGTCCGGCATCCGCATCGGCATCCGCATCGGCATCCAGCAACTGCGCATAGGCATTCAGATGCCCCGCCAATCTTTCGTCCAGCAACTGCCGCGCCAGGCCATCCAGCACGGCGGATCGCCGCGCCATGGCTTGCAAGAAGCGAAAGCGCACCGGGTCTACCCGGTCGACGCCACCCTCGCGCCAGGCGTCCAACATGGCCTGCGCGTCCAGCGTGCCGAGAATGCCGCCGTCACTGCTCACGCGGCTTCCCTGGGGCATCGGATTGCTTGGGGATGGGCGTGATTTCCACCCGGCGATTCTTGGCGCGGCCTTCCTCGTCGGCGTTGGACGCCACGGGCTGCTCCGACCCGAACGCCGCCGCGAACACGGTGGACGACGGCACGCCTTCGTCGATCAAGGCGCGCGTGACGGTCAGGGCGCGCTGCGCCGATAAATCCCAGTTGTCCGCAAAGCGGCGGTTGCCTTCACGTACCTGCTGGTCGTCGGTATAGCCGCTGACCATCAGAATTTCGTTGTGCGTCTTCAGGTACGCGGACAGCGGTTCGATCAGCGATTTCAGGATCTCGCGGCCTTCGGGCTGCAACTGGTCGGAGTTCAGCGCGAACAGCACGCTGCCGCTGATGCCGATGCGGCCATTGACCAGGGTCACGCGGCCCGCCGCCAGCGGGCCCGCCAGCGCCTGTTCCAGCGTTTCGCGGCGCTGGGTTTCTTCCTGGCGCTGCTTGACCTCTTCTTCCAACTGCGTCGACAACTGCAACTGCATGCCGATCACGCTGACCAGGATCAGCACGAAGGCGCCCAGCAGCACCGACATCAGGTCGCCGAAGACGGCCCAGGCGGGGGCGGAAGTCTCGATGCCGCCGTCGATGTCGTCGCTCATGCGGGTTCCGCGCTGGCGTCGGCGCGCTGGACGGCCAACTGTTGCAGGTTTTCAATAATCTGCTTTTGCGACATCAGGCTCAGGTCCACCACTTCGCGCGCCTGCGCCACGTAGTAGGACAGTTGCTCGTCGCCCCGCGCGATGGACTTGTCCAGCGCGGCTTCGATGCGTTGCAGGTGCGCCACCAGCGTGTTGTTGGACTCGCCGAACAACTGCACCGCCGCGCCGAACGATTCGCCCAGGCTGGCCACTTCCACCGCGCTGGTGGTGACGTGCGCCGCCACGTCGGTCAGCTTGCCGGTTTCGGCTTCGACGCGCTCGGTGAACTGCGTGCCCACGCGCTCCAGCAATTCGGCCGACGAGGCCAGCAGCGCGTCCACCGCCGAGCGTTGTTCGGCGGCGGTGTGGTTGACGGCATTGAGCAGGGTGTCCAGCGTCTCCAGCAGCCGGTTGCGCTCTTGCAGCATGTCGTTGTCGCGCACCATGCTGTCGGACAGCTTCTGGCGCAGTTCGCCGATGACGTCGGCGGCCGCCTTCGGGGCTTCCGACGCGGCCTGCACCAAGCGGCCGATTTCGGCAATGGTCTCGCTGGCGTGGGCTTGCGTTTGCGCGGTGATGCCGTCCGCCGTTTGCGCCAGCGTGTCGGCCAGCGCGGCCAGCTTGGCGGTCCAGGCCGACAGGCGTTCTTCGTCCTTGGCGGCCAGCGCCGCTTGCAAGTCCGCGTGCGACTGGTCCAGCGTGTGCAAGAGCGAGGCCGAGTGCTGTTCGAAGGTGGCCGCGGCCGCCTCCAGCGCCTGCTGATTGGCCTCGGCCAATTGCTGGCCTAGCTGTTCCTGGCGCGTCTGCGCGTCAGTCCAGGCTTGCGTGACCTGGCTGGCGGCGGTTTCCAGGCGCGTGGACACGCTTTCCAGCACGCCCGCCTGCGCTTGGGTCTGCGCCGTGATCTCTTGCGTGGCCTGGCCCAGCGCCTGCGTCAGTTCCTGCTGGCGGGTGGCGGCTTGCGCGCCCGCCAGTTCCCATTCCTGGCCCAGCGCGTCAGCCATCGCGGCCAGTTTGGTGGTCCAGGCGGACAGGCGTTCTTCGTCCTTGGCTGCCAGCGCCGCTTGCAGGTCCGCGTGCGATTGGTCCAGCGTGTGCAGCAGCGCCGCCGAGTGCTGCTCGAACGCAGCGGCGGCGGTGCTCAGGGCTTGCTGGTTGTCGGCGGCCAGCTTCTCGCCAAGCTGCGCCTGGCGCGTCTGCGCCTCGGTCCAGGCCTGGGTCACGCTGCCGGCCGCGCTTTCCAGGCGCGTCGACACGCTTTCCAGCAGACGGGATTGCGCTTCGGTCTGGCCGGTGACGTTCTGCGCGGTCAGGGCCAGCGCGTCGCTGATTTCCTGCTGGCGCGCCACGCTCTGGTCGCCGGCTGCCTTCCATTCCTGGCCCAAGGTGGCGGCCATGGCGGCAAGCGTATCGGTCCAGGCGGACAGGCGTTCGTGGTCCTTCGCGGCCAGGGCTGCATGCAGCTCGGCATGCGATTGGTCCAGCGTGCGCAGCAGCGACGCCGAATGCGCCTCGAACGCTGCAGCGGCCGTCGTCAAGGCTTGTTGATTGTCTTGCGCCAGCTTCTCGCTGACTTGCTCGTGGCGGCTCAGCGCGCTGTTCCAGCGGTCCGACACGCTGTTGGCGGCGGCTTCCATGCGGGTCGACACGGCTTCCAGCACGCGGGCTTGCGCGGCGGCCTGGGCGTTGATGTCGCGCACGGTCTGGGCCAGGGTGTCGCTGATGGCCTGTTGGCGGTCGGCGGCTTGCGTGCCGGCCTGTTCCCATTCCTGGCGCAGCGTGGCGCCCATGGCGCCCAGGGTCTCGGCCCACGCGGCCAGGCGCTGTTGATCGCGCGAGGCCAGGTCCGATTGCAAGAGCGCGTGCGAATCGTTCAGCGTGCGCAGCAGCGACGCCGAGTGCTGTTCAAAGCTGGCGGCGGCGGCGGTCAGCGCTTGCAGGTTGTCGCCCGCCAGTTTTTCGCTGACGCGCTCCTGGCGCGATAGCGCGGAAGTCCAGGCTTCCGACATATTGCCCGACGACGCCTCCAGGCGCGCGGAAACGCCGTCCAGCAGCGCGGCCGAGCGTTGTTCGAAGGTTTCGGCAAAGCGGTCCATCGAGGCGCGCAGGTCTTGCGCCAGCGTTTCGCTTGCGCGTTGCTGGCCGGCCAGCGCCTGGTTCCAGATGTCGGCCACATTGGCGGTGGACGCCTGGAAGCCCGAGGTCAGGCTGCTCAATTGTTGCTGCACGGCTTGCGCCACCGTGTCTTGCAGGCTGGCGGTTTCGCGCGACAGGCTTTCCATCGTGGCCTGCACGACCGGCTGCAAGGCCACCCCGGCGGAACGCGCGCTTTCGGCCACGCCTTCCTTCATGGACTGTTCCATCACCGACGCCAGGCGCGCGTAGGCCGCCTCGGCCTTGCCCTGAAAGGCGTCCTGGCTGGCCAATTGGCGGTCATTGATGGAGCGCGTCTGCTGCTCCATGTTCTGCATCATGGCTTGCAGGCGGTCAACCAGCGTCGGCATGGCCTCGGCCTGGCGCTGCATGACTTCGGCCTGGCGTTGCAGCAGCTTGAACGATTCTTCGCGCTGATAGCTTTGCGAATACACGCGCAGGGTCGTGGCGATCTTGCTGTCCAGCAGCTGCGCGGCCTGCACCCGTTCACGGCGGCACAGCGCGGCCAAGAGGCCCAGCATGGCGGACGCGGCCACCCCGGCAATCGACGTGCCGAACGCAAAACCCAGGCCCTTGACCGGCGCGGCGAGCGACGCGCGTATGGCGCCCAGGTCGGTCGCGCTTTCCAGTGCGATGCCGGTGCCGCGCAGCGTCACGACCATGCCCAGGAACGTGCCCAGCATGCCCAGCAGCACCAACAGGCCGACCAGATAGGGCGCCAGGGCCGGGCCGGGCAAGCCCACCCGTTCGCCTTCCACGCGCAGGCGCGCGGCGTTGCGCAGGCTGGGGTGCAGCTGGTCCAGCCAGGAAGCCAGGCTGGCGGGGGCTTCGGACAGCGCGGCGGTGGACCGCGCCAGGCTGGACGTGGCTTGCTGATAACGCAGCAGTTCCCAGGCGCCGGCCAGGTAACAGACGCCTATCAGCAGCGTCACGGCCAGCGCAAGCGGGTTGGACCCCGCGTAGCCCGCGCCGATCCAGCCCACAACGGCCAAACCGGCCAAAAACACAACGAAATTGATCAGAGTCTTGGACATGGTGTCCTGGTTAGCTGGCGCGAAGGGCGGCAAGCAGCCCTTCCACCGGTTGTAAACGTACATCCAATTCGGCAAGCAGAACGCTGCGCATATCCTTGCGGAATACGTCCAGCCACGCGCCGGGAGTCGCGGGCTCTTGCGCTTCTTCAGCCAGGCGCAAACGCTCGAAATGGCCTTGCAGCAACTTCGGGATCGCGCCCAGAAGGGTGCGTTCCTTGGGCAGCAACGCGCGGTCCATGATGGCGTCCACCACGGCCAGGCGCGTCATCTCGCCATTCCGGGCGGCGACCATGCCGCGCAGGCGGCTGCGCAAATTGCCCACGCTGGTCTCCATCGTGTGCTGTAACGACACGTACCGCTGACGAAAATTCGAGTAATCGGCCTGGGCTTCTTCAACCGCCGCCGACGGCTTGGCCGGCGCCTGTCCGGCAACGAGCCGCTTGGCGCTTGTGGCCGCCGTATCGCTGGCGATGGCGTCGGCCAGCGTCGTGCGCACGCGCACGCATTCACGCTCTTCGGCGCTGCTGAACAGACGCGCGCCGGGGGCGATCACCGGCGGGCTCGTGGTCAGGGCCGCGGACAGCGCGATCGCGTCCGTCCAACCGAGCCACTGGCTCAAATGGTCGGAAAGCGATTGCCTGGATTCCGGAACGTCGACATCCGTCAGGCGAGTCAGCAAGCGAATGAGCGTCGGGCCGCTTAAACCTGTGCGCTGTGGGGCTTGCAACATACCACCAGAGTCAAAAAGGGGGGAGTTTACACGCTGGCAGGCTGCTTAAGGGCGGGTGGGGGAGGCGCTGCCTTAATAATGGGGTCGCATCATGGGTTGCTTGGTCATGGGTTGCATCCCCAGGGGTTGCATCGTCACGGGTGCATCGTCACGGGTGCATCGTCGTTCTGACGCTGGCTTGCCCGCATCCGCGCCGCGGGCAGTGGTAGATTCAGTCGCAACCGGCATAGGCAAGGGTTGAAGGTGGCGAGACATCCATGGATTTGCTGATCACAAGCGCCGCGCGCGCCCTGGCGGCGGGCGACCCGCTGACCGCGCTGAACCACGTTGCGCTGCGCGATGACGCGCCCGCCTTGGCCTTGCGCGGCATCGCCATGGCGCAACTGGGCGACTTCGTTCGGGCCAAGGCGTTGTTGCGCCAGGCAGCCCGCGCATTCGGCCCGGCGCAGGCCGTGGCGCGCGCCCGCTGCATCGTGGCCGAAGCCGAAGTCGCGCTGGCCTCGCGCGACCTGGCCTGGCCCGAGAAATCGCTGGCGGCGGCGCGCGCCACGCTGGCCGCGCAGGGCGACGCCATCAATGCGGCGCACGCCGCGTATCTGGCGGCGCGGCGCTTATTGATGTTGGGGCGCCTGGATGATGCCGAACAGACGCTGGCCAGCGTGGACGGCAACGCGATGCCGGTCGCGTCCCGCGCCATGCATGAACTGATCGCGGCCGGTATCGCGCTGCGGCGCGTGCAGGCCGGGCATGCCAGAGCGGCGCTGGCGCGCGCCGAACAGGCTGCGCGTGAGGCGGGCATCGCCGCCTTGCAGGCCGAGGTGGACCAAGCGGTGCAGACGCTGCGCGCGCCGGCCGCGCGTCTGGTCGCGCAAGACGGCACGCGGAACCTGCTGCTGGACGAGGTGGAATCGCTGCTGGCGTCTCCAGCGCTGATCATCGACGCGTGCCGCAACGTATTGCGCCAGGACGGCCAGACGGCGCCACTGGCCAGCCGCCCCGTGTTGTTCACGCTGGCGCGCATGCTGGCCGAGGCCTGGCCACAGGACGTGACCCGTGAACTGCTGATCGCCAAAGCTTTCCGCACCGGCTTTCAAGACGAGTCGCATCGCGTACGGCTGCGCGTGGAAATCGGGCGCTTGCGCACCGCGATGCAAGGCATGGCGGACGTGAGTGCCACGCGGCATGGCTTTGTGCTGCGCCCGCATGCGGACACGCAGGTCATCGTGCTGGCCCGTCCCGTCGATGTTGCGGACCGCGATCACGCGGCGGTGCTGGCCTGTCTGGTGGATGGGCAGGCGTGGTCCAGTTCGGCGCTGGCGTTGGCTTTGGGCGCGAGCCAGCGCACGGTACAGCGCGCCTTGGATGCGCTGGCGGCGTCGGGCCAGGCGCAGCCGCTGGGCCATGGCCGCGCGCGGCGCTGGACGACACCGGCCGTGCCGGCATTCACGACAAGCTTGTTACTCCCGTCGCTGGTGCCCGGCCTGTAGCATGGATTCACCCCATTACAAGGAGCCAGACATGAAACGAAGCCAAGCCCAAATCCTGCGTGAATTTGGTCCTTTCCCTGATGTCGACGCCGTCCATGGCGTGAGCTACGACGGCCGCCAGGTCTGGTTTGCCACGGGTGACAAGCTAATCACTCTGGACCCCGACAGCGGCGAAACGCAGCGTACGTTGAACATGGTGGCCAACGCCGGCACCGCCTTCGACGGCAAATTCCTTTATCAAATTTCGGACGGCAGCATCCTCAAGCTGGACCCGGCCAACGGTCGCGTGCACGCCACCATCCCCGCGCCCGGCGGCGCCGAAGCATCGGGCATGGCCTGGGCCGATGGGTCGTTGTGGGTCGGCCAATACCAGCAACGCAAGATCCACCAAGTGGACCCGGAGACCGGCCGCGTGTTGCGCACCATCGAATCCAATCGCTACGTGACCGGCGTCACCTGGGTGGACGGCGAACTTTGGCACGGCACCTGGGAGAACGACGACAGCGACTTGCGCCGTCTGGACCCGGCCACCGGGGCCGTGCTGGAAAGCGTCGACATGCCGGCGGGCGTGGGCGTGTCGGGCCTGGAGTCCGATGGCGCGGGCCGCTTTTTCTGCGGCGGCGGCAACAGCGGCAAGGTCAGGGCGGTGCGTCGGCCCAAGTAAGCCTGCTTCGTGAGGGCATGCGCATTGCCTGGCGACGCGGCAGTTCAGGCAATCGCGGGACCCCCCTCATATGCACTAGCCCTCCTGTAGGGTAATTCCCGACTACAAGCTGATTGTCAGCCGTTAGTCAGGCAGGTTTAATCAGCACAAAGTTGCAAAGCAGTCGTAGCCCCGACACAGGGAAGCGCGCAGCAGGCGATCCCCGCGTCCTCGCAGGTGCAGTTACTACAAGCTGGTCCCATGTAGTCCACCAAGGAGACAAAAAGCCATGCAACACGTCACAAAGCCCCGCCGCAAGTTCATCTCCGGCGCTGCCGTCGCGGGCGCCGCCGCACTGGGTTTTCCTGCTGTTACCCGGGCGCAGAACGCGCCCATTTCGTTGCGGTTCCAAAGCACCTGGCCCGCCAACGACATCTTCCACGAGTTCGCCCGCGACTACGCGCAAAAGGTCAACGACATGGCCGGCGGCCAGTTGAAGATCGAGGTGCTGCCGGCGGGCGCGGTGGTGAAGGCGTTTGACTTGCTGGACGCGGTGTCGGCCGGCACGCTGGACGGCGGGCATGGCGTGGTGGCGTACTGGTACGGCAAGAACACGGCGGTGGCGCTGTGGGGTTCGGGGCCGGCGTTCGGCATGGACGCCAACATGCTGCTGGCCTGGCACGAGTACGGCGGCGGCAAGGACCTGCTGACGGAAATCCAGAAGGCCATGGGCGTGAACGTGGTGTCCCTGATGTACGGCCCGATGCCGACACAACCCTTCGGCTGGTTCAAGCGGCCGGTGACCAAGATCGAAGACGTCAAGGGCGCGAAGTTCCGCACCGTGGGCCTGGCCATCGATATGTACACGGCCATGGGCCTGGCGGTGAACGCCTTGCCGGGCGGTGAAATCGTGCCCGCCCTGGATCGCGGCCTGCTGGATGGCGCCGAATTCAACAACGCGTCGTCTGACCTGGCGCTGGGCTTTCAGGACGTGTCCAAGATCTGCATGCTGCAAAGCTTTCACCAAAGCGCGGAGCAGTTCGAAATCATGTTCAACAAGGCCAAGTACGACGCGCTGCCGCCGCACTTGAAGCACGTGCTGAGCTATGCGGCGCAGGCCAGCAGCGCGGACATGTCTTGGAAGGCGGCCAACCGCTATTCGCAGGACTACATCAAGCTGCAGAAGGAACACAACGTCAAGTTCTACAAGACGCCCGACGCCATCCTGCAGCAGCAATTGAAGATCTGGGACGAGATGATCGCCAAGCGCTCGGCCGAGAATCCCCTGTTCAAGAAAGTGCTGGAATCGCAGCGGGCTTTCGCCGAACGGGTGGGGCGTTGGCAGGGGGACACCTCGGTCAATTTCCGAATGGCCTACAACCATTATTTCGCGCGCAGCAGCAAGCCGGCCTGACCCCAACCCAGGCCCCCCGATGCTTCGTCTCGTCCGTCTGATAGACCGCGTCTCCACCTTCGTCGGCAAGACGTTTGCCTGGCTGATCGTCGTACTGACCCTGCACGTGTGCTGGGAGGTGGCGGCGCGGTATCTGCTGAACAAGCCCAGCGCATGGGCGTTCGACATGCAGATGATGTATTACGGCATCCTCTTCATGATGGCCGGCGCCTACACGCTGGCCAAGAACGGCCATGTGCGCGGAGACATCCTCTATGGCTTTCTGCCGCCGCGCGTGCAGGGCGGGCTGGACCTGATCCTGTACCTGGTGTTCTTCTTTCCCGGCGTGATCGCGCTGGTGTGGGCGGGCTGGTATTACGCCAGCTATTCCATTGCCATCGGTGAGCACTCGTCGCTGATGGCCAACGGGCCGCCCATCTATCCCTTCAAGGCGTTCATTCCGATTGCGGGCGCGGTGCTGCTGCTGCAAGGCGTGGCCGAGGTGCTGCGTTGCGTGCTGTGCCTGCGCCAAGGCGCGTGGCCGTCACGCGAAGAAGACGTCGAGGAAGTGGACATCGACAAGCTGAAAGAGATGGTGCACGTGAAGGACGAAGACATCGCCCAACTGGACCGTTACGTGACCACCCCCGGGGAATCCCACCGATGAGAATCCACAAGGCGTTGTGGTTTGGCCTGTCCTGCATCGGGATAGTGCTGTTGATGATCGCCTTCCTGACCCCGTGGGGTGAGATCACCACGGGGCACATCGGGCTGCTGATGCTGGCGCTGATCGTGGTGGCCATCATGCTGGGCTTTCCCACGGCGTTCACGCTGATGGGCATGGGCGTGCTGTTCACGTTCCTGGCGTATTACCTGCAAAGCGACGACGCGGGCCGCTCGATCGGGCAGACGCTGGACCTGATGGTGCAGCGCACGTACGCCACCATGACGAACGATTCGCTGATTTCGATTCCGCTCTTCGTCTTCATGGGGTATCTGGTCGAACGCGCCAACCTGATCGAAAAACTGTTCAGGTCCATGCACCTGGCGCTGGCGCGGCTGCCGGGCGCGCTGGCGGTCGCCACCTTGGCCACCTGCGCCATCTTCGCCACGGCCACCGGCATCGTCGGCGCGGTGGTGACACTGATGGGATTGCTGGCGATGCCCGCCATGTTGAAGGCCGGCTACAGCGTGCGCTTGACGGCCGGGTCCATCACGGCGGGCGGTTGCCTGGGCATCTTGCTGCCGCCGTCGGTCATGCTGATTGTGTACGGCGCGACCACCGGCGTGTCGGTGGTGCAGTTGTACGCGGGCGCGCTGTTTCCCGGCATCATGCTGGCCGCGCTGTATATGGGCTACGTGATCATCCTGGCCAAGCTGCGCCCCGACATGGCGCCGCCCTTGCCGGTCAGCGAGCGCGGAGTGCCTTTGTCACCCGAAACCAAGACCTTGGCCGACGCCGGATACACGCGCGCCTTGACCGGCATGGTGGCCGCCATGTTCAAGGGCCGCCGCAACGAAGGCGTGTCGTTCGGCTTCATGCTGCGCAACATGGCGACGGTGCTGGCGCCGCTGGCCGTGACCGTGTTGCTGGTGGCGGTGGTGCACCATGGGTTGACGCGCCCGGTGGTGGAATACGAGATTCCCGCTGAACTGCAATTGGGCTCCGGTGGGTTTGATTCCGGACTTAGCGAACCCCCAGCCGACGGCCTGGCCGAGCCGCCGTCGTCGGATGCGGGGGCGGGTGGCTTGTCGGAACCGCCCGGCACGCCCCAGGACGCGTCACAAGCCGCGCCCGAAGCCGCCGCGGCCGCGTCCGCTGCTGCTGCCGACGACGACAACAGCGTGCCCGCGCCGACCGGCTTCTGGATCTTTGCCGCCATCTGCGCGGTGATGCTGGTGGTGTTCTACGCCGCGCTGACCTGGGCGCGCCTTGAGATCTTCAAGATGCTGATGGGGTCGTTCTTCCCCTTGGCGGTGATGATCGCAGCGGTGCTGGGTTCCATCGTCTTCGGCCTGGCCACGCCCAGCGAAGCCGCGGCCATGGGCGCCATGGGCGGCGCCTTGCTGGCGCTGGCGTACCGGCGCCTGAACCTGCCGGTGCTGCGCGAATCGGTATTCCTTACCGCCAAGACCAGCGCGATGGTGTGCTGGCTGTTCGTGGGCTCATCCATCTTTTCGGCGGCGTTCGCGCTGCTGGGCGGCCAGCGCATCATTGAAGAATGGGTGCTGTCGCTGGGCCTCACGCCCATCCAGTTCCTGTTGCTGGCGCAGGCCATTATTTTCCTGCTGGGCTGGCCGTTGGAATGGACCGAGATCATCGTGATCTTCATGCCCATCTTCGTGCCGCTCTTGAACACCTTCGGCATCGACCCCTTGTTCTTCGGCCTGCTGGTGGCGCTGAACCTGCAAACCGCGTTCTTGTCGCCGCCCGTGGCCATGTCGGCGTTCTATCTGAAAGGCGTGTCGCCGCCGCACGTGACGTTGAACCAGATTTTCCTGGGCATGATGCCGTTCATGGGCATCCAGATCGTGGCGATCTTCCTGCTGTACATGTTCCCGGAAATCGGGATGTGGCTGCCCACGGTGCTGTATCGGTAAGTGGCAGGCGGTAAGCGATAAGGGCGCGCCCGGCCGGGGCGCGATCCCGCTATTCGCCAACCAGATACGCCTGCCCGCCCGGCGCCAGATACGGCGTCAGGTCCTTGAACGGCACGCTTGCGTGCGTGCCCAGGCAGACGCCCATCGCGTGGCCCACGCCAGAGACTGACAGGGTCAGCTCGCCCGGCGCCTGGGTGCCCAAGGCCAGATAGCTGGGCCAAAGGTCAGAGCATTCCTTCAGCGATGCCTCTTCCGTGTTCTCGACGTTTGTGCCGGCCAGCGGCGCGCGCGCTTTGTCCACCAGCGCAAGCAGGGCGGGGCTTTCCTGGCGCCATCCGTTTTCGCCCGGCACGTATGCGTCCAGCACGCGGTTCCAATCCAGGTAGCCGCCTTGCAGCAGGTCGAAGGTGTAGGGCTCGAAATGATTGTCGGGATGCGCGCCACCACAGTACAGGCTGCCGGACTCGGTCACGGTCATCAGCGCGGACGACAGCCACTGCACGGTGATGGTTTCATCGTCATAGCTGCCCAGCGTGCCGGCGGCGGGGTTGCCGTCGGTATAGGCCGACGCCATGCAAGCCAGCGCGGCCAGGTTCATCTGCCAATGGCGTTGTTCAAGCAGGTGATTGATGCGCGCCAACACGTGCGGGTCGGGGTGGCGGCTCAGGCGCGGGTAGCTGAACTGGGTGCGCGGATCGCGCCACATTCGGTAGGCGACGGCGCCCGTGCCGCTGTCGGGGCCGACCGGTTTGGCGTAAGCCGCAAGCTTCAGGGTTTCGTACGGGGCGTTGGTGGCATTGATGCCGACGCTGCGATCGATGCCGCTGCCCGTGCCTCCGCTGATCGCGTCGGTAACGGCTTGCACGCTGTTCGGCGCCAGCGCGTCGGGATCGTACTGGGCCACGCGGCGCAGCGTGAACGCGCGTTGCCTGCCCGTGCGCGCGTCGATCCATCGTCCGCGATAGCCGTCGGCGTCGCGCCGCCCTTGCCAGGTGGCGGCGGTGGCTGCCGACGTGTCGGGGTCGATGCCGGCTTGCGCCAGGTCCTGAAACAGGCGGGGTTCGGTCAACGCCTCGGGCGTGCCTTTCAAGGGGATGTCGACGCCGTGCTTCGGATAGAAGTATCGGCCCGTCAATGTGCCGCCCGAAGACGTCTCACTATCCAGTTCCATCACCACATCGCCCGCGCCTTCGAGCGTGCCACGGTAAACGGTGCGCAACGCGGCGTCGGCCGGCGCGGCGCAGGGTGCCAACACGGCCAGTGCCAACGCGCCAAGTAGCAGACGGGCAGGAAGGATAGGGATCATCGGGATGGGCGGATCGCTAAGGGGAAGATCGGGATGATAGCGGCAGGGGGCTCGCTTTGGACCCCGGCAATTTTCAACGGGCAACCCCCGCGCTTGCCGTCTTATGATTAGGTGCCTTACTATCTGCTCGTGAATTGAACCATGAACCTCGCCTTGCCCCCCGACCTCCCCATGCTTGAACCCAAACATCACGCGCTGCTGGACGAAGCCGCGCGGCGCGGCCTGGCCTCGGCCGACGATATCGGACTGTGCTTTCAGTTGTTGTCGCTGGCCAATGCCATCGACCGCGATTGCGCGGCGCGCCTGGCGCCCCGGCAATTGTCGGAAGGCAAGTTCGTGCTGCTGTTTCTGTTGCACGAGCAGCCCGATGGCTTGTCGCCGCATCAGTTGGCGGACGGGGCGGGCGTGACGCGCGCCACCATCACGGGCCTGCTCGATGGCTTGACGCGGGACGGCTACGTGCTTCGCCAGGCGGGCCAGGGCGATCGCCGCAAGATCATGGTGACCTTGACCCCCAAGGGCAAGACGGCGGCGGCGCAATTATTCGACGAGCACACGGCCTGGATTGCGTCGCTGTTCGGCAAGTTGAGCGCGGCGGACAAGACACAACTAAGCGGATTGCTGGCGCGCGTCTGGCGCGGCACCGATGCCGGCCGCGCCGCTATCGCGCAGAGGCAGTCATGAGTACTGCCAGATCACCCATTGCCAAATCACCCTCCGCCAACATGCCGACCTCCAAAAAGGTCTCCACCGCCAAGCCCACCGGGCGTGGCGTCAAGGACATCCCCGCCGCGCGGCTTGCGCAACTGAACGCGGGCGCGCCGGCCACGACGCTGACCGAATGCCTGGCGGTAGATTTCGCGGCGCTGATGCAGGCGGCGGCCCCGCAAGCCGGGCACGAGGCCATCGCGCGGATGCAGGCGCAGTCGGCGCTGGGAATCTCCAAACGCATGGCGCTGGCCGCCGAACTGCTGGTGGAAGCATTGGGCGCCGATTGCGAAGCGCAGCTTGCCGCGCATGCGTCCGACACCGTGCGCGGCTGGGCCTGCTTTGTCATCGGCGCACGGCCGGACTTGCCCTTGCGTGCGCGGCTTGAGCGGATCCGCCCCTTGGCCGACGACGCGCATTTCGGCGTACGCGAATGGGCATGGCTGGCGGTGCGCCCGCGCCTGGCGGTGGATCTGCCGGGGGCCATCCAGGCATTGCGCCCCTGGACCCAAGACCCGTCCGAGCGCGTGCGCCGCTTTGCCAGCGAATGCCTGCGCCCGCGCGGTGTCTGGTGCGCGCACATCGCGGCGCTTAAAGCCGACCCCGCCATGGCGCTGCCCTTGCTGGAACCGTTGCGCGCGGACCCCTCGGTGTATGTGCAGGATTCGGTGGCCAACTGGCTGAACGACGCCGGCAAAGACCAGCCCGCCTGGGGGCGCGAAGTCTGCGCGCGATGGCTGACGGGCAAGCCGGCCGCCGCGACCGAACGCATCTGTCAGCGCGCGTTGCGTTCGATCGGGACGTAGCAGAGGGGGCAGCGATGATGAGTCAAAGCTGACTCATTCCCCCGTCCACGATGATCTCGGTGCCCACGATGAACGCGGATTCCGAGGCGGCAAGATGCAGCACGGTCGAGGCCAATTCCTGCGGGGTGCCGAAGCGGCCCAGCGGGATCTGCGCTTGAATGCCGGCGGCCGTCTTTTCCAAGCTTGCCGCGTCCAGGCCCAGCTTGCCGTAGATGGGGGTGGAGATCGGGCCGGGGCTGACCACATTCACGCGGATGCCGCGTGGCAATAGTTCCGCCGACAAGGTCTTGGCCAAAGAGATGAGCGCAGCCTTGCTGGCGGCGTAAATGCTGGATGCGGGCATGCCGATGTGGGCGTTGATGGAGCCGTTCAGCACGATGGACGCGCCCGGATTCAGCAGCGGGTCCAGGGCTTGCAGTTGGAAGAACACGCCCTTGATATTGGTGTCGAAGGTTTGGTCCCAAAGGTCTTCAGTGGCCTCGGCCAAGGTGGCGAATTTGGCGATGCCCGCGTTGACGAAGACGGCGTCCAGGCGCACGTCCGCGTCTTTCAGCGCCTGGGCCAGCGCAGCGGAGGCGCCCGGCGCTCCGGCCACGTTGCGAATGGCCAGCGTATTGCCGCCCAGGGTGACTCGCGCCGCTTCCAGCGCGGTTTCGTCGCGGCCCGTGACGATGACGCGGGCGCCTTCGGCCGCGAAAGCTTGCGCGGCCGCCAGGCCGATGCCGCTGGTGCCGCCGGTGACCAATACGGTCTTGTGTTCAAAACGGTTCATGGTGATCTCCTTGGGAGTCGTTCGATAAGGTGTAGCCATGTTGCGCCTGGGTGGGCGCATTGTCGTACGATCTTTCGGACGAACACGTTCGAAGGAATCGCACATGTTGACGACCAATGAACTGGCACTGCTGGAAGCCATCCGGGACAGCGGCAGCCTGTCCCGCGCGGCGGTGAAACTGGGCCGCGCGCCATCTTCGGTGTCGCACGCCGCCCGCCAACTGGAAGAACGTTTTGACGTGCTGCTGTTCGACCGCCGCCGCTACCGGCTGCAACTGACGCCGGCCGGCCAACTGCTGGCCGACGAAGCCGCCCGCCTGATGCTGGACGTGTCGCGGCTGACGCAACGCGTCAAGCAGGTGGCCAGCGGTTGGGAAGACAGGCTGCATATTGTCAGCGACGAGATCCTGGAATTCGAGCTGATGCTGCCCTTGATCCACGCGTTCGACAAGCTGGCGTCCGGGGTCAGCCTGCGCGTGACGCACGAGGTGCTGGGCGGTACGTGGGAAGCGCTGCGCGAGGGCCGGGCCGACCTGATCGTGGGGGCGACGAACGAGCCCCAAGCTATGCCGAATCTTCAGTGGGCGCAATTGGGGGAGATGGAGTGGTTGTTCGCGGTGGCGCCGCGCCATCCGCTGGCCAAGCTGAAAACACCCTTGCGGCAAGACCAGATCCAGCAGCACCGCGCGGTGGTGGTGGCGGACACGTCGCGCGGGGCGGCGGCGCGCGGCTATGGCAGGGTCAGCGGGCAGCCGGTCTTGGCCGTACCCAGCATGCGCGCCAAGATCCTGGCGCAGCGCGATGGGCTGGGCGTGGGCTGGTTGCCGCGCCATCGTGTGGCGTCCTTGCTGGCGCGCGGCGAACTGTTGGAAATGGCGACCGAGACCCCGCGTGAACCTAACCTGCTGTACCTGGCGTGGCGCGGCGGCCACGAGGGCCGGGCGCTGAAGTGGTGGCTGGAGCAGTTGCGCCAGCCCACCATGGCGGCGGCGCTGATGCGGGGCGTGGATGCGTTTCGTTGAGCGGGGCGGCGCGTGGCGGACGACGCGCGCGCCAGTCTGGATGCGCTGTGACGCAAACAAGACATGATGGGTTGCGCGCGTTGAACCATGGGTTTGCGCGGCGTGGCTTTCGCGCGCTCCACCCATCCTACGTAGGATGGGTGGAGCGCGGTGACGTCGCCCCGCGAACCCCGGTTTCAACCGCGCGAAACCCATCACGCACCACCGCCACAAAAACGCCGCACCGACGACTCGCAAAGCGCCGCACCGCCAAATGCAAAGCTCCGCCCTGACGAATGCAAAGCGCCGCACCGCCAAATGCAAGTCGCCGCACCGACGACTCGCCGTCTTGCCGCAAGCACGATGGATCAAAGGCATGGTGTATGGCCCGGGGACATGGGTAACGGGTGTTCGGGGACATAGGTAACACTTCTAGCATCACGGTATGGTCGTTTTTAGGAGCGAGCGATGCCGTGGAAGGAGTCAAGCCTTATGTCCTGCCGAATGGAGTTCGTTCAGCTTGCCCTGCAACCGGGCAGCAATGTGCGGGAGCTTTGCCGGCGTTTCGATATCAGCGCCAAGACCGCATACAAGTGGTTGGGCCGCTACGAGCAGAACGGCCAGGCTGGGTTGCAAGATCTGTCTCGCAGGCCAGGCAATAGTCCTGGGCGCACGTGTGAGCAAATCGAAGCGCAGGTGATCGACCTGCACAAGCGTTACCCGTACTGGGGGCCTCGCAAGTTGCGGGCGCTGCTTGGGCCGACTACGGCGCCCGCGCCCAGTACCATCTCGGCAATTTTGCGACGACATGGCTATCGGGTCCAAGGCGAGGACTCGAACGTCGGGCTGGCGAACCAGCGCTTTGAGCATGAGGCGCCAAACCTGTTGTGGCAGATGGACTTCAAGGGGCACTTTGCCCTGACCGACGCGCGTCAGGGACGGTGCCATCCGCTGACGCTATTGGACGATCACTCACGCTACGCCCTGTGCATCCAGGCTTGTGGCGATGAGCGCAGCAAAACTGTGCAGCAGCACCTGAAGGCCGTATTTCGCCGTTACGGATTGCCCGAACGGATCACCGCGGACAACGGCCCATCCTGGGCATCGGTGCGCGGCCTGGGGCTGACAGGCCTGGAGGTTTGGCTCATGCGGCTGGGCGTGCGTATCAGCCACAGTCGCCCTCGCCACCCGCAAACCCAAGGCAAGCTAGAACGCCTGCATCGAACGCTCAAGCGCGAGTTGATCCAGGCCCGGGGGTTTAGCAGTCTGCTGGACTGCCAGCAAGCCATGGATCAGTGGCGTGAACAGTACAACCACGTCCGGCCCCACCAGGCGTTGGGGCAGATGCCGCCCCTGTCGAGATATCGACCTAGCCCTCGTCGCTATCCTGCCTCGTTGCCCCCGATCGAATACGAGCCGGGCGATCGAGTGCTCAAGGTCAGGACCAAAGGGCAGATCATTGTGAACGGACGCGTCGTCTTCGTCGGAGAGGGAATGGCGGGTCTGCCTGTCGCGGTCAGACCCTCCTCGCAAGACGGCGTGCTTGATGTCGTCTTCCTGTACAAAATTGTTCAACAGATCGACCTCAGAGCACGCCAATAGGATAAAAACCTATGTGTTACCCATGTCCCCGAACATGTGTCACCCATGTCCCCGGTCCATACAGGCATGGGATACCACATACCCCAATTCTGCATATTTCACGCGCCGGCGGATTGGTGCATGCTTATGCCTCGTCAGCGATTGGGCAACACGCGGTCGATACGCGCTCAACCCGCGGTCACTCGCGGTAAACACCCAGCCAACTCGCCGGCACGAATTCCCATCGCGGCAGACGCCGCGCATAACAGTCCAAAGGACGGGTATGGAAGAGACAACGCAAGACGCGGCCTTGAACTGGCCGCAATTGGTGGACGACCTGAACAAGCTGCTGCGCTTGAAGACCACGGTCATCGGCATGAAGCTGTTCGAGAACGAAGCGGACATGGCCGGCGTGAAGGGCTTGCGCCGGCCGCAAGCCACGCACACCACCGACCAGATCGTCGGCATGGCGGCGCGGCTGGGCTGGACGGTGGGCATCACGGGCGATGATCTTGTCGGGTCGCAATGCCGCGCGGTGATAGGTCTTGGCCCGCAGGACGAAGCCTGGAAAAGCGGCAAGGAGTACGTGGGCGTGTGGCATGCCACTGAAGCCGACGCGCGTGCACGCCAGGAAGCGCTGTCCTGTGTGCCGGCGGGCAAGTACCGGGGCATGGTGGTGTCGCCGCTGGCCTCGGGCCGGCTGGACCCGCCCGACATCTGCCTGGTGTATGCCACGCCGGGGCAGATGATCATTCTTATCAATGGCTTGCAGTGGAAGAACTATCGGCGCTTTGACTTCAGCGTGGTGGGCGAAACCGCCTGTGCGGATTCCTGGGGCCGGGCGCTTGCCACGGACGAACCGAGCTTGTCCTTGCCCTGCTTCGCCGAACGCCGCTACGGCGGTGTGCCGGATGAAGAAATGCTGATGGCGTTGCCGCCGCGCTATCTGCCGATTGCCATCGAAGGCATGAAGGCCTTGGCCGCCAACGGCTTGCGCTATCCGATTGCGCCTTACGGCATTCAGAACGATGTGCGCGCCGGCATGGGGGTGAGCTACGCGCAAGCGCCCGCGCGGGGGGATCGCAAGGCCTAGGGGGCGATAGGTGTCGCAGGCGGAGCTTGCGGCTTGGCGCGTAGGCGCGATGCTTGGGTGCAATGCGTAGGCGCAATGCTTAGGCGCTGGCCCTCAGCGCTTCCGCAAACGCGCGCGCGGCTGGACCTAGCGGCATGTCGATGCGGTGCGCCAGGTACGTCTCGGTGGCGACCTGGCTGCCGCGTCCCAGGCTCTGCGTGGGCAGGCGTACCAGTCGGCCTTCGGCCAGGTCGCGCTCCACTTGCCAGAGCGGTAGTCGGCCCCAACCCAGGCCCGCCACAATCAAGGCATGCTTGGTGTCCTGGCCGCTGACGCGGCAGGTTTGCGGCGACAGCACCGCAAAGTCGCGCCCCTCGCTCAAGCTGGACGGATCGGACTGCACGATCTGCAAGTGATCGGCCAATTCCGACGCGCCTAACGTGGCGTCGCCCGTCGCGTGCCGCGCCAGCGGATGGCCGGCGCCGACCACGGCCACCATCTGCACCGACGACAAGGCCTGCACGGTGATGCGCGGATGGCGAAAGTGTTCGCCCGCAATGATGCCCAGCGTATGGCTGCCCGACAGCAGCGCATCAATCGGGCCGCCCAGCGGCAAGACCGCCACGCGCGTGGCCACCATGGGATACAAGTCGCGCATGGTCTTTAGCGCCGCGCCCACCGTGGCGATGGGAAACAGGGTGTCCACCACCAGAGACAATTCCAGTTCGACACCCGTGCCCATGCCTTGGGCGCGCGCGCGCATGGCGTCCACGCGCAGCAGGATGTCACGGGCGTTGGCCAGCAGCGCCTGGCCTTGCGTCGTCATCACGGGGCGATGGCCGGTGCGGTCGAACAGCGTCACGCCCAATTGCAGTTCCATATTGGCGATGGCGTGGCTGACCGCCGATTGCACGCGGGACAGGCGCCGGGCGGCCGCGCGGAAGCTGCCGGCATCGGCCACGGCGGCGAACACGCGCAATTGGTCCAGGGTCAGGGCATCTATCATCGGGCGGGGCTGATCGGCTATTTGTTTGATGCGACGGGCTGATCGAATCGGTGATCGAACCGCTGATCGATTCGGTGGTTGATTCAGTGATCCATTCAGTGATCGAATCGCTGATCGACTCAGTGATCTATTCCGTCGATCATTTTCATCGAAAAATTATCACTTCTCAAGATCGCTTTCAGCGGGCATGCTGGCGACCATCGCATGGGTATCGAGGCAGCAATGAATCAGGTTGAAACCCGTTGGGCCGGGGTGCTGGCTATTGTGGGCGCGGGCGTGGTGGCGTCGTTGCAGGTGGGCAAGGTGATCATCGCCGCGCCTTTGTTGCGCCAGGACATGGGCCTGGACCTGGCGTCGATCGGCACGCTGACGGCGGTGTTTTCGCTATTGGGCGTAGTGGGTGGTATTGCCGCTGGCGGGGTGATCGCGCGTTTCGGTGCGCGGCGCATGCTGCTGCTGGGCTTGCTGGCCACGGCGCTGGGCACCGCCATGGGCGCCATGGCGCCCAGCTATGGGCTGCTGCTGGCGTCGCGCGTGATCGAGGGCCTGGGTTTTCTGATGATCACCGTGGCCGGCCCCGCCGCCTTGCAGCGCATGGTGTCAACGTCCGGCCGGGATTTCGCCTTTGCGCTCTGGAGCTGCTACATGCCGACCGGCATGGCCGTCGCGATGCTGGCCTCGCAGGCGTTCGACCACTGGCAGGCCTATTGGTGGTGCGCGGGTGCGGCGGTGGCCGTGGCGCTGGCAAGCGTGGCGGCGTTGGTGCCCGTGGGGGAATCCACGACCTCGGCATCGCTGTCTTGGCGCGGCATGCGGCAGGACAGCGTCGATACGCTGGGCGCGGCCGGGCCGGTATTGCTGGCCCTGTCGTTCACGCTTTACAGCCTGATGTTCTTCGCGCTGTTCACCTTCCTGCCCGTGCTGCTGATGGAACAACTGGGCCTGACGCTGGCGCAAGCCGGCCTGTACAGCGCCATCGCCAGCGCCGCCAACATCATCGGCAACCTGGGCGCGGGCGTGCTGCTGGCTCGCGGCTGGCGGCGATCCACCCTGATCGCCTGCGCCAGCGCCACGATGGGCGTGGTGGCGCTGTTGATCTTCCAGTCCGTACTGCCCGCCATGCCTACCTTTCTGCTGTGCGTGCTGTTCTCGGCGGTCGGCGGGCTGATACCCGCCACCTTGCTGGGCACGGCGCCACTGGTCGCGCCGCGCCCCGCATTGACGGCGGCGTCGGTCGGGCTGGTGATGCAGGGCAGCAACCTGGGGCAGGTGATCGGACCGGTCACCGTGGGCGGGGTGATCGACCGTTTTGGCTGGGGGGCGGCGTCATATGTGGTGCTGGCGGCGGCGCTAGGCGGCTTGGTCATCGCGGCCGGTCTACGGCGAGTGCGGGCGGCCCACTTGTAGTGGCTTGGGCGCAGGCACTGGCACCGGCTTGACGCGCACCGCGCGCAGCACGCCCACCACCAGGCAGGCGATGCCGACCAAGGTCAGCGGTTGAGGCATGGCGCCGCGCAGGATGAAGGCGTAGGCCAGCGCGGCCAGCGTTTCGAAAACGATAAGCTGGCCGGCCAGGGCGGTGGGCAGGCGCTGGCTGGCTTCGTTCCAGCACAGCGTGCCCAGCCAGGACGCGAACAGGCCGATGGCGATCATCAGGCCCAGGAATACGTCGGGGCGCGGTCCCAGCGGCATGTCGAAGGGGTTGCCGGTAGCGGCCATGCCGCCCCATAGCGCCGCGTAGCCCACGAGCGCCAGCGGCAGGGTGGCCACGCCCTGCGCGGTGGCCCAGGTGCTGGGGCTGCGGTCGGGGTGCGCCCGCAGCCAGTCGGCGTTTCGTAGGGGATACCAGGTCCAGCAGGCGACGGCGGCCAGCGCCAGCAGGGCGCCCACGGCGTAGCGCGACAAGTCGGCGTCGGCGTCCTGCCGCAGCGCTTGCAGCTCTACCTGGTTGACGCAACCAATGCCCAGCGCAATCAGGGCCAGCGATGGCGCCAGCCGCTTCCATGGCAGCTTGCCGTCGCGGCGCGCGTTGCGCAGGTTGGCGCAAACGGCAATCACGACCGGCAGCGTGCCGATGATCATCGTGGGCACGGGGCCGCCCGCGCGCTGGATGGCGCTGGCCAGGCACAGGTAGTAGAGCAGGTTGCCGATGGCCGCCAGTTTCAGCGCCTCGATCCAGTCGGCGCGGCGGAGTTGCCGCAACCGATTGCGGTCCAGCCACGCCAGCGGCATCGCGATCAGGCCAAACGCCAGGTAGCGCGCCACCGATTGCAGCGCGGCCGGGTATTCCGGCAACAACAACGGCCCCACGAACACCAGCCCCCACATCAAGCCGGCGGCCAGCGCGTAAAGGGTTCCTGCCCACATGCCATGCTCCTGCGTATCGATGGGGGGCAGTCTAGCGGCGCGGGCGGGGCAAATCTTGTACCAGATTGCGGTGTGGTTCGCGGCGTGCTTGGGCTTACGTCCGCGCCTGTTTCTGGTCTGCGGTGTGGCCGGGCCTACCCACGTACCTGCTTCTGATAGCGGGCGGGCGTGACGCCGTAGCGGCGCGAAAACGCCCGCGTCAGGTGCGCCTGGTCGGTCAGGCCGGCCGCCAGCGCCGCCTGCGCGGGCGGGATCCCCATTGCCAACAGCCGCTTGGCCTCGAACAGCCGCAAGGCCATCAGCATCTGCTGGGGCGTGGCGTGGTAGTGCGACTGAAAGCGCCGCAGGAAATGAAAGGGGCTCAGTCCCGCCACGGCTGCCAGCTCATCCAGCGTGAGGCGGCGCGACAGGTTCGCGCGCAGGTAGTCGACGACGGGGGCAAAACGCGGCGCGCCCTCGGACGGCGCATCGCGCGGCACTTGGGCGTGGCGGCGGAATTCACTGAGCAGGGTGTAGAGCGCGCTATCGAAAGCCAGCGGTTCATGTGCCTGCCACAAGGAGTCGAGCAGGGCGGTGACGCGCTGTGCGCCGGCGGCGTCATGGCCGACGGCCGTGTCGAACCACCAGCCGGCTTCGCCCGACACTCGGGCCACCACGTCGGGGTCGATGTACACCATGCGGTAGCGCCAGCCGCCTTCCGTTTCGGCGCGGCCGGTGTGCAGTTCGTCGGGGTTCATCAGCACGACGGAGCCTGACGGCGCCAGGTGATCGGCGCCGCGATAGCGAAACCGTTCGACGCCGGATTCGATGGCGCCCAGCCCATAGGCTTCGTGCGTGTGCGGTTCGAAGGCGTGGCGGATGATGTGGGCGCGGTACAGCTCCACGCCGGGCTGATGCGCCGCGCGGCGGAATTCGGCGCGGTCGTTGGGATGGTCGAACGCGGCCGGCACCCCCGTCAAGACGGAAGCGTCGGCATCGGCGTCGGAAGCGGAAAAGGCGGCAGGCAGGGAACCCATGCTTGGAATTTAAGCACGGCGCAGGGTTGTCGGCCCTTCGGCCCGGCGCGCATCGCGTGGGCGTGCATCGGCTAGCCAGGAATCACCTACGCCTGCATCGCCTGGGCGCGCGCCAACAGCAGCTCGCGTTCGCGGGCGTTTCGGGTCATGCCGGCCGCGCGTTCGAATTCTGTGTGTGCCTCGGCGTTGCGCCCCAGCTTGGCCAGCAGGTCGCCGCGCACGCTGGGCAGCCAGTGGTAGTTAGCCAGGGCGGGCTCGCTGGCCAGCGCGTCGACCAGGACCAGCCCCGCCTGCGGCCCGAACGCCATGCCCACGGCCACCGCGCGATTCAGCGCGACCACGGGCGAGGGCGTCAGTTGCACCAGCGCGTCGTAAAGCGCCACGATGCGCGGCCAATCGGTGTCTGGCGGCGTGGGCGCGCGCGCGTGGCAGGCGGCCAATTCCGCCTGTAAGGCATAGGGGCCGGGCGGTCCGCCCAGCGCGGCGGCGCGGGTCAACGCGACCAAGCCGCGCCGGATCAGCAAGGGGTCCCAGCGGCTGCGGTCCTGGTCCATCAGCAGCACCGGCTTGCCGCCCGCGTCCGTGCGCGCATGCAGGCGTGAGGCTTGCAGTTCCATCAGCGCCACCAAGCCGTGTACTTCCGCGTCGTCAGGCGTGAGTTCGGCCAGGATGCGGCCCAAGCGCAGCGCTTCGTCGCATAGCGCCGGGCGCATCCAGTCGTCGCCTGATGTTGCCGAATAGCCTTCATTGAAAATCAGGTAGATGACTTCCAGCACCGACGTCAGGCGCGCGGCGCGGTCCTTGGCATCGGGCACTTCAAACGGCACCTTGGCGGCGGTCAGGCTGCGCTTGGCGCGCACGATGCGCTGGGCAATGGTGGATTCAGATGCCAGAAACGCGCGGGCGATCTCGGCGGTGGACAGCCCGCCCAGCAGGCGCAGCGTCAACGCCACTCTGGCATCGGTGGACAGCACCGGATGGCAGGCGGTGAACACCAGGCGCAGCAGGTCGTCGCCGATGTCGTCCTGGCGCGCGGCGTCCAGGGCGTCGACAAAGTCGGGTTCTACATCCGCGTGCAAGGCTTCAAGTTCATGGCCAATCTGCTCGTGCTTGCGGCTGTGCAGCGCATCCAGCCGCAGGCGGTCGCGGGCGCGGTTTTTTGCGGTGGTCATCAGCCAGGCTCCCGGGTTGTCCGGCACGCCGGTCTGCGGCCAGCGTTCCAGGGCGGTCACCAGCGCGTCCTGCGCCAGTTCTTCGGCCAGCCCGACGTCGCGCACCAGGCGCGCGACGCCGGCGATGACGCTGGCGGCCTCGATCCGCCAGACCGCCTCGATGGCACGATGCGTGGCCGCCTGCGTCATGCCGCGGGGACCTCGCCGGGCGCCATGTGGACCAGTTCCCAGATGTGGCCGTCCAGGTCTTCGAAGCCGTGCGCGTACATGAAGCCGTGGTCTTGCGGCTCGCGCGGTACGGTGCCGCCGGCCGCGCGTGCGCGAGCGACCAGGTCGTCGACTTCGGCGCGGCTTTCACAAGACAGGCAGATCAGGACTTCTGTAGCCTCTTTGGCGTCCACAAGCGGTTTGCCGGTAAAGCCCTGGAAGAAATCGCGCGTCAGGAGCATGGCGTAGATGTCATCGCTGATGACCATGCAGGCGCCTTGCTCGTTGGTGAAATCCGGGTTGAAGGTGAAGCCCAGCTTCTTGAAGAAGTCCTGCGATTTCTGCATGTCGCTGATGGCGATGTTGACGAAAATCTGTTTGTGCATGGCCTTGTCTCCTGAGTATCAGTGGCTGACGCCGGGAATGTCGCGAAAGCGTTCCACTTGCTGGCTGGGTTCGAAGTCTTCCAGTTCGTACAACTGGCGCACTTCAATCGCGCAGTTCTGGCCGGGGAAGGGTTGCGGAAAGCGCATCGCCCATTGCATGGCTTCTTCGCGCGAGCGCACCTGAATCAGGGTGTAGCCCGCGATCAGTTCCTTGGTTTCCGCGAAAGGGCCGTCCACCACCTGGCGTTGGCCGTCCGCGTACTGTACGCGCCAGCCTTGGGACGTGGGCTTCAAGCCATTGGCGTCCAGCAGCACGCCGGCCTTCATCAGCGCCTCGTGGTAGGTCGCCATCGCGGCAAGCAGGCTGTCGTCCGGCATCAGGCCGGCTTCGCTATCGGGCGTGGCCCGCACAATCATCATGAAACGCATCCGAGTCTCTCCTTGGAGTGGGACTTCGCCGCCCGTTCCGGGGTGAATCTTCGGGGGCTTGTATGGGGACGACGAATGGAAGGCGGTCAGATCGACAGGACTGTCACGAAATCAGGGTAAGTACTAGTGCGGCGGGTGCGAGGCGCCCCAAGGGTTGATGACGGAAACGCCCGCGGCTTCAAAGGGCGCAATGTCCCGGGTGGCCACGCTCATGCCGTGCGCGGCGGCGGTGGCGGCGATGTAGCCGTCTGGCCCGCCGATGGACTGGCCCGAAGCCCGCGCGCGCGCCATCAACGTGGCGTATTCCAGGCTGGCGGCGGTGTCGAAAGCCAGGACGCGCCCGGCAAACAAGGCCAGCACGCGCTGTTCCAGGTCGCCATGCAAGGCGTCGCGCCGTTTGCCCACTGGCATGCAGGCGACGCCAAACCGCAATTCAGCGACGGTGACGGCGGAAAGGAACAGGGTTTCCAAGGGCTGCCGGTCTATCCATTCGATGACGGCGTCGGCGGGCGCTTGGCGCAGCGGTTCCGAAATGACATTGGTGTCCAGCAGAATCATTCAAACCTCGGTGGGGCGGCGGGCGCCTTGTCGCGTTGGTCGAACAAGGCGGCTTCCTCTTCGGTGAGCTTGGCCTGGCGGCCGATCTGCGCAAGCAACGAGCCCAGCTTGACGCGCCCTTCAGGCTTGACGGCGTCTTCAAGAATGGCGCGGACCTCGGCTTCGGTGCTTCGGCCATGCTGGGCGGCGCGCACGCGCAGCGCGCGGTGCACTTCTTCAGAGATATTTCTAACGGTCAACATGGGCATGATGCGAGCGCTCCTGATGCATTCGATGCATGCATTCTAGGAATATGCAGTCACGAGTGCAACCTAAATTGCCGTGGCCGGCCAGGAGCAAGCCTCGCCCTACAGGAAGCAGGGCCCAAGTTCGCGGACCTCTACCGTTGCCCACTGCGCAGCGGGGCATTCGGCGGCCAGGGCCAGCGCTTCTTCGCGGGTGTCGCAGGTCAACAGAAAGAACCCGCCGATCATTTCCTTGGCTTCGGCATACGGCCCGTCCATCAGCGAGCGTTCGCCATCGCGGATTTGCAGGCGGACGCTTTCGGATTCGGATTTCAATGATTCAGCGCTGACGAGCAGGCCGCGGCTTTTCAGGCCTTCGGCGTAGCGCACCATCTGCGCATAGGCCTCGCGGCCTTCTTCGGGCGTGCGCTGTGCGCGCTGGCCTACCGGTTCAACGATCAGCAACATATAGGACATGGCGTTTCCTGGTTCGGGCCTGGGGAGCGATGGGGCGAAGCTTACCGCCCTTGCCCAGTGCCCCGCCAGCCTGACCGTGAGGCTTTTGTCCGCCCTGGAGCGGCACAAACCACGTGCTTATTGCCGTGATGCCGCCCGTGCGCAGCGTGTTGTGAGGCCGCCCGATCAGGAGCGCGCCGGTGCCGTGTCCGCCTGGGGCGCCGACGGCGCGGCGGGGGCTTGGGCTTTCTTCGTGGGGGCCTGCTTCGGCGCGATGTCCATGATCAGCTCGACGCGGCGGTTGGCGGCGCGGCCGGCCGGGGTGTCGTTGGATTCGATCGGGCGCGTTTCGGCGTAGCCCACTGCGCGCAGTCGGTCGGCGGACACGCCGTCGCGCACCAGTTCGCGCAGCACGCTGGTGGCGCGGCTGGTGGACAGTTCCCAGTTGGACGCGAACTGGCGCGTCTGGATCGGCACGGGGTCGCTGTGGCCTTCCACCGACACCGGGTGCGCGTTCTTGTTCAGGATGACCGCCAGGCGCTTGATCACGTCCAGTCCGGCGGGGCTGAGCGTGGCCTGGCCCGAGGGGAACAGCAATTCATTGCTGATCCGAAAGCTGACGGACTGTTCGTTGATGATCACGTCCACCGACTTGCCCAGGTCGTCCAGGCCCAGGGATTCCTTGGACGGGGCGATCAGCGGCGGGGCGGCCTCGGCTACCTTCACGCCGTCTTCGACCGGCGCCGCGTCGGCCGTCTGGACGGCGGCGGGAGGCGGCGCGGGGGGCTCGGCCCAGCTGGCGGGAATGGCGACGGCGTCGAACTCCGAGTATTCGCCGTCATACACCGGCAAGCCGGCGGCTGCCAGCGTGCCGACCAGTTCGATGGGCTTGCCCGAGGCATCAGGGCCCAGGCCGTGCAGGCGCGACACCGCCAGCATCACGACCAGCATCGCCAGCAGCAGGGTGATCAGGTCCAGGTAGCTGAGCAGCCAATTCTCGGCGTCCTGCTCGACTTTTTCCTCGACGTGCCAGCGGGCGTAGCGGTCCTTGCGGTCGCTCTTGCTGGGCCGCCAGGCGTTCGTGTCCGCGGCTTTCTGGGCGCGCAGTTGGGCCTGGCGGGCCAGTTCGATCCGCTGCGCCAGGGAAGGGGAAATCAGGCTCATTGACGCGCGGCGGCTGGGCGGGTGATGGACACGGGCGGGTTGGCGGCGGGTGCACCCTTGTTGGCGCCCTTGGCCGGCGTCGCCGTCTTGGGCTTGACCTTGGAATTGGATGGCGGCGCGGCTGCCACGCCGCCGTCATAGATTTCGTCTTCGACGTGCAGCACGAAGGAATTCAGCGTTTCGCGCACCACGGCCGGGCCGCGCTTCTCACACATCATGGAAATGCCTTGCAGCACCATGTTCATGGATTCCACGCGGCGCGCGGTGCGGCGTTCCAGCTTCAGCGCGATCGGCTTGCAGATCAGGTTGGCCAGCAAGATGCCGTAGAACGTCGTCATCAGGCCCACGGCCAGATGTTGCCCGATCGTCGTCATGCTGCCGTCGCCCAGCACCGCCATCATGTTGATCAAGGCGATCAGCGTGCCCAACATGCCGAAGGCGGGCGCGAACGTGGCCATGACGCGGAACATCTGCGCTTCGGCCTGTTCACGCGCGCGCAGCCGCGCCACGCGCCATTGCAGCACTTCAATGATCTGGTCTTCGGGGGTGTTGTCGATGATCAACTGCACGCCGGTACGCAAGAACGGGTTCGACACCTTCTTGAGCTCGTGCTCGACCTTGTGGACGTCGGTGTTCATCCACAGTTGCGCCATCGTGGCCAGTTCTTCGATGTCGCGCTGCTGGTCGTGCTGGTCGTTGCGGAACACCGTGCGGACCAGCTTGAAGATCCGCAGCACTTCATGCAGCGGGTAGGCGATGAACAGCGCGGCGCAGGTGCCGCCCAGCACGATGGCCAAGCCCGGCAGGTTGACGTACATGCTGGCGTCGGTGGCGGACAGCGCCACGACGATAACAAGGCTAAGCAGGCCGACGGCGGCGCCGATGAGGGTAGACGGATTCATGGATCTTGCCCGAAGGGGATGGCACGCCGAGCCGGAATGCCGGATTGTCGGGAATTCTAGCCAGCACGCGCCCAAGTCAATCCGCCGGAAAGCGGGGCGAAAGGGCCGGTAAGCGCCGGCTTAGGCAAGTCGTCAGGATCTGGCCGGTACCGTCGGAAACAGGGCCGGGTCAAGCCGCCGCGGTGGTAACAAATGCGCGGCTCAAGGGGAGGGAAGACGGGGGGTAATGCCGGATATGTATATCATGAGCGCTATCTGGCGGCCCGAAGCACGTGGCCGCCTCGCTTTGGAGACGAATATGACTACCCCCAACGAAAACGTCAGCATGGCGCTTTTCTGCGACTTCGAGAACGTGGCGCTGGGTGTGCGGGACACCAAATACCAGAAGTTCGACATCCGGCCGGTGCTGGAACGCCTGCTGCTCAAGGGCAGCATCGTCGTCAAGAAAGCCTATTGCGACTGGGAACGCTACAAGGAATTCAAGGCCCCCATGCACGAGGCCAATTTCGAGCTGATCGAAATTCCGCACGTGCGCCAATCGGGCAAGAATTCCGCCGACATCCGGCTGGTCGTGGACGCGCTGGACTTCTGCTATACCAAGTCGCACGTCAATACTTTTGTGATCATCAGCGGCGATTCCGACTTTTCGCCCCTGGTGTCCAAGCTGCGCGAGAACAACAAGAAGGTGATCGGCGTGGGCGTGAAGCAATCCACGTCCGACCTGCTGATTGCCAACTGCGACGAATTCATCTTCTATGACGACCTGGCGCGCGAAGGCCAGCGCACCGCCGACGCCCGCCGCGACAACCGTGGTGGCGCCGCTGCCGGTACCGGCCAACGCCGCACGCCGGACGAAGAACGCCGCCGCAAGGAAGAACTGGAAGCGCGCAAGACCCAGGCCGTGGACATGGTCGTCGAGACCTTCGAGGCGCTGATGGCCGAACGCGGCGACAGCGGCAAGATCTGGGCATCGGCATTGAAAGATGCGTTGAAGCGCCGCAAGCCGGATTTCAACGAGTCGTACTACGGCTTCCGTGCCTTCGGCAACCTGCTGGACGAAGCGCAGTCGCGCGGCTTCCTGGAAGTGGGCCGCGAAGAGAAGTCCGGCACCTACGTGTATCGCGACAGCATCGACGGCGCGCCGGCCGTGAACCGCTCGGGCGGCCAGGGCGGATCCCGGTCGTCGCAGGGCCGCCAGTCGGCACAGGCGGCGCAGGTGGATGTCGATGACAGCCAAACGGGAGCGGTGCAAGAAGAAAGCACTTCCCGGCCTGCCCGCAAATCGCGCGGCGGCCGCAAGTCGGGCGGATCCGGCCGAGGCGCCAGCCATGCGGTCGAGCAAGGCGCGAGCGAAGCGGCGATGGCCGCATCGTCTGACGCCGCGCCGGACGCGCAGTTGGTCCTTCCGGTTGCCGCGGCCGAGGGGGTGCAAGAGGGGGCGCAAGAGGGCTCGCATACGCCGTCCACTACGCCGTCCACTACGCCAGCCACTACGCCAGCCACTACGTCGCCCGGTTCGTTCCAGGGCGCGGCCCAGGCTGAACGCCAGGCGAACAAGCAGGCCCAGGTGGACAAGCAGGCCGAGGCCGACGACGAAACTGCCAAGGCGCTTGCCCGGGAAGTCGCCAAACTGGAGTCCATGCGCGCGGATGCGCTGGCGCGCGCTCAAGCGCCCAAGCCTGTCCAGCCGTCACGCCTGCCGCCCATGCCGACGCCCTTGCCGCAGGCGCGCCAGCCGCTGCCTGCCGTGAATATTGCGGAATGGACGTTTGTTGAGCCCCCTGCGGAGACGCGCCGCGAGGCAGCCGACAAGGCGCCCGCTAAAGTGGCAGACCCGTTCGCGGGCGGAAACGCCAGGCCCGCGGCGGAACCTGCTCCCGCTCCGGCAGCCCCGGCCAAGCGCGGCCGTACCGCCAGCAAGACCACGAAGGCCAAGTCGGCGGAATCCGAAGCGGGTCGTACCACCCGAGCCGTTGCAACGGAATCGGTGGCAACCGAAGCGGCGGCATCGGCACCAGCTGCTGAAGCCACGGCCGAGGCGCCTGCCAAGCCCGCCCGCAAGACCGCGTCGCGCACCCGCAGCCCCCGCAAAACGGCGGCCAAGGAATCCTGATCAGGGTTTTAGTCCACCGGGCCGCGAAAGCGGCCCGGCGTGATGCCGACTTCACGCTTGAACATGGCGATGAAGGCGCTGATGTTGTCGTAGCCCAATTCCAGCGCCACCGTCGTCACGGCACTCCCCGCCGCCAGCATTTCCTGCGCCCGCATCAGGCGGGCCTGCTGCCGCCATGCGCCCAGCGGCAGGCCGGTTTCGGCCAGGAAGCGGCGCGCCAAAGTGCGCGGCGCCATGCCGATTTGCGCGGCCCAGGCATCCAATGACCGGGTGTCCGACGGGTGATCCGACATAGCCACCGCCAGCCGTTGCAAGCGCGGGTCGCCAGGCAGGATCAGCGCTTGGCCGGCCAGGGGTAGGGTGCGTATTTCGTCTCGAATCAATTCCAGTACGCGCTTGCGCGCGGCGGCTGTCTCATTGCCATTCCACGAAGCGGCGCGGTCCACGGCCGCCAGCAACAAGGCTGATGTTTGCAGCACGCGGGCAGTGGTGGGCAAGCCCGCGCAAGCGGCGGGACTCAGGTAGGCGCTGTAGCCCGCGTACGCCCCGTGCGATCTCAAACCATGGGGCTGGCCCGGCGGAATCCACACTGCATGCGCGGACGGCACCACCCATTGCCGCGCGCCCGCAACCACCGTCACCAGGCCGCGATAAGCGCCCAGCAGTTGACCGCGCGCATGCTGGTGCATGGCGGTGTCGCGCAGCAGGCCGTCATCGCGGCGCGCGGCGATCAGCGCCGGGCCGTGCGTCGATTGAGCGCGTTCGGGGTGCAGCAAGGGAGTCGTCATGTCAGCAGGTGGCGGGTGGCGCGTGGCATGTGGCAGAAACGCGGTATTCATTGACCAAAACCCCGCAGTAACGCCAACTTGATGCCGCTATCGTAACGCCTGTGTCTCACCATCAGGAGCCAGGCATGCAAGCCAAAGACATCTTGCCGGACAGCATGAACCACAGTGAATTCAACGGCGTGCCGGTGCGCAAGGGAACCGTGGGCGCGTTTCTGGCGAACGCGCGCGTATGCACCGATGCCAAGGCCTCGCCAGAGGCGGTGGCCGACGCGAGGCGCGACATTCAAGACGCGCTGCCGGCCCTGCGTGCGCTTGGCCTGTTCGATGTGCTGGAACTGCGCGACCCCGGCTTGCGGGCGTGGATACAGACGCTGATGCCGAGCCGTTGCTGACGCGCCGGGCTGCTGGTCTATGATTCAGGGCTGCTTATTTCCAAGCCCAGCCCTGTTTGAATATCCCATGCAATACGTGTTGATCAGCTCCTGCCTGTTGGGCAACCCCGTGCGCTATGACGGACGCGCGGTGCCCAACGATGACGCCGTTCTGGCCCGCTGGCGCGGGGAAGGGCGGGTCGTGCCGGTGTGTCCGGAAGTCGCGGGGGGCATGGCTATACCGCGCCCGCCCGCTGAGATCGAGCCGGGCAAACAGGCCGCCGACGTGCTGGCCGGCGGCGCGCGCGTGGTCGCCGTGACGGGAGACGACGTCACCCAGGCATTCGTGCAAGGCGGCCATGCGGCGTTGTCCTTGGCGCGCCAGCGCGGCATTCGCATCGCGGTGCTGAAAGAAGGCAGCCCGTCGTGTGGCAGCGGCTATGTGTACGACGGCCATTACTCGGGGCAGCGGAAAGCGGGCGTGGGCATCACGGCCGAATTGCTGATCGGCGCCGGCGTGCAGGTCTTCAGCGAAAAGCAATGGGCCGAGGCCGACGCCTGTCTGGCGCGCTTGGAGTCGCAAGATGTGGCTTAGCGCGGGAGCCGTGGTGCTGGCGGTGCTGGTCATCGCGGCGTGCGGCGGACTGGCGGCGATGCTGCCTGGTGGTAAGGATGCCGTGCGCCGCCATCGGCGGCGTGCGCGCGTTGGCGCCGTGCTGTGCCTGGGGCTGTCCGCTTTCTTCTACTACGCCTGGTATGCGTTCTATTGGAAGTGGGACTTCAACGAATTGGGTCGCTATTACGATCCGGTGGACCAGGTGGTCTATACGTCGTCAGGTTTTGTGTGGGTGTTGCCGGCGACGGCATTGCTGGCCGCCGGATTGGGACTGGCGTGGCGCGCTTGGCGGCGCCACGCCCGCTGACAGACTTTATTGACTGCGGTAACCCCGGCTGGTCATGCACGAATCCAGCGAATGGTTGTACGAATCCACCATCACTTGCGTTGTCCATTGCGAAATGGTGGCCGGGTTGTAGCCGCTTTGGTTCATGGCCCAACGCTGGCAATCGGTGGTGGCGCTGGCCTGGGCGGCGCTGACCTGGGGCGCGGCCTCGTATTGCACGGGCGCGTACTGCGGCTGCGATTCAAGCTGCGATTGCGGTTGCGCATAGGCAACGGACGGGTCGGCATACACGGGCGGCGCGTCGTAGACGGGCGCGGCATAGATGGGCGGGCTGGTGTAGCCAATACCCGGCGAGGCATAGACACTGGTCTGCGCATAACTGGGGCCAGAGTTCGCCGCCAGCAACAGGCCAACGGCGGCCAGCGCGAAAGCGCCGCCTATCCACCAACCGTCTGAACTGCTCCCGCCACCGCCATGGTGGTGATAGCCACTGCCGCCGTAATAGCCTCCGTGGTAACCGCCGCCGCCACGGCCGCCCGCCATCGCGGGCGCACTTGCCACGGCAAGCGCCAACGTCAAGGCAACCATCCGGCCTGTATACCGTTTCATGATCTTGCTCCTGTCCGCCGGGCGCGTGCATAGTCGAAATGCGCTCGGCGATAGCGCTACTTTACTGCTGCGGGGGCATCAAAAGTTGTTGCAAAAGCTACGGGCATTTCAAGTGACTTCAAGGGCTGTAAACAGGCCGGGAAATCGGTTGAGGCGTGTGCAGACGCGGGTTTGTCGTGAAATCGCGACGGCTTCATTTCAGTAATTTGTAAACTTTTCGGCTGGCCTCGTGGCGGGCGTTGTAATGCCGTGACATCGCGTTGCGCGAAGGCCATGCGAACTAGTAGCGCAAAGCTATGAAGCAGGGTACTTTCTCGCGATGATGACGGCACGACCCCCTTCTTTATCGCAAGACAAGCGTCTCACCAAAGGTGAACGCACCCGCTTACAGCTTTTGCAAGTTGCCGCCGCGGAGTTCGCCGAACGCGGATTCCAGCACACCCGGATCAGCGACATCGTCGCCCGGGCCGGGGTCACCCAACCCGTCTTCTATCAATACTTCTCAAGCAAGCAAGCCGCCTACGACGAACTGGTCGGCATGTTCGCGCAGCGTTTGCGTCAGGCGATCAGCCAGGCGCGATTGCCGGCTGGTTTGGAAGGGGCCGAACTGGCCGATCGCATTCGTGGCGGCGTGCTGGGCCTGCTTGCCATCTTGCAAGAAGATCCCAACCTGACCCGCATCGGCTTCTTTCAGGTGGCGGCGGCCGAAGCGCTGAAGGACGAACTGGTGGCGATGATCGCTGACAACATTCGCGCCGAGCAGCAGGCGGGTTTGTTCCGCACCGAGGTTTCAGCGGATTGGTTCGCACAATCGCTGATGGGCATCATCGAGCGCTTCACCCGCCAGATGCCGGACGCGGCACAGCAACAGGCGCTAGCGGAGTTCATCACAGACCTGCTGCTGGATGGCATCCGCCACCCTCAACGACAAGCCTCGTAGACGGAGGCTTTTTTTGGGCCATTGCCCGCGCGGTCAGCCGGACGCATTCGTGTCGGGCGTGGCCTGGATGTGCAGGGTCTGCGTGTCGAAGTCGATGAACACCTTGTGGCTGCGCAGGAAATCCATGCCAATCAATCCGTCGAATGGCACGCCTGCCATGGGGACGACGAGAACGTCCAGGTCGTCCAGCGGCATACCATTAGATTCGGGACGCTTCAGCCGCCAGATGCCGCAGTGGGTGTCCTCGGCTTGTTTGCCGGCGCAGGGCGACGGCCGCTGGGTGAAGATAGCTGCGTCGTCGCGCAGTATCGACGTGCTGGCGCCGGTGTCCAGCGAGAAGCGTATCGGAATGCCATCGGCGTGTAGCGTGATCACGATTCCTTCGTCGTCGTAGACAAACGGAACGTGCTGCCAGGAAGACAGGTCCGGGCGCTCCATGCCACCGCGTTCGTACAACAGCAGGCGTTGCTGCGCCATATCCAGCAGCATGTTGCGCGAGGACAGGGCGCCCAGCCCGATGACGCCCGCTTTCAACGATTCTGGCACGGGCATGCGGTCGTCATCGTTGATGCGCAGCCCCCAGACGTAATTCACGGCGCCCGCGACGGGACCGAGTTTTGCGGTGTCCAAATAGACGTCGGGGGCAATCAATTGCCGCACCTGGAAGATTTTCCCGGTCACGTCGGTCCGACGTTCTTGCCTGCCCGTCAGGAACACCCCGGTCTCGGGGGTGATCAGGGTTTCGGGCACCGTGATGCCAATCTGGCCGCCCGTGTCCAGCATCAAATCCGTCTTGACCGTGCCAAGCGTCACCCTGATAAACGGCACGCCGAGATCATCGGCGATCTTGACGGGGATGACGGTGGGGGATGCAAGGCTTGCGCCGCAAGCAAATAGCAGCGCTGCGGTAACGGTCCATCGGCAATAGGACAAAGTACGTTTCCTGATTTTAAATACACAATGCGGGCATTAGAAAGCAGAAGCGGGCTAATGTCGAATTTTATCTATCTATTAAGACCGATTCAGGTGGTGAGTAGGATGGGTGTAGCGCGCCAAGGCCATCGCAAGAACGCAAGAATCGACCGCGCGAAACCCATCAAGCAGCGTTTGAGATGTGGCTGATTCGGTTTAGAACTTAAGATTTATTCGCCGCTTGTTTATAGCTACCGGGGATATAGCACCCGGGTCAGGCCCAGGTTTCGTGCAGATGCGCCCATTGCGGCTGGCCATCTTCGCCCGGCGTGAACAGCGCAGTGGCGCGCCGCTGCGAAGCGCCGCCGTTCCAGGTGTGGCGTTCGCGATAGGTCAGCAGCGCCGAGCCCGCGTCCGCATATGGCACCGCCCATTCATCGATCCGGATCTTCAAGCCCGGACGCGACCCGCGCAAGCCGGCGAACAACGCAGCCAATGCCCCGTGCGGCAGGCGTTGTCCGTCGGTTGTGATCATGCTGAACGCAGGCGCAAAGCTGCCCAGCAGGGCAGTGAGCACGGAGGTCGGCGCGTCGGTCTGGCCTATCCATTGTTCGATGTGTGCATGAACGTCCAGCGCAAACTGCACGTGGGCGTCCTGCGGCGAAGGCGGGTGGAGAGAAGAAAAATCCGTCATGGAAAGCGCGGTGAAATCAACAAGGAGCGCCATTCTAGGCAGCTTGCCATGTTCAAAAAAATAGCCTTCAAGTAGATATACTGTTCGCAGTTTTTTGACAATAAATCCTTGCCATGATCAACCTGAATCGTCTGTCCATGTTTGTGGCCGTGGTGGACTCCGGCTCGTTCACGGCGGCAGCCGACGCGCTGGGCACGACCAAGGCCGTTGTCAGTTTCAACGTCAAGCAGTTGGAGCAGGAGCTGGGCGTGGCCCTGCTGACACGCAGCACGCGCCGCTTGGCGCTGACCGAGGCGGGCGACGGCTTCTACGGCAATTGCGCCCGGCTGCTGCGTGACGCCGACGCTGCGGTGGACGAGGCGCGATCGGGGCAGCTGACGTTGTCCGGCAGCTTGCGGGTGACGGCGTCGGTGGACTATGGCAACCGCATCGTCGCGCCTGCACTCGCCGCGTTCGCCAAGCAGCATTCGGCGTTGCGGGTCAGCTATCAGGCGGGATCGGCGCATGCGGACTTGATTGGCGAACGGGTGGACGTGGCGATCCGCGTGGGCGCGTTGGCGGACTCCACGTACCGCGCCACGCCCATCGGTGAATTCAAGCTGTTGCTGGTGGCCAGCCCGGCGTTGCTGGCGGAGCAAGGCACGCCACGGTCGCTCGCGGCATTGGCCGCGATGCCATGGCTGGCGAATCGCCCGGGCCGTCGCGACCAGTGGCGCTTGACGGACAGCAAAGGGCGCGACCACACACTGCGCGTGTCGCCCGTGGCGCATGCGGACACGGCGTCGGCCTTGCTGGCGTTTGTGGAAGGCGGTTGCGGCGTGGCGGCTCTGCCCGACTGGCTGGTGGCAGAGCCCTTGGCGCGCGGCGCGTTGCAGCGGGTAATGTCGTCTTACGCGTTGCCGCCACAGCCTGTGTATGCGGTGTACGCCGATACCCGCCATGTCAGCACCAAGGTGCGGCGCTTCATTGATTTTCTGCGGACAGCGAAATAACCCCGTCCGCAGAAAAATTCAGCGCGACACCGCCGGCGTTCCCCCCGCGCCCAAGTCCCAATACAGACCCGTCATCAACCCCAGCGCTTGCCGCAGCAGCTCCGGCGGCAGGTGCTCATTCGGCGCGTGCTGCGAACATCCAGGATATGAATGCGGGACCCATATCGTGCGCAGGCCCAGCACGTCCGTGAAAATATCATTCGGCAATGATCCACCCAAATTAGGCAGCAACGCCGTCTTCTGCCCCGACGTACGTTCCAGCGAATCCACCGCCCACCGCACCCAGGCGTCGTCAGGATCAATGCGGGTGGCGCGGAACATGGACTCGCGCGTCAGCGCAATTTTCACCATCGGAAAACCTTCGCGGTCCAGATGGCGGCGCAGCGCTGGGATCAGGTCGTCCGGGTCCACGCCCACCACGAAGCGCAGTTGGCAACGCGCCCAGGCGCGTGGCGGAATCGCGTTGACGGGCGTTTCCGGGTTGCCGGTCTTATACGCCAACACTTCAAACGAGCACCAGCCAAAGACCCGCTCCGCTGGAGACAGGCCGGGTTCACCCCATTCCGGTTCAATCTCGGGTCCGTCGGTGCCGCCATCCACCTGGCAATCCGCCAGCGCGCGGCGCACGGCGTCGGGCAGTTCGGCGGGCACCCATTCCTTGATGCGTATCTGGCCGGTGGGCGACACAATCGTGGAAATGGCGTGGGCCAACTGGATGCCGGGGTTGGAAATCAGCCCGCCCCAGTTGCCGGAATGATGCCCGCCCGCGCGCGCCTCGATCGACAGGTCAAAGTTCAAACTACCGCGCGCGCCCAGGAAGATGGTGGGCCGTTGGGGCGCCAGGCGCGGGCCGTCGGACGCGATCAGCAGGTCGGCGGACAGCATGTCGCGATGCTCGGCGCACAATTCCCGCAAACCCATCGACCCCGTCTCTTCGCCCATTTCTATCAAATACTTGGCGTTGAAGCCCAGCTTGCCGCGCGCTTCCAGCACCAGCCGCAGCGCTTCCATGTTGATGGTGTGCTGCCCCTTGTTGTCGGCGATGCCGCGGCCGTACCAGCGGCCTTCGGCCTCGGTCAGCGCCCAGGGCGACAAGCCTTCCTTCCATTCCTTTTCCAAGCCCCGGATGACGTCGCCATGCCCGTAGCCCAGCACGGTCGGTAGCGCCGGGTCTTCAATCCGTTCGGCATACAGGAAGGGCGCCAGCGCCTTCGGATGCGTCAAGGTTTGGCAGGTGAACCCCAGCGCCTCGAATGCGGGGCGGATTTCCGTTTCCAGGTAGTCCGCCAGCACGGCGGCGCGCTCGGGGTTCTGGCTTTCCGTGGGCAGCGCCAGGCGGCGCGCCAGCAGCGCGCGGAAGGCGCCAGAATCAAAACAGTGTTGCGCCTGGGCGATGGCTTGCTCACGAGTCATGATGGTCGAGCTCCGGTGGAATTGGGTATTGAAGATAGCAGTGAAGACGCATTCGATGCGGCAATGGCGGACGGGGCCGCGGGGTACAGATGGCAAGCCACCACGGACTCATCACGCAAGGTCAGCGCAGGCCGTTCGGTCTTGCATTGCGCCATGGCGTACTGGCAGCGCGGGTGGAAGGGGCAGCCCGGCGGCGGGTTAAGCGGGTCGGGAAACGACAGCCCCAAGCCCATGTCAGGTATGCCCAGGCCGGGCTCGGGCGTCAGCACCGACGCCAGCAAGGCCTGCGTGTAGGGGTGGCGCGGGTCGTGGAACAGCTTGGCGGTGTCGGCGGATTCCACCACGCGGCCCAGGTACATCACGGCCACGTGCGTGGCAATGTGCTCCACCACTGCCAGGTTGTGGCTGATGAAGACATAGGTCAGGTTGAATTCGCGGCGCAGGTCCATCAGCAGGTTCATGATCTGCGCCTGCACCGACACATCCAGCGCGGACGTCGGCTCGTCGCAGATGACGATCTCGGGGTTCATGACCAGCGCCCGCGCAATCGCCACCCGCTGGCGCTGCCCGCCCGACAACTGCCCCGGCGTGTTGTGCGCCAGGCGCGGCGGCAGGCCCACGCGCTCCAGCATTTCAATGGCCTTGTGCAGCTTGGGGTTGGGGATGCCGTGCACCTCCAGCGGCAGCGACACGATGGACGCAATGGAACGGCGCGGGTTCAAGGACGAGTACGGATCCTGAAAAATCGGCTGCACGCGGCGGGCCAGCGCGCGCCGGTCCATCTGACTGATGTCTTGCCCGTCCAGCTTGATCACGCCCGCGCTGGGCGGCGTCAGCCCCAGCAGCATGCGCGCCAGCGTGGATTTTCCGCAGCCCGATTCGCCCACGATCCCCAGCACCGCGCCGCGTTCCACCGCCAGGTCCACACCATTGACGGCATGCAAGGTACTGCGTGGGCGGAACATGCCCGAGCGGATGGAAAACTGCCGGCTGACGGCTTCGGCTTGCAAGAGCGCGCTCATGCCGGAACTCCTTCTTCTTGGCGGATGCAGCGCCATTGCTGGTGCGGCGGGTGGCCGTACACGGGAACCGTGTCGCGGCATTGCGGCTGCACATACTGGCAGCGGTCGGCGAAGGCGCAGCCGCGCAGGTCGCCCACCAGCGATGGCACCACGCCCGGAATCGTGCCCAGCGATTCGCCGGGCGGGGTGCGGCCGGGCACGGGAATACAGCCCAGCAGCCCTTGCGTGTAGGGATGGCGCGGCGTGGCGAAGATATCTTCAACCGGGCCTTCCTCGACAATCTGCCCGGCATACATCACCGCCACCTGCTGCGCAATGCGCGCCACCACGCCCAGGTCATGGGTGATCAGCACCATCGCGATGCCCAGCTCGGCTTGCAGGTCGGCCAGCAAGCGCAAAATCTGCGCCTGGATGGTGACGTCCAGCGCGGTGCTGGGCTCGTCGGCGATCAGCAATTCCGGGCCGCACATCAGCGCCATCGCAATCATCACGCGCTGGCGCAGGCCGCCCGACAACTGGTGCGGATACTGCGTCAGGCGTTGCCCGGCCGAGGCAATGCCCACTTTTTCCAGCAGCTCCACGGCGCGGTCGCGCGCCTGTTGCTGGCTGGCGTGGCGGTGGTGAATGTAGTGCTCGGTCAGTTGCTCGCCAATGGCGTAGGCCGGGTTCAGCGCCGTCATGGGTTCCTGGAAGATCATCGCCATCTTGCTGCCGCGCAGCGCATTGATGCGGCGGCCGCGCGCGGCGGACAGGTCTTCACCCAGCACCGCCAGGCGGCGCGTGCTGCGCTTGGCGGCCTTGGGCAGCAAGCCCATGATGGCCAGCGAGGTCATCGACTTGCCGCAGCCCGATTCGCCCACCAGGCACAGCGTTTCGCCGCGCCTGACCTGGAACGACACGTCGCGCACCGCGTGCAGCGGCCCGCGCGGCGTGGCGATGTCCACCGTCAGCCCTTGCACGTCCAGAACAATTTCCTTGTCGTTCATGGTCAGCCCCTCTCTTCAGGCGTCAGCAGTTGATGCAGCCCGTCGCCAGCCAGATTGATCGCGAAGATCAGCAGCGCCAACGCAGACCCCGGAATGGCGATCAGCCAGAACGAGAAGAACATATAGGCCTTGGCTTCAGAGATCATCAGCCCCCAGGACGGCAGCGGCGGCTGCACGCCCAGGCCCAGGAACGACAGCGAGGCCTCCAGCAGAATGGCGCTGGCGGCTTCCAGCGTGGCAATCACGATCAACTGCGGCACCACGTTGGGCAGCACTTCGCCCCACACGATGCGCCAGGTGGACGCGCCCGCCGCCTGCGCCGCCGCCACGTATTCCAATGACCGCACCTGCTGCGTGGCGCTGCGCATGACGACGGCGTAGCGGTCCCATTTCAGCAGGCCCAGCACCAGGATGACGACCCACAGCGAGCCGCCCACGATGGCCACGGTGGCCAGCGCCACCAAAATCACAGGCATCGACAGGCGCGTCGTGATCAGGAACGACACGGCCATGTCGACCTTGCCGCCGAAGTACCCGGCGGCCATGCCCATGGCGGTGCCGATGATGCCGGATATCAGCGCCACGCTGATGCCGATCAACAGCGAGATGCGGGCGCCGTAGAACAGGCGCGACATGTAATCGCGGCCCAACTGGTCGGTGCCCAGCGGATGCAGCCAGGTGCCTTTTTCGTACCAGACGGGCGGCGCCGTACGGTAGGCCAGGTCCTGGAAGTAGGGGTCGTGCGGAGAGATCCACGGCGCCAGCAGTGCAATCAGCACAATGATCAGCAGGATGCCGCCGCCCGCCAGCAAGGCCTTGTTGCGGCGCAGCCGACGCCAGCGCAAGTTGGCGGCGGTGAGTTCCATGGGCGCGGGGGCGCCCGGAACCGTAGGGGTGAGGATAGGCGTAGTCATGTCAGGACACCCGGATGCGCGGATCAAGCCACGCGTTGGCGATATCGGCGGCAAGCGTCAGCAGCACATACAGCACGGACAGCAGCAGCACGATCAGCTGCATCACCGGAAAGTCCTTGTACGTAATGCTTTGGTAGGCCAGGTAGCCCAGCCCGTCCAGCGCGAAGATGGTTTCAATGACGACCGAGCCACCCAGCAGGTAGCCCAGTTGCACGGCGGCAAGCGCCACCACGGGCACGATGGCGTTGCGCAGCGCGTGCTTGAAGATGATCTTGCGGGCCGGCAGGCCCTTGGCGCGCGCGGTGCGGATGTAGTCGGCGCCTAGCACCTCGATCATGCCGGCGCGTATCAGCCGCATGAAGGCGGGCGCCACGTAGTAGCCCAGCGCAATGGCGGGCATTACGAAGTGCTGCCAGGTGCCGCTGCCCGATACCGGCAGGATGCGCAGCGAGATCGAGAACAGCATGATCAGGATCAGCGCAAAGAAGAAATTCGGCAGCGCCTGGCCCAGCACCGCGATGGCCAGACAGGCGCGGTCGATCACGCTGCCTTTGTAGATGGCGGCCAGCACGCCCAGCGGAATCGAGATAAACAGCGCGAAGCCCAGCGCGCCCATGCCCAGCATCAAGGTGGTCTTGAGCTTGGACCAAATCAGCGGGCCGGCGTCGGTCTTGAAGTACACAGACGTACCGAAATCCCCTTGCGCAATATGCCAGAGCCAGTCGGCATACTGCACCACCAGCGGCCGGTCCAGCCCGTAGGTCTTGCGGATCATGTCGATGTCGGCCTGGCGCGCGCCTTCGCCCGCCAGGGCCAGGGCGGGGTCGCCCGACAGGTGCAGCAGCAGGAACGCCAGGACCGATACGGTCAGCGCCACCAGCGCCGCCAGGCCCAGACGCCTGATCGTGAAATACAGCATAGGACTTCCTCTAACGTGTCAGCACGCCGGGCGCGCATTACGCACGCCCGGCGCCAAGCCTGGGCCTTACTTCCAGCTCATGTCCCAGAAGCGGACGAGTTCATCCGAATAGGGCTTGAAGTTCACGTCCTTGGTGGCAACGTAGTAGGCGGGCAGCGTCCACAGCGGCACCGCGTACGCCTTCTCCGCAATCAAATCCAGCGCTTCCTTGTAGGCGGCTTTGCGCGGTTTGGCCTCGATGGTGTGGTCACCCTTGTTGAGCAGGTCGCGCACCTTGGGGTCGCGGGTGATGTCGTCGTTGCCGAAGGCGAAGTACACGGGCGTGGACGCCGACACATCGTTCACCAGGTTGGAGCCCCAGGTCTGGTGCGTCAGCGACGCCTTGTTGGCGCGGATCATGTCGCGCATGGCGGCGTACTGCAAAAAGTTCAGCTTGGCACGGATGCCCACGGCGCGCAGGTAGTTGATGATGGCTTCGGTCTGGTTGCGCTCGCGGTAGGCCACGATGTCGATGTCGAAACCGTCGGGGTAGCCCGCTTCGGCCAGCAGCTTCTTGGACAGCGCCGGGTCGTACTTGTAGGTGGGCGCGCCATCTTGTGTGCAACCCACTTGCGAGGGCGTGCAGATGGTGTTGATGAGCCCGCCGCCTTCGCCCACGATGTTCTTCAGCATGGATTCGCGGTCAATCGCGTGGATGATGGCCTTGCGCACGCGCTCGTCTTTCAGTTGCGGCGCGGGCGTGCCTTCCTTGATGTTCATCTGCATGAACACGATGCGCATGGTGTTGCCGGTGACCATCTGCAGGTTCGGCATCTGGCCCAGCTGTTCGGCCTGGTCCTTGGGCACGCTCATGATCAGGTCTTCACCGCCCGAGATGACTTCAGCCATCTGCGTCTGGCGGTCAGGAATGAAGCGGATGACGACCTTGCCGATCTTCGGCTGCGCCTTGGGCGAATCCTTGAAGTACTCGGTGTTGCGTTCCAGCGTGATGGACTTGCCCGGCTGATAGTCCACCACCTTGTACGGGCCAGAGCCCACCGGCTTGGCGTTCATGCCCTGGGGGCCGACTTCCTTGTAGTACTTGGCCGGGTGGATGGCCACGGTGGTGGACAGGTATTCCTTGGCGGCGGGGAAGGGCTCCTTGGTGGTCAGGCGCACCTTGTACTTGTCGATTTTTTCGACCTTGTCGATCCACGACACATTCTGCTGCGTAACGGCCTTGTTCTTCGGGTCGGCCACATAGTTCAGCGTGTACACGACGGAGTCCGCATCGAACTCTTCGCCGTTGTGGAATTTCACGCCTTGGCGCAGCTCGAATTCCATCGTCTTGTCATCGATCTGCTTCCAGCTCTTGGCCAGTTGCCCCCGATATTCATTGGAGACGGGATCGTGGTAGAGCAGCGTATCCCAGACGTTGGCGGCAATGATGACGCCGATCCGCACGTTGTTGAAGTAGGGGTCCACGCTTTCCGGCGCCTGGTCATACGCCATGCGCAAGGTGTCGTCCTTCTTGCCGGCCAGCGCGGGCTGGGCGGCAAGCGTGGCGCAGGCCAGGATGGCGGCGGCAACGGCGCGCATGGGGGTGATGCGGCGGGCGCGCAAAGCGGGTACGGAGATGAGGTGCTGCGGTGTGAAGCGACTATCAGCCATGGTGAAGGCTCCTGTGGAAGGCACTACAAGTACTGCGTATCCAACGTCTCGCTCCGGGCCGCGCCACCCTGTTTTGATCGTTATCGTCCTTGCGCTGGGAGGGCAGGCTCAACCAGAGTTGGACGATTGCGCGGGCGGGGGCGCCGCATCGGGGTTCAGGCTTTTCAGCGCGGCCTCGCACTTGCGCTGCAAGTGCTGCCGCATGATGCCCGCCAGCCGGTCCGCGTCGCGCGCGTCCAGGGCCTCGGCCATCTGGATGTGTTCCCGCATGGCCAGGTCCCACTTCTGCCGGTTCTCGTTCGACACGAAACGCAGGTTCTGGATGCGCGCGTTTTGCGCGTCGTACAACTGCTTGAGCAGGCTGTTGTGCGAAGCCAGGCTGATGCGTTCGTGGATCTCGCGGTTCGTGTGGAAGTAGGTGGGCAGGTCGTGGCGCGCGTGGCTGGCCATCATCTCGTAGGTCAGCGCGCGGATCTCGGCAATTTCAAGGTCGGTGGCGCGTTCACACGCCAGCCGGCAAGACATGGCTTCCAGGCCGCCGATGACTTCGAAGGCCTCGCGGATGTTCGCTTCAGACAGCGCCACCACTTGCGCGCCGCGGTTGGGTTCGATCTGCACCAGGCCTTCGGCCGCCAATACGCGGAAGGCTTCGCGCATCGGAGTGCGAGATACGCCCAAGAGATCGCACAAGGCGCGTTCGTTCAAGCGGGAGCCGGGGGGGAATTCACCTTGGATGATGCGTTCACGCAGCGCGCCAGCAACCGCGCCGGGCAGCGTGCGGCCGTTGCCGGCGGCACGTGGCGCGGCAGGCGCGGCGGCGTCTGGCAACGCGTCGGGCGTGGTGGAATCGGCGCGTGCCGACCTGGCCAAACCCGGCATCAGGCTAGGATTGCTGCTCATTGGTATACCAACATTTCCCCGTGTTTTTTTGCACTATAAACCCGTCGCCATGACTTCATTGATGGGTGTATACCCTAGGTTATCGATGTAAAAACAATGGGATAGAGTGGCGCATGCCGCAAGTCCGCGTGCTCGGCCCCGGTCGTTTCAAACGCCGTGTTAAATGCCGCGCTTCTTTCACTGGTATACAAAAAATTCCACCCTGGGGCTACGCATGCTTACCCTGAACACCCATCTGTCCGGCCGGCACTTCTTGCAGATTCCGGGGCCAACCAATGTGCCCGACCGCGTCTTGCGCGCCATTGATCAACCCACCATCGACCATCGCGGACCCGAGTTCGGCGCGCTGGGCCTCGCCGTGCTGGAAGGCGCAAAGCAGGTCTTCCAGACGCAATCGCCCGTGGTGATTTTTCCGTCGTCGGGCACCGGCGCCTGGGAAGCGGCGTTGGTCAATACGCTGTCGCCCGGCGACCGCGTGCTGATGGTGGAAACCGGCCACTTCGCCAGCCTGTGGAAGAAGCTGGCGGGGCGCTTGGGGCTGGAAGTGGAATACGTGGAAGGCGACTGGCGCCATCCCGTTGATGCCGCCGTGATCGGCGCGCGCCTGGCCGAAGACACGCAGCACCGGATCAAGGCGGTGTGTGTCGTGCATAACGAAACGTCCACGGGAGTCACCAGCAACATCGCCGCCGTGCGTGCCGCGATCGACCGCGCCGCGCACCCCGCGCTGCTGATGGTGGACACGATTTCTTCCTTGGGTTCGATTGATTACCGCCACGACGAATGGGGCGTGGACGTCACCGTGGCCGGCTCGCAAAAGGGCTTGATGCTGCCGCCGGGCCTGGCGTTCAACGCCGTCAGCGCGCGTGCGCTGGCCGCCGCCGACTCTGCGCGCCTGCCGCGTTCGTATTGGGACTGGGGCGAAATGCTGACCGCCAACGCCAAGGGCTATTTTCCGTATACGCCGTCCACCAATCTGCTGTACGGCCTGCACGAAGCGCTGGCCATGTTGCAAGCCGAAGGCTTGCCCGCTGTGTTCGCGCGCCACGAACGCCACGCGCGCGCCACGCGGCTGGCCGTGGCGGGTTGGGGGCTGGAATTGTTGAGCCTGGATCCGGCCGCCCACAGCCCCGCGCTGACCGCGGTGATGATGCCCGAGGGCCATAGCGCCGACGCGCTGCGCAAGCTGATTCTGGAACGCTTCGATATGTCGTTGGGGCAGGGCTTGGGCAAGCTTTCCGACCGCATTTTCCGCATCGGCCATCTGGGCCACTTCAACGACCTGACGCTGTGCGGCACGCTGGCCGGCGTCGAAATGGGATTGGCAGCCGCGGGCGTGCCGCATCGTTCCGGCGGTGTGCAGGCGGCAATGGAATTTCTGGCGCGCTCGCCCGAGGGCGCAACGGCGGTCTGAAGATCAAGCAAGACAAAGACAACACGAAGGGAAACCATGAACACGCTTATGCAGCAGGCGATTGAATTCGCCAATGAACACGAATCCACCTGGGACCGCAGCGTCAAGGGCAACTTTGGCGTGCACCTGAACGACCCGCCGCCGTGGAACCGCCTGCTGGGTCCCATTCACGATCGTGGCCCGGTGTCGGGCGTGGTGGTGGTGGACGGCAAGACGGTGGCGTCCTGGGGCGAACCCGAGCGCGCCGATCTGACCTTCAGCGTGGCCAAGCTGTACCTGGCGATTCTGGCCGGCGTGGCGCATGACCGTGGCCTGTTGCCAGACGTGGACGAACCCGTGGGCAAGCGCGTGCCGGGCATCGGCTTTGACGAAGGCCAGAACGCCGACATCACCTGGCGCCATCTGTTGCAGCAGACAAGCGAATGGGAAGGCGAACGCTTTGGCGTGTCGGACCAGGCGGACCGCTATCGCGCGGTGACCTTCGGCGTGCCGCCGGACGGCAAGAAGGGCGATGCGCGGCCCTTGCAGCGTCCGGGCACGTATTGGGAATACAACGACGTCCGCATCAACCAGTTGTCGTATGCCTTGTTGCACCTGTTCCGCAAACCCTTGCCCGACGTCTTCCGCGAAGCCGTCACGCGCCCCATCGGCGCTAGTGAAGATTGGCAATGGGTAGGCTACGACACCGCCTGGGTCGAGATCGACGGCCAGCGCATGCCGTCGGTGCCGGGCGGTTCGCACTGGGGCGGCGGCATGTCCATCAGCGCGCGCGACCAGGCGCTGATCGGTCAGATGCTGTTGAATGACGGCCAGGCCGCGAATGGGAAACAGATTTTGTCGCGTGAATGGATCCAGGCGATGCGCACGCCTTGCGAGATTGCGCCGTACTACGGTTATCTGATCTGGCTTAATCACGAAGGCCGCGTGTTTCCCAGCGTGCCGGCTTCGAGCTTCTTCGGGGTGGGCGCGGGTAGTTCGTTCACGTGGGTGGAGCCGGAGCGAAAAATGGTTGTGATCGTGCGTTGGCTGAATTCGGCGCACGCTGATGCGCTGTTTGGGAAAATTTTGGCGGCGGTGGATGCGGGCGAGGCTGCTTGATGGGTTACGCGCGTTGCGCCTTGGCGTTCTTTTGACGTGGGTTTTCGCGCTTCACCCATCCTACGTGGGGGATGCCGTCGACGAGGTGTAGGATGGGTGAAGCGCGCAAAATCGCAACATAGCAAACAGGTGTCGAACGCGCGCAACCCATCGTGCAACGCAACGGTTTTCATGCGACGGTTCCTGACCGGTTTTCTTGTGACGGCCTCTATATAGGAACAATCGCCGCGAGGCCCGCGCCGCTTGATGGGTTGCGCGCGTTCCACTTTGTTTTTCTTTTGGCGTGGGTCTTCGCGCTTCACCCATCCTACATTTGAAAGGGAACTGTCCCATGAAATACCGTCGACTGGGAACCAGCAATCTTCGCGTTTCGCCCTTGTGCCTGGGCACCATGATGTTTGGCGAGCAGACGCCGGATGACGAGGCCGCGCGCATCGTCGCGTCGGCGCGCGATCATGGCGTCAACTTCATCGATACGGCCGATGTCTACAACGAAGGCCGCTCGGAAGAAGTGGTGGGCAAGCTGCTGCAACGGCAGCGCCACGACTGGGTGTTGGCCAGCAAGATCGGCAACCCGGTCGGCAAGGGGCCGAACCAGTCGCATTACTCGCGCCAGTGGCTGATGCGCGGCGTGGAGCAAAGCCTGGCGCGCATGGGTACGGACTTCATGGACATCCTGTACCTGCACCGCGACTTTCACGAAGAGAATCTGGAAGAGGCGCTGTGGGCGCTGGGCGACCTGATCCGCGCGGGCAAGCTGCGCAGCTTTGGCTTGTCGAACTTCCGGGGATGGCGCATTGCCGAAGTGATGCGTCTTTGCGAAAAGATGGGCGTGCCGCAGCCGGTGGTTTGCCAGCCGTACTACAACATGCTGAACCGTGGTCCGGAAGTTGAAATCCTGCCGGCGTGCAAGCATTACGGCCTGGGCGTGGTGCCTTACAGCCCCATAGCGCGTGGCGTGCTCACGGGCAAGTATCTGCCGGGCCAGGCGCCCGCCGCCGATACCCGCGCCGGGCGCGGCGACCGCCGCATGCTGGCCACGGAATTCCGCGAAGAATCGCTACAGATTGCCCAGCAACTGGTGCAGCACAGCGCCGCGCGTGGTGTGCTGCCGGGCCATTTCGCGACCGCCTGGGTCTTGGCCAACCCGATCATCACCGGCGTGATCGCCGGCCCGCGCACGCTGGCGCAAATGGACGACTACTACGCGGCGCTGGACGTCACCATCACGCCCGAAGACGAAGCCATCGTGGATGGCTGGGTCGTGCCCGGGCACGCCTCCAGCCACGGCTACAACGACCCGAACTACCCGTTCTTCGGTCGCCCCGTCGCCAGCGCCTGATCAGGCCGGCGCGCCCTGGACCGGGGCGCGCACCGGTTCGCTGGCGATGCCGTGCAGCATCATCTGCTCGACCACGGACGCAATGCCCAGCCGTGCGACGCGCCCGCGTCGTTCGGCGTCCACCATGCTGGTCAGCACGCCGAAGAACATCTCGGTCAGCGCCGCCGCCGTGATGTCCACGCGGAAGGCGCCTTCGCGCTGGCCGCGCAGGAAGAACGCATCCAACGATTCCTGGTAGCCCGACCAACTGCTCATGATGTCGGGCTGCTGCTCGTTGTCGGGCTTCCAGTGATACATCAGGAATGCGGTCAATTCCTTGTGCGCCATGTTCTGCTGAATCAGGTTGCGTAGCGCCTCGCGCGGCGGCGCGCTATCCAGATGCGAGTCCGCCAGCGCCTTCTTCATGATGTGCGCGCAATGCGTCGTAAGCCGCAGGACCAATTGGTCCCGCGTCTGACAGAAGCGGTATAGCGTCGCCTTGCTGACGCCCACGGCCTTGGCCAGCTCCTGCAAGGTGGCGCGCGGCTGGTCCACCATCGCCAACGCCAACGCGACCAAAAACCGCTCGTGTCCTGTGTCGTCAGACATCGCCTTCCCCTGTTATGTGCGTGAGATCATTTGCGGGGTATTGGAGCATGCAGGATTCAGCTTGTGCAAACTTTTGCGGATTTGACAAGAAACGACTTGTTAATGGTCTTTGATGATCTTTTGATAATCAAATGAATCTTTATTGATTCAAATCGATCTTTCCAGTAGCATCCGCAACTTGGTGAATACAGTGCCGCGGGGCGCAAGGTAAAAAAATGAAGATTCAGATGAAGCGGCGCTTGCCCGCGACGGCATTGGTGTCAGCCCTGGGCTTGACCCTGGTTTTGGCTGGCTGCGGCGGCGAAAGCCCCAACCAGGCGCAGGCCGACACGCCGCGTCCGGTGCAGGTGGTTGAGGTGCAAGCGCAGCGCTATGCGCTGTCCAGCACCTTGCCCGGGCGCGTCGAACCGGTTCGGGTGGCCGAAGTGCGCGCCCGCGTGGCGGGCATCGTTCTGAGCCGCAACTTTGAGGAAGGCGCCGACGTGAAGGCGGGCGATGTGCTGTTCCGCATCGACCCCGCGCCGTTCAAGGCCGCGCTGTCGCGCGCGCAGGGCGAGCTCGCCAAGGCGGACGCCGCCGTGGCCGACGCGCAAGCCATCTTGAAGCGCTACACCCCCTTGGTGAAGATCGAAGCCGTCAGCCAGCAGGATTTCGATACCGCCACCACCACGCTGAAAAGTGCCCAGGCCGCGCGCCGGTCTGCCCAGGCCGACGTCGAGACCGCGCAACTGAACCTGGACTACGCCACCGTCAAGGCGCCGATCTCGGGCCGCATCGGTCGCGCGCAGGTGACCGAAGGCGCGCTGGTCGGCCAGAACGAAGCCACCGCCATGGCAACGATCCAGCAACTGGACCCCATCTACGTCGACTTCAACCAGCCCGTGGCCGACATGCTGCGCATGCGCGCGGCGTTGCAAAACGGCAGCCTGGGGCAGGGCGAGGGCGCCAGCATCTCTATCACGATCGACGGCACGGACCAACGGCGCAGCGGCAAGCTGCTGTTCTCGGACATCGCGGTGGACCGCAGCACCGGCCAGGTGTCGGTGCGCGGCGAATTCGCCAACCCCGACGTGTTGCTGTTGCCCGGCATGTACGTGCGCGTGGAAACGCAACAGGGCGTGGACCCGAACGCCATCCTGGTGCCGCAGCGTGCGGTTACGCGCAGCACCGATGGCAAACCGCAGGTGATGCTGGTGGGCAAGGACGACGTGGTGGAATCGCGCGCGGTGCAAACCGGCACGATGCGCGGCGCGGACTGGCACATCGTCGACGGCCTGTCGGTGGGCGACCGCGTGATCGTGGGCGGCGTGTCTGCCGCCGTGCCCGGCCAGAAAGTCAGCGTGACGCCGCCCGCTGAACAAGCGCGGGTTGCGGCAAGCAACCCGGCCACCGACCCAGCCGCCAGCCATGCCGCGAACTAAGCAGCCGCCCACGCACCGCGTGCATTCCCAAAGGTAGATCATGTCCAAGTTTTTTATTGGCCGTCCCAATTTTGCGTGGGTGGTGGCCATCTTCATTTCGCTGGCGGGCTTGCTGGCGATTCCGTCGCTGCCGGTATCGCAGTTTCCGGTGGTGGCGCCGCCCCAGGTGACCATTGCCGCCACCTATCCCGGCGCGTCGGCCTCGGTGCTGGTGGATTCGGTGACGAGCGTCATCGAAGAAGAGCTGAACGGCGCCAAGAACATGCTGTATTACGAGTCGTCCAGCAGTTCTAGCGGCAGCGCTGAAATCACCGTCACGTTCGAACCGGGCATGGACCCGGACCTGGCGCAGGTGGACGTGCAGAACCGCATCAAGAAGGCCGAAGCACGCCTGCCGCAGGCGGTGACGCAGCAGGGCTTGCAGGTGGAGCAGGCCAGCTCGAACTTCCTGATGATCTACGCGCTGACGTACAAGGGCGAAGACGCGCACAAGGACGTGGTCGGCTTGTCGGACTACGCCGCGCGCCACATCAACAACGAGATCCGCCGCGTCAAAGGCGTGGGCAAGGTGCAGTTCTTTGGCGCCGAAGCGGCCATGCGCGTGTGGATCGACCCGCAAAAGTTGCTGGGCGTGGGCCTGTCGGTGGCGGACGTCAACGCGGCCATCGCCGCGCAAAACTTGCAGGTGCCGGCCGGCAGTTTCGGCAGCCGCCCCGGTTCGTCCGAACAAGAATTGACGGCCACGCTGGCGGTCAAGGGCATGCTGGATTCGCCGGAGGAATTCGGCAACATCGTGCTGCGCGCGAATGCGGATGGCTCGGTCGTGCATCTGTCGGACGTGGCGCGCCTGGAAGTGGGGCGCCAGAGCTACGACTTTGAAACGCGCCTGAACGGCAAGAAGTCGGTGGGCGCGGCGGTGCAGTTGGCGCCGGGCGCCAACGCCATCGACACGGTCAAGGCCGTGAAGGCACGCTTGCAGGAATTGTCGGCCTCGTTCCCCGAGGACGTGGAATTCTCGGTGCCTTTTGATACCTCGCAGTTTGTCAGCGTGGCCATCACCAAGGTCGTGCACACGCTGCTGGAAGCCATGGTGTTGGTCTTCCTGGTGATGTTCCTGTTCCTGCAGAATTTCCGCTACACGCTCATCCCCACCATCGTCGTGCCGGTCTGCTTGTTGGGCACGTTCGCGGTGATGTCGGTGCTGGGCTTCTCGGTCAACATGATGACGATGTTCGGCATGGTGCTGGCCATCGGCATCCTGGTGGACGACGCCATCGTGGTGGTCGAAAACGTGGAACGCATCATGGCCGAAGAAGGCTTGCCCCCGCGCGAGGCCACCATCAAGGCCATGGAGCAGGTGTCGGGCGCCATCGTCGGCATTACGCTGGTGCTGTCCGCCGTGTTCCTGCCGCTGGCCTTCATGAGCGGCTCGGTGGGCGTCATCTACCAGCAGTTTTCGCTGTCGCTGGCGGTGTCGATTCTGTTCTCGGGCTTCTTGGCGCTGACCTTCACGCCGGCGTTGTGCGCCACCTTCCTCAAGCCCATCCCGAAGGGGCATCACGACGAGAAGAAGGGCTTCTTCGGCGGCTTCAACCGCATGTTCAACCGCCTGACCGGGCGCTTCGAAGCCTTGAACTCGCGGCTGGTCAAGCGCACCGGCCGCTACATGGTGATCTACGTGGCCATCGTGGCGGTGCTGGGCGTGTTGTACGTGCGCGTGCCGGAATCCTTCGTGCCGGCCGAAGACCAGGGCTACGTCATTGTTGACGTGCAGTTGCCGCCGGGCGCTACCTACAACCGCACCGACAAGGTCGTGGCGGATGTCGAGGAACACCTGATGTCGCTGGACGCGATGGGCGACGCCTTTACCGTGATGGGCTTCAGCTTTTCGGGCACCGGCCAGAACGCGGGCATTGCGTTTCCCACGCTGAAAGACTGGTCTGAACGCGGCAAGGGTCAGGCAGCCTCGGATGTGGCGGCTGGCGTGAACGAACGCTTCGCGGTGATCCCGGACGGTTCCATCATGGCGGTGAACCCGCCGCCCATCGACGGCCTGGGTAATTCAGGCGGCTTTGCGCTGCGCCTGCAAGACCGGGGCGGCTTGGGCCGCCAGGCGCTGACCGATGCACGCAACCAATTGCTGGCCAAGGCCAATAGCTCGCCCGTTATCGCCTACGCCATGATGGAAGGCCTGGCCGACGCGCCGCAGTTGCGCCTGGACATCGACCGCCAGAAGGCCGAAGCGCTGGGCGTGGGCTTTGACACGATCAGCACGGCCATCTCGGCGGCCTATGGCTCGGCCACCGTTAATGACTTTGCCAACGCCGGGCGCTTGCAGCGCGTGGTGGTGCAGGCCGATGTGCGTGACCGGATGACGCCCGAAAGCATCCTGACGCTGAACGTGCCGAACAAGTCGGGCGGCATGGTGCCGCTGTCGGCCTTCGTCAAGACCGATTGGGAAAATGGCCCCGTGCAGATCTCGCGTTACAACGGCTACCCCGCGTTCAAGATCGCGGGCGACGCGATGCCGGGGCACAGCACGGGCGAGGCCATGGCCGTGATTGAAAAGATCGTGTCCGAACTGCCCAACGGCATTGGCTATGAATGGACCGGCCTGTCGTATCAGGAGAAATTCGCCGGGGCGCAGGCGCCCATGCTGTTCGCGCTGGCGTTCCTGGTGGTGTTCCTGCTGATGGTGGCGCTGTATGAAAGCTGGGCCATTCCGGCATCGGTGATGCTGATCGTGCCGATCGGCGCGCTGGGTTCGGTGTTGGCGGTAACCGTGCTGGGCATGTCCAACGATGTGTACTTCAAGGTGGGCCTGATCACCATCATCGGCCTGGCGGCCAAGAACGCCATCCTGATCGTGGAGTTCGCCAAGAGCCTGCGCGAGCAGGGCCACACGCTGGCGGACGCCGCCATCCAGGCCGCCAAGCTGCGCTTTCGTCCCATTGTGATGACGTCGCTGGCGTTCATCCTGGGCGTGGTGCCCCTGGCGCTGGCCAGCGGCGCGGGCGCGGCCAGCCAGCGCGCCTTGGGCGTGGGCGTGATCGGCGGCATGCTGACCGCCACCTTGTTGGGCGTGATTTTTGTGCCCATCTTCTTTGTCTGGGTGCTGTCGCTGCTGCCGAAGAATCGCAGCAAGCCGGCCCCCGATGCCTTGCCTGCCACGCGCACGGCCGAGGAATGACCGTCATGATGCAAACTTCTTTTTCGCGCACCCTGGGCGCCCTGATGTTGACGGCGGCGCTGGCCGGCTGCTCGATGGCGCCGGTCTATCAGCGGCCTGATGCCCCCATCCCCACGCAGTTCGGCCAGCCGGAAGCCTCGGCGCCGTCGGCGGCCGGCACGCTGGACTGGCAGGCCTTCGTTACCGACGAGCCCTTGCGCCAACTGGTGGCGTTGGCGCTGGACAATAACCGCGACTTGCGCCAGGCCGTGCTGAATATCGAGGCGGCCCGCGCGCAGTACCGCATTGAACGCGCCGACCGCCTGCCGGGCATCAACGCGCAAGGCACGGGCACGCGGCAGCGGGTGCCGGGTGACCTGAACAGCACGGGCAGTTCGGCCGTGCAAAGCAGCTACCAGGCCGGTATTGGGCTGACCTCGTTCGAGATCGACCTGTTTGGCCGCGTGCGCAGCCTGTCGGACGCCGCGCTGCAAAGCTATCTGGCTACCGAAGAAACCGCGCACAGCACCCGCATCAGCTTGGTGGCTGAAGTGATCCAGGCGTATCTCACGCGCGACAGCGCGATGCGCCGCCTGCAAGTCACCGAGCAGACGCTGGCCAGCCGCGAGGCGTCGCTGCACCTGACCGCCCAGCGGCGCCAGGCCGGCGCGGCCACGGCGCTGGACTACCAAGAGGCCTTGGGCCTGACCGAACAGGCACGCGCCGAGCGCGAGCGCATCGACCGCGAGGTCCGCCAGGCGGGCAACGCGCTGGGGCTGCTGGTAGGTGTGAACGATCTGCGTCCCTACCTGCCCCAGCAATTGCCCACGTCGCCCGTGCTGGTGCAGGAGATTGCGGCGGGGGCGCCGTCGGAACTGCTGGAACGTCGGCCCGACATCCTGGCCGCCGAACACGAACTGCAAGCGCGCAACGCCAGCATCGGCGCGGCGCGGGCGGCGTTCTTTCCCAGCATTACGCTGACGGGCCTGTTCGGTTCGTCCAGCGCGGACCTGTCCGACCTGTTCGGCGGTGGTCAGCGGGCTTGGTCGTTCACGCCGCAGATCACGCTGCCCATTTTCTCGGGCGGGCGCAATGTGGCCAACCTGGACCTGGCAACGGTGCGCAAGGACATCGCCGTGGCGCAGTACGAGCTGGCGATCCAGACCGCGTTCAAAGAGGTATCCGACGCGCTGGCCGCCACGGACACCTTGCGGCGCGAAGAGGCCTCGCGGCGGGCGTTGGCCGAGTCCAGCCAGGAAGCGATGCGCCTGTCGGAAGCGCGCTATCGCGGTGGCGTGGACAGCCACCTGCGCTATCTGGACGCGCAGCGCAGCGCGTTCACGGATCAGTTGACCTATATCGAGGTCAGCACGCAGCGCCAGATTGCGCTGGCGACCTTGTTCAAGGCGCTGGGCGGCGGCTGGACCGGCGTCCAGCCGCCCGTGGCGCAGGCCAACTGAGCGGCCACGCTCAGACCCCGCTCAGGCCTTGCGCAAACCCGCGCGGGGCAGGGGCGCCGAAGACTGCGCGACGGGGTCTTCGGCGGGCTTGCCACGCCCGATCAGCCACGCGCACCACGCCGATACCGCGCCGGCGAACAGCACGTACAGGCAGATCAACCACGGCTGCCCACCGCCCGTCTTCAACAGCGCGGTGGCGATGATGGGCGTGATGCCCGAGGCGAAGATGCCCGAGAACTGGTACACGAACGAGATCCCCGTGTAGCGGACCTTGGCGTCGAACAGCTCGCAGAACAGCGCGGCTTCGGGTCCGTAGATGGCGGCGTAGAAGATGCCGAACGGGATGATGATGGCAAGCCAGATCAGCATTACGTTGCCCTGGCTGTTCAGCATCAGCCAGAAGCCGGGAAACGACGCGAGCGCCGTGATCAACGAGCCCCAGAAGTAGACGCGCGTGCGGCCGATGCGGTCGGACAAGCGGCCGAAGAAGGGGATGAAAAAGCACATCACCAGCGCGGCGGCCATGACGCCGATCAGCGCCTCGGTGCGCGTGATCTGCACGGTCTGCGTCAGGTACGAAATTGAAAACACGCCGAACACGTTGAAGAACACGCCGTCAATGTAGCGCGCGCCCATGCCCTTGAACACGTTGCCGGGGTAGCGCTTGAGCATGTCGAAGAACGGAATGCGGCTTTCGGCATTGTTGGCCTTAACGGCCGTGAACTCGGGCGTTTCCTTGATGTTCAGCCGGATGTACATGCCCACCAGCACCATGGCGGCGGACGCCAGGAAGGCAATGCGCCAGCCCCAGGCCATGAACTGTTCGTCGGTCAGCAAGGTGGACAGCAGCGCCACCGTGCCGGACGCCAGGCACAGGCCGATAGCCAGCCCGATCTGCGGCAGCGACGCATAAAAGCCTTTCTTGCCCGGCGGCGCGTATTCGTAGGCCATCAACACCGCGCCGCCCCATTCACCGCCCAGGCCGATGCCCTGGAAGATGCGCAGCAGCAGCAACAGGATGGGCGCCCACACGCCGATGCTGTCGTAGGTAGGCACCAGGCCGATCAGGAAGGTGGACACGCCCATGATCATCAGCGTCATCACCAGCATGCTCTTGCGGCCGATGCGGTCGCCAAAGTGGCCGAAGATCAGCCCGCCCAGCGGCCGGGTGATGAAGCCCACCGCGAAGGTGGTGTAGGCCAGCATGGTGGAGACCAGCGGGTCGCCGGTGGGAAAGTACAGCTTGTTGAATACGATGCCGGCCACCACACCGTATAGAAAAAAGTCGTACCACTCGATGGTGGCGCCGATCAGGGATGCGGTGACGACCTTGCGTACCGCGGCTTCGTTTTGCTTGGGCATTGCAGTCTCCTTTGGTGGGCGGGGCACTCTGCGGCGCCGTGCGCGGGTCTGGTTTGAGCTTCGTTGCGAACGTCCTTCTTGTCGATGGGAGGGCGGTCAGGCGGTGACAAGATCCGCCCGGCGCCGGGACAGCTTGAAATCTTCCAGTATGAAATCGGCCGCGCGTTCGGCCAGCATCACCACGGGCGCATTGGTGTTGCCCGAGACCAGCGTGGGCATGATGGAGCAGTCCACCACCCGCAGTCCGGCCACGCCATGCACGCGCAGGCGTTCGTCCACCACCGCCATCGGGTCGCCACGCGGCCCCATCTTGGCCGTGCCCGAGGGGTGGAAGATGGTGGCCCCATGTTCGCGGCAGAAATGCAGGATGTCGTCATCCGTGCGCACGTCGGGCCCGGGCCGGAACTCGCGTTTCATCAGCCCGGCCAGCGGCTCGGTCGCGGCCAGTCGCCGCGCATGCTTGACGGCCGCCACGGTCATGCCGCGGTCCAGTTCCGTGGACAGGTAGTTGGCCTGCATGGACGGCGCTTCGAACGGGTCCGCGCTGCGCAGCCGCACCTGGCCGCGTGAGCTCGGGCGCAATTGGCAGACGGAATACGTGCAGCCTGAAAACGGATGCACCTTGCCGCCGGCCATGTCGGCCGATAGCGTGGCGAAGTGGTACTGGGTGTCGGGCGTAAGGCTGGCCGGATCCACCCGGCAGAACAGGCCGCCCTGGTTGATGCCGACCGCCAGCGGGCCGCCCCGGAACAGCAGCCATTGCAAGCCCATGCGCACGCGCCCGTGCAGGCTGCGCAACTGGTCATTGGTGGTGATGGGCCGCGTGGTCTCGTAGATAAGCCGGATCTGCAAGTGGTCTTGCAGGTTTTCACCAACGCCGGGCAGGTCGCGCACCACGCGGATACCAAACTGGCGCAGCAGCGCGGCCGGCCCCACGCCCGAGAGTTGCAGCAACTGCGGCGATTGCAACGCGCCCGCGCACAGCACCACCTCGCGCCGCGCGCGTAGTGTTCGCACCTGGCCGCCTTGCCGGTAGCGCACGCCGCAGGCGCGTCCGCCTTCGAACAGAATCGCCATGGCGTGGGCATCGGTTTCCACGCGCAGGTTGGGGCGGCCTTCGGCGGGCCGCAAGTAGGCCACGGCGGTGGAGCAGCGGCGGCCGTTGCGCGTGGTCAGTTGGTAGTAGCCCACGCCTTCCTGGTCGCCCGTGTTGAAGTCCCGCAGCGCCGGCACGCCAAGCGTTCCCGCAGCGGCGATCATTGCTTCCACCAGCGGGTGCGGCGTCTTGATGGACGTGGCGTCCAAGGGGCCGTCCACGCCCCGGGTGGGTCCTTCGCCCAGGTCGTTGTTTTCCAGTTTGCGAAAGTAGGGCAGGCAATCGTCCCAGCCCCAGCCGGGGTTGCCCGCGTGCGCCCAGGCATCGTAGTCGGCGCGCTGGCCGCGTATGTAGATCAGGCCGTTGATGGCGCTGGAGCCGCCCAAGGTGCGCCCGCGCGGCCAGTAGATGCGGCGGCCCAGCATGTTGGGGTCGGGGTCGGTGTAGTAGCCCCAGTTCACCACCTTGTGGAACATGGTCTTGCCGTAGCCGATGGGAATGTGGATCCAGGGGTAAGTGTCCCTGGGGCCGGCTTCCAGCAGGCAGACGGCGTGCGCGCCGTCGGCGCTAAGCCGATTGGCCATCACGCATCCGGCCGAGCCGGCGCCCACCACGATGACATCCACGGTATCGGACATATCGCCTTGTCTCCCTGTTGTCGTGCCGCCTTCGCCCACGCAACCCGCACCGCGCCGCGACGGCGCGTTTTCCCTGCTTGTTGCGGCGGGGCGCACTTATATACTGGTTCGATCCCATCCGGTGTTGATGCGGGAACCGGCTGGCATCTGTGGCGATTCTAGAAAGCAGGCGCGTAGAACAAAGCACAACGCGCGTGGGGGCGGACAAATGGAACGGAACATGCAACTTCGGTTTCAAAATCGCAGTGCAGCATCGGCGGCCACGCCGGAGACGGGGGTGAAGTCGAGTGGGGAAGGCGACACGCCCGAACAGCAACAAGAGGCCGCGCGTTCGCTGCGCGCCCTGGTGGTGCTGGAACACCTGGCGCGCGCCCAGCATCCCCCCACCTTGGCGCAGCTTGCGCAGCGGCTGAACATGCCAAAGACCACGCTGATGCGGCTGTTGGCCGCCATGCAGCGGGCAGGCTTCGTGGCGTCCACGCCCACCGAACATGGCTTTGTGCCCGGGCCGCAAGCCACGTCGCTGGCGCTGGCCACCTTGCACGCGTCGGCCTTCACGCGGGCCTGCCGCGCCGTGCTGGCGCAACTGGTCGGCACCCTGGGCGAAACCTGCAACCTGACCGCGCCCGACGGCGACCGCGTGGTCTATATGGAGCGCGTGGAAACGTCGGAGCCCTTGCGGCTGTTCTTCGCGGTGGGTAGCCATGTGCCGATGCATTGCACGGCCAGCGGCAAGCTGTTCCTGGCGTCAATGAACCGGCTGGAACGCGGCCGCGTGCTGGCCCGCCTGCCGCTGACGCGCAACACGCCGCGCACCTTGACCGACCCCGCGCAACTGGAAGAAGAACTGGAACGCCTGGCCGCGCGCGGCATTGGTATCGACAACGAAGAATTCGTGCGCGGCATGAGCGCGGTGGCGGTGCCGGTGAAGGATGCCGAGGACCGGGTGGTGGCGGCGGTGGCCTGCCACGCGCCCACGGCCCGCGTCATGCTGGACGACTTGCTGCGCGCCGTGCCGGTGCTGCAACGCGCGGCGCAATCGCTGCACGATGTGCTGGCGCTGCATCGGCCGGGCGCTTGATGCACTGACGGCGCGGCGGGCGATCCCGCGGGGGGCGACCCCGTGCCACGCCACACACGCCTTAATGCGTGATCTTGCCGCCGCTGACCATCCAGCGCGTACCAAAACGGTCCAGCAACGCGCCATACGCGTCTGCCCAGAATGTTTTCTGCAATGGCATCGTCACGTTGCCGCCGTCGGCCAATTGGTCGAAGACGCGCTGGGCGTCGGACACGGTGGGGTAGACCAGGGCCAGGGCAATACCTTGCTTGCCGGGATAAGGATGGCCGCTGGTGGCGTCGCTGCCCAGCAGCGTCTGCTCATCCAGCACCAGGCGCGCCACCATGACGCGATCGGCATCATCGGGCGACAGGGCGGGCATCGCCGCATCCGACGGCGCGTCGGCGTAGCGGATCAGGGTTTCAAGGCGGCCACCCAGCACGCGCTCGTAAAAGCGCATGGCGTCCGCGCAGTTGCCGTCAAAACTGAGATAGGCGGATAGCTGGGGCATGATGTTTCCTTTTTTGGGGGGCGGGTGCGCGCTGCGCTGCCGCACTATGATGGAAAACCCGGCCCACGGTACCCGAAGAAGCCGGCAAAGTACGCACTGTAGCCGCTTGACGGTAAATTTCGCCTGACAGAGGTCTTCGCAAAGGAAAAAATGGCATGAGCACGGTCAAACTGCTATCGGATGACGAAGTCCGTAAAAGCCCTCAGGCATGGGCGGTATTTGAAGACATCCGGGCGACGCGCAAATCTGATTTCGTGAATAATTTCTGGCGTGCGCTGGCGAACGATCCCCCGCAATTGCAGCGCGTGTGGGCGCAGTTGAAGCAAGTCATGATGACCGACGGCGAACTGTCGCCGCTGGTGCGCGAGATGATCTATATCGCCGTGTCAACCGCCAATGGTTGCTCGTACTGCGTGCATTCGCACACGGCGGCGGCCAAGGCCCGGGGCATGACCGACGGCCAGCATGCCGAGCTGCTGTCGGTGATCGGCATGGCGGCGCAGACCAACGCCATGGTGACGGCCATGCAGGTGCCGGTGGATGCCGCGTTCGACGTTGGCGGATTCAACACCAACGGGGTCGACAACACCAAGTTCGACACTTCCGCTTCCCCCAAAAAATAAGGAGCCGGCCATGGCGCTGATTCCGCTGTTTCCCTTATCCAACGCGCTGTTTCCCGCCGGCGTGCTGCATCTGCGCATTTTCGAGGTGCGCTATCTGGATATGATCCGTCGCTGCATCGCGGATGGCAGCGAGTTCGGCGTGGTGGGCTTGCTGGCGGGCAACGAAGTCCGTTCACCCGAGGGCGTCGAGACGCTGGCGCCGCTGGGCACCATGGCGCGCATCGCGTCGTGGGACGCGCCCATGCCCGCCTTGCTGCAAGTGCGCTGTATTGGCGGCAGTCGGTTTCGGCTGCTTTCCAGCGAAGTGGCAAAATACGGCCTTTGGATGGGTCAGGCCGAGCCCATTGCCGACGATCCGCCCACGCCCGTGCCAGCCTCCATGCAGCCCAGCGCCGATGCGTTGGGGCGCTTGGTGGCGCAATGGCAGCAAGAGGGCGTGCCTGCCGACAAGATGCCGATTGCGCCGCCATTCCGGCTGGACGACAGCGGCTGGGTGGCGGACCGCTGGTGCGAACTGCTGCCTCTGCCGCCCGACGACAAGACCCGTCTGCTGGGCCTGATGGACCCGGTGGCAAGGCTGGCGGCGGTTCAGGATTTTCTGCGCGGCCAGGGGCTGACGTAGCGTCAGCCCGACAAGATCAACGAATTGGACACCATGGAAATCAGGATAGACGAGGGCCTGCGCGCCTACATAGACCCCTTGACCGAAGACGAGCACGAGGCGCTGGAACGCAGCCTGCTGGCCGAAGGCTGCCGCGATGCGTTGGTGCTGTGGGGCGACCTGCTGGTGGACGGGCACAACCGCTATGCCTTATGCAAGAAGCACGGCATTGAATTCCAGACGCGCCAGAACACCACGTTCAAGTCGATGGAAGACGTGCATCTGTGGATGATCGAAAACCATCTGGGACGCCGCAGCGTGTCGGACTTCCAGCGCGGCGTGCTGGCGTTGCGCAAGAAGGAAATTTTGCTGGCGCGCACACCGCCCGAGGCACCCGAGGCCGCGCCCGACGCGCAGCAGGCGGATGGATCACCGCCTTGGGATGAGGACGACGGCGCGCCCGCCGATGGCGCCCCGCGCCTGCCGCCCAACATGTCATGGACGCCGCCCGTGCCCAGCCGCCAGGCACTGGCGCGCGCTGCGCGCATCAGCAGCAACACCCTGGGGCAGATCGAAAAGATTCAGAAAGCCGCCGCGCCCGAACTCGTGCGCGCCGTGAAAGAGGGCGCCATTTCCATCAATGCCGCGGCGGCGGTGGCGTCATTACCGCCCGAGCGTCAGGCGGCGGCCGTGGCGGGCGGCAAGAAAGAACTGCAACAGGCTGCGCGCGAAGTGCGCCTGGCCAAGGCGCCGCCGCCCCGCGAAGCCCCGCCCGAAGTGCCCATCGAACACATCGCCGATCTGCCGGCGGAAGTGGCGCGCTTGCGTGGGGTATTGGCGCGCGTGACGGAAGAGCGCGACCAATTGAAGAAGAAGGTCGTCAACCTGACGATCGCACTGTCGGAAGCGCGGGCCGCCAACGGCGGCGGGGACGATTAAGCACTCGCGATTACGAACAAGGGATAACCCTTAACAGGCGTATGCACGAAAAAAATTCCTGATTCGCTGGGAATTTATATCGTTTTGAGGAAAGGTGCGCGGGGCTTTGTAATGCGTATTCGCTTAATCGCTTGACGCATTCACCCCTCGACTTTCTTATGACTCCCATCGGATTTCGCATTCTTTCTCGGTCGGCGCCGGCCGTGGCCGCCGACGTGCTGGCCAGCTTTGCCGATATCGGCTCCGCTCAGATCAGCGACTGCATGAATCGCCTGTACGGCGTGTCGGGCCTGCGCCCGATGCATGGCGGCACGCGCCGCATGGTCGGCCTGGCGCTGACCGTCAAGACCCGTCCCGGTGACAACCTGTTGATTCATCAGGCGATTTCGATGGGCGCGGCGGGCGACGTCATCGTTGTCGATGGCGCGGGCGACGCCAGTAACGCGCTGGTTGGCGAACTGATGATGATGGACGCGCAGTCGCGCGGCATCGCGGGCTTTGTCATCGACGGCGCGGTGCGCGACGTGGACGTCTTTGGCCAGGGCGAATTCGGCTGCTTCGCGCGTGCCGTGTCGCACAAAGGTCCGTATAAGGACGGCCCGGGCGAAATCAACGTGCCGGTGTCCGTGGGCGGGCAGGTCGTCAACCCGGGCGATGTGGTCGTGGGCGATGCCGACGGCGTGGTGGTGATTCCCGCCGAACACGCCGCCGCCGTGCTGGCATTGGCGCAAAAGAAGGAAGCCGACGAAGCCGTGGCCAAGGAAAAGCTGCGCGCCGGCACCTATACCAAGCCGTGGTTGGCAAAGACCATCGCCGAAAAGACGGGCGGCGCCAAATGAGCATCATTGCCGACCGCATCAAGCGCATCAAGCTGTCGCCCAGCGTCGCTGCGCGCGCCATCATCGCCGAACTGCGCGAACAAGGCCGCCGCATCATCGACCTGACGATTGGCGAACCCGATTTTTCAACGCCGGAACATATTCGCCAGGCCGCCACTGCCGCGATGAATCGCGGTGAAACCAAATACCCGCCTGCCCAGGGCACGGCGGCGTTGCGCCGGGCCGCGCGCGGCCATGTGCAAGCCGCCACGGGCGTGGACTATCCCGTGCCGCGGATTATTGTGAGCACCGGCGCCAAGCAGGTGATTTTCAATGGGCTGGCCGCCACGCTGAATGATGGTGACGAGGTGCTGATTCCCGCGCCGTTCTGGGTGTCGTACCCCGACATGGTGCTGGTCAACGGCGGTGTGCCGGTTGTGGTGCAGACCTTGCCGGCAACGGACTACAAGCTCACGCCCCAGGCGCTGGAACAAGCCATCACGCCGCGCACCAAGTGGTTGATGATGAACGCGCCCAGCAACCCCACTGGTTCGGTCTATACCGCCGACGAATTGCGCGGGCTGACCGACGTGCTCAAGCGCCATCCGCACGTCTGGCTGATGACGGACGACATCTACGCCCGGCTCAATTTCACGGACGAGCCGACGGTGCATCCGCTGCAGGTGGCGCCCGAGCTGGCCGACCGCACGCTGGTGGTCAACGGCGTGTCAAAAGCCTACGCCATGACGGGCTGGCGCATCGGCTATGGCGCGGGGCCCGACGAATTGATCAAGGCGATGGCGATTCTGCAATCACAAAGCACGTCGGGCGCGTCGTCGGTCAGCCAGGCGGCGGCGTTGGAGGCCTTGTCCGGCCCACAGGACTGTGTGACCGAATTCGCCAAGGTTTTCAAAAAGCGCCGCGACCTGGCGGTTGCCGAGCTGTCCGGTACGCCGGGCCTGAGCATCGTCGTGCCGCAAGGCGCGTTCTACGTGTTTCCGGACTGCTCGGGCCTGCTGGGCAAGAAGACGCCCGCCGGCGACGTGATCGCCACCGACACCGACCTGACGCATTACCTGCTGCGCGAGGCGGGCGTGGCCGTGATCGATGGCAACGCCTATGGCGCGCCGGGCACGTTCCGGCTGTCGTTTGCCGCGTCGCTGGAGGATATCAAGCAGGGCTGTTGCGCCATCCGCGAGGCCTGCGCCAAGCTGGCCTGAACACGGCGCCTTGCTACGCTAGACCGTTTGACCACCACACAACACACAAGGGGAATCAACCATGAAACGCCACACTTTCTTCGCGGCCTGCCTGGGCCTGGCCACGCTGGCGCTGGGCGCCGCCGCGCAAGCGGATCAAGTCGACGACATCAAGGCGCGCGGCGAACTCGTCTGCGGCACGCTGGGCACGTCGCAACCGTTCAGCTTCCAGGACGGCGCCACCCGCCAGTTGGTGGGCTATGACGTGGACGTGTGCAAACTGGTTGCCGACAAGCTGGGCGTGAAGATCAGCTACAAGCTGCTGTCGGTGGCGGCGCGCGTGCCGGAATTGAACGAAGGGCGCGTGGACATCCTGGCCGCCAACCTGGGTTATTCGCCGGATCGCGCCGAACAAATCGCGTTCAGCCACGCTTACTACGTCAGCCCGCAAAAGCTGTTGGTGCGCAAGGACTCGGGCCTGGACAGCATCGAAGCGCTGAACGGTCACCGCATTGGCGCCACCAAGGGCTCCAGCTCGGAGCGCGAGATCAAGCGCATCCTGGACAAGTCCAAGGTGATTGGTTATGGCGACAGTTCGGCCACCTACCTGGCCTTGCAGCAAAAGAAGGTGGATGCGCAGTTTGCGTCGGAACTGGTGCTGGTGCGCCTGGTGCTGCAAAGCCCGCCCACGGCGCCCGTCAGCGTGATCGGCAAGTCGGTGTTTGACGAGCCCTGGGGCCTGGGTGTGCGCAAGTCCGAGACGCGCATGTTGCAAACCGTGAACCAGGCGCTGGACGAAGCCGAGAGCTCGGGCGAGGCGGCCAAGCTGTTCGACAAGTGGTTCGGCCCCACCACGCCCTACAAGCTGGAGCGCGGGTTCAAGATCGGCCCCATCGCCGGCTGATGGCCGCGCAACCGCCAAGGGCCGACGCTTTATGAGCTTGCTAGATGCATCCCAATACCAGCTGCTGTTCAGCGGCATGGTGGTGACCGTGCAGCTGTTCTTCGTTGCCTGGGTCATGGCCTTCGCCATCGCGGTGACGCTGGTGGTGGTGCGGGCCACCAACCTGGCGCCATGCCGCTGGGTGGTGGACGCCTATGTGGAATATCACCGCAACGTGCCGCTGTTGGTGCAGGTGTTGTTCTGGTATTTCGGCATGCCGGAGCTGCTGCCCGAAGGGCTGCGGCTGTGGCTCTACGATCACAACGCCGAGATGTCGCTGGCGGCGATTGCGCTGGCGCTCGGTTCGGCCGCGTACATCGCCGAGGACATCCGCAGCGGCTTGCGTGCCATACCCTGGACGCAGTTCGAGGCGGCCCGCGCGCTGGGCGCAAGCTACCTCCAATGCATGCGTTACGTGATCGTGCCGCAGGCGCTACGCATTTCCATCCCTCCGCTGGTCGGCCGCGCGTTGCTGCTGTTCAAGAACACCAGCGTGGCGATGGCGATCGGCGTGATGGAGCTGACCTATCAGGCACGCGAAATTGAAAACGAAACGTATCGCACCTTCGCCACCTTTGGCGCGGCCACGATCATGTACCTGCTGGGATCGTTCCTGATCATGGCGGTGGGGTCGCGCGTCTACGCCCGTTATCGCTTGAATCGCGGAGGCCACGGTGCTTGACCTGCTGATGCAATACTGGCCGACGCTGCTGGTCGGCCAATACCCCAACGGGCCCTTGGGCGGACTGGCGCTGACGCTGATCCTGGCGGCGCTGGGCTTGTTGATGTCCTTACCGTTGGCGCTGCTGATCGCGCTGGCCCGAGTCAGCCCGTTCGGCGCGCTGCGGGTCGCCAGCAAGGGGCTGGTCAACGTGGTGCGCGGCATGCCGCTGTTGATGCTGATCTTCTGGGCGTACTTCGTGGTACCCAAGTTGACGGGGCAGGTGGTCAGCGGTTTCTGGACGCTGATCTTCGCGCTGGTGGTCTATGAAAGCGCCTACTTGTCCGAGGTGATTCGGTCGGGCATCGAGGCGGTGCCGCGTGGCCAGATTGAAGCGTCGCGTTCGCTGGGCGTGGGCTACTGGACGACGATGCGCAAGGTGGTGCTGCCGCAGGCGCTGTTCAACGTGCTGCCCAGCATGACAAGCCAGTTCGTCTCCACGATCAAGGAAACGTCCTTGGGCTATGTCATCAGCGTCAACGAGCTGACCTTTGCGGCCAATCAAATCAATAACCTGGTGCTGACCCAGCCGCTGCAGGTGTTCGGCATCCTGGCCATTATCTATTTCCTGGTGTGCTTCAGCCTGAGCCGCGGCTTGAGCTGGCTGGACCTGCGTATCCGCCGCTCGCGCGCCATGGCTTAACGGAAAGAATCATGATCAAGCTTGAAAAAGTGAACAAGTGGTATGGCGACCATCACGTGCTGAAAGACGTGGACCTGTCCGTGGCGCGTGGCGAAGTGCTGGTGGTGTGCGGGCCGTCGGGCTCGGGCAAGTCGACCATGATCCGCACGGTGAATCGGCTGGAGCCTATTGAGAAAGGCCGCATCCTGATCGACGGCGCGGACATCTACCAGAAGGGCGCGAACCTGAATGCGCTGCGTCAGAAGATCGGCTTCGTGTTCCAGCAGTTCAATTTGTTCCCGCACATGAGCGTGCTGGAAAACGTGATCTTCGCGCCGGTCAACATTCGCAAGCAGCCGCGCAAGCAGGCGGTGGAATTGGCGCGTGCATTGCTGGAGCGGGTGGGGCTGCTGAACAAGATCGACGCCTACCCTGGTGCGCTGTCGGGCGGCCAGCAGCAGCGCGTGGCGATTGCGCGCGCGTTGGCGTTGCAGCCGCCGGTGATGTTGTTCGACGAGCCGACAAGCGCGCTCGACCCTGAAATGGTCGGCGAGGTGCTGCAAGTGATGAAGGGTCTGGCCAAGGACGGCATGACGATGGTGTGCGTGACTCACGAAATGGGCTTTGCGCGCGACGTCTGCGACCGGGTCGTCTTTATGGACGGTGGCGAGATTCTTGAGGTGGACACGCCCGAGCGCTTTTTCAGCGCGCCCTCGCATCCGCGCGCGCAGCGCTTTCTGGCCGACATCCTGCACCCACGCGGCTAGGGCCGTGGCGGCGATGGTAACGTGAGGGTTTCCATGCGTTTCGCATCAACCGCCGCGATGTACACCCTTAAACAGCTAGAGGCTTTTTACTGGAGCGCCGAGCTAGGCAGCTTCAGCGCATCTTCGCGCAAACTGCACACCACGCAATCGGCGGTGGCCAAGCGGGTAGGGGAATTGGAAGCCTTCGCCGGGTCGCCGTTATTCGAGCGCCGGGCCAAAAAGCTGTTCATGACGCCTCAAGGGCGCAAGCTGTTTGAGCTGGCGCGTGAAATGCTGGACCTGAATAGCCGCATCGTGCAAAACATGGCCGACCCGGCCAGTTTCGAAGGTGTGGTGCGGCTGGGGGTGACTGAGCTGGTCGGCATGACTTGGCTGGCGCGGCTGATCAATCAGATCAGCTTGCGCTACCCGCGCGTGCAACTGATGCCCGAGATCGACGGCGGCATTACGCTGTACGAAAGGCTGGACCAAGACCAACTGGACCTGGCCATCATGCCCGGCCCGTTCTGGAGCTATCAATACGATGGCACCCATCTGGGCGCCGTCACCAATGTCTGGATGGCCAGCCCGGCGCTGGATATCGATTTGCAGGCGCGTTTGTCGCCGCAGGACCTGGCGCCGTATCCCGTGATTTCGCAGCCGACCAATTCCGCGCTGTCTCATCTGTACGACGCCTGGTTCGCCGAGCAGGGGTTGTCGGTCAAACGGGTGTTGACCTGCAACAGCCTGGGGATGATGGCGCAACTGACGATGCTGGGGCTGGGCATCAGCTATCTGCCTGGCGCCTACTTCGCGCCGCTGGTCGAACGCGGTGCGCTCTGCCAGCTGAATGTGCAACCCGACCTGCCCACCATCAATTACTACGCGGTGCACAAGAAGAACATCGTCAACCCGATTGTGTCGCGGGTGATCGAGATTGCGCGCGCGGAATGCGCGTTTGAAGTGGCGGGGGCCTTTCTGCCCCACGTGCCGCCCACGCCACCCGCCGTTTTGCCTGACGAAGCCTGAGGCGGCCGGCGATGTCAGGCGTCGGCCAGTCCGGGGCGGGGTGGGGGCCTCGCAGGGCTTGGGGGGTAGATCAACCGCAGCGAATGGCGGTCATGACGTCTTTGTCGTCCACGATCAGGTTCAAACGGGTGGCGTTGTATTCCATGGTGACGAGTTGGCCGGGGCGCAGGATGCGAGCCGTGCTGCTGCCGCTGCGGGTACGCAGGTCTTCCATCGAGGACGTGGTGGCCTTTTGGCCAATTTGCGATTGCAGCGCGGCCGCGTCGCAGGTTTTGGTGCCGTAGCCCGGCATGGCCGAGCCAGAGGTTGACCCGCCATAGGAGGCGCCGCCCGACGTGCTGTCGGACGAGGACGATGAACTGGAGGAGCTGGAGGCTGCCGGTGCGCTGGACGACGACGTTCCAGTGTTGGCGCATGCGGTCAGGCTGGCAACCAGAATGAAAGGGATCAGCTTGCGGATCATGTATAGCTCCTTACAACACCACTACGAAAAAAGCCATGATAGACCAGCCTAGGCGCGCTGTAATCTGGCGTTGCGGCGGCGCGCCAAAAAGTGAAAAGCCCGCGTTGAAAGGAGATCAAGGCGGGCTGCGATGGCGGGGTTTGGTTACTGAGGAAAGTACTAGCTTTCGCCAGTTGGCGTCTCAATGAAAATTCCGGCTATGGGCCGCCAGCCCGCCCAGCAGGTCGGACAGGTCCACCAGGCGTTGCGCGATCAGGTGGCGTACGCCGTCCACGTTCTGCCAGGCGCCGTAGACGCCCAGCAATTTGGCGCCCAGGAGTTCGCGGCGCTGGCGTTCGATGAGTTCCGGGCGCACGACCACGTTGACGGGGCCGGTTTCGTCTTCCAGCGTGACGAAGATCACGCCCTTGGAGGTTTGGGGCCGCTGGCGCACGGTGACGATGCCGCAGGCGCGGGCCACGCGCTTGTCGGGGTAGCTGTTCAGGACCTCGGCCGGCTGGAAATTGCGGGCGGCAAGTTGCGCGCGCAACAGGGCGACCGGGTGGCTGTGTAGCGTCAGCCCCAGGCTGCGGTAGTCGGCGGCCACGGTCTGGTTTTCCGAAGGGGCCGACAACTGGGGGGCCTGGGTTTCCACGATGGCGGCGTCACGCAGCAGGTCGCGGCTTTGGACGCTGGCGGCGGCTTGCCAACTGGCCTGGCGGCGGTGGCCGGCAAGGGTGCGCAACGCGTCGCCGGCGGCCAAGGCGTTCAGGTCGTGGCGGTTCAGCCCGGCGCGGCGGGCCAGGTCGCCGGTGTCGGTAAAAGGCGCCTGCCCGCGAGCCTCTTCGATGCGGCGCACGGCGTCTTCCCGCATGCCCTGGATCAGGCTCAGACCCAGCCGGACGGCGGGGCGGGTCTCTTCGGGGGGCGGTGAATGCGGGCGCGGGCGTCGCTGGGCGCCGGGGTGGTCGTCGGGCAGGGTTTCCAGCGCCGAATCCCAGCCGCTGACGGTGACGTCGGCGGGCAGCACGCAGACGCCGTGGCGGCGGGCGTCCTGCACCAGTTGCGCGGGCGCGTAGAAACCCATGGGCTGGGAATTGAGCAGGGCGGCCAGAAAGGCTTCGGGTTCGTGGCGTTTGAGCCAGGAACTGAAGTACGCCAGCAGCGCGAAGCTGGCGGCATGGCTTTCCGGAAAGCCGTATTCGCCAAACCCCTCTACCTGCCGGAACAGCGCTTCGGCGAATTCCAGCGTGTAGCCGTGCGCCAGCAGGCCGCCCACCAGCTTGACGCGGAATTTGTCCACGCCGCCCTTGCGTTTCCAGGCGGCCATGGACCGGCGCAACTGGTCGGCCTCGCCCGGCGTGAACCCCGCGGCCACCACCGCGATCTGCATCACCTGTTCCTGGAAGATGGGGACGCCCATGGTCCGGCTGAGCACACCGCGCACTTTTTCGCTGGGATAGGTTTCGTCTTCCTTGCCCTGGCGCCGACGCAGGTAGGGGTGGACCATGCCGCCCTGGATCGGGCCGGGGCGCACGATGGCCACCTGCACGACCAGGTCGTAGTATTTACGCGGCCGCAGGCGGGGCAGCATGGTCATCTGCGCGCGCGATTCGATCTGGAACACGCCCACCGTGTCGGCGTCGCAGATCATGTCGTAGGTGGGGACGTCGCCTTCGGGGATGTCTTGCAGCGCCAGCGGTTGGCCACGGCGCTGGCCGGCCAGTTCCAGGGTGCGGCGCAAGGCCGACAGCATGCCCAGCGCCAGCACGTCGACTTTCAACAGCTTCAGCGCGTCCAGGTCGTCCTTGTCCCATTGCACGACGCTGCGGTCCGGCATGGCGGCGTTTTCAATGGGCACCAGGCGCGACAGCTTGCCGCGTGAAATCACGAAGCCGCCCGGATGCTGCGACAGGTGGCGCGGAAAGCCCATCATGGTTTGCGCCAGCGACGCCCATTGCCGCGCCACGCGGGATTCCGGGTCCAGTCCGCAGGTGCCCAGTGTGCGCAGCATTTCCTTTTTGCCGTCCCACCATTGGTGCGCGCGCGCCACGGCGTCGATCACGCCCAGGTCTACGCCCAGCGCGCTGCCGGTGTCGCGCAGCACGCTGCGTGGGCGATACGAAATGACCACGGCGGTCAGGGCGGCGCGGTCGCGTCCGTATTTGTTGTAGATGTACTGGATGACTTCTTCGCGGCGCTGGTGCTCAAAATCTACGTCTATGTCGGGTGGTTCGTTGCGCTCTTTACTTATGAAACGTTCAAACAGGTTGTTGCCGCGCACCGGGTCCACCGCGGTAATGCCCAGGCAATAACAGACGGCGGAGTTGGCGGCCGACCCCCGGCCCTGGCACAGGATGCCCTGGCTGCGCGCGTACTGGACGATGTCGTAGACGGTCAGGAAGTAGGCTTCGTAGCGCAGGTCGCCGATCAGATCGAGCTCTCTTTCGATCTGACCCGCCACGTTTTCCGGGACCCCGGCGGGAAAGCGGCGGGCGGCGCCGGCCAGGGTTTCCTGGCGCAGATAGGTGGCGGGCGTGTGGCCGGGCGGCACGACCTCGTCGGGGTATTCGTAGCGCAGTTCGTCCAGCGAAAACGCGCAGCGGCGCGCCACCACCAGCGTTTGCGCCAGCGCATCGGGCGGATACAGATTGGCCAGGCGCATGCGGGTGCGCAGATGCTGTTCGGCGTTTTCGGATAATTCGTAGCCGCATTGGGCCACGGGCTGGCGCGTGCGGATGCCGGCCAGCGTGTCGTGCAGGGGCTTGCGCGATCGCACATGCATCTGCACCTGGCCCACCGCCACAATGGGCAGATCGGCCTGGCGCGCGGCATGTTCGACGGCGGCGCGGTGCTGGTCGTCGCGCGACCGGTACAGCAGGTTCAGCCCGACCCAGGCGCGGTTGGGAAACACGCGCGCCAACCAGCGTGCCTGCTCGGCCAGGCGGTCGGCGTCGGTGCCGTAGGCGGGGGTCAGGATGACCAGGCATTCCGGTACCTGGCGCAGGTGCTCGGAGCCCTTGGGCGGATGGGTCAGGTCGTCGGGGGCCAAGCGGTATTCGCCCTTGGGCGCACGGGTGCGGGCCAGCGTGATGAGTTCGGACAGGTTGCCGTAGCCTTCGCGGGTTTGCGCCAACAGGGTCAGGCCCAGCGGGGCGGCGTCGGGCGCGGCGCGCAACTGGAACGTGGCGCCGATGATCAGCGGCAGCTTCTGGGTCTTGGCTTCCATGTGGGCGCGCACCACGCCGGCCAGCGAGCATTCGTCGGTCAGCGCCAGGGCGGCGTAGCCCAGTTCGGCGGCGCGGGCGACCAGCTCTTCCGGGTGCGAGGCGCCTTGCAGGAATGAAAAGTTCGACTGGCATTGCAGCTCGGCGTAGCCGGGCAGCGTTGCCAACAGTTCGGACGGGTCGGGGGCGTCGTAGGGGGCGTCGTGAGGGTCGTCTTGCATGCGCGAAGCCTCAGGCGTAGAGCCCGTGCAGGAACCAGCGCGCGTGTTCAGCGTCGCGTTCGCGGTAGATCCAGTAACGCGCCGACGCCGCGTCTTCGGCGACGAAGTAGTCGCGCACGGTCAGGGCGGGGTCCCACCAGCCGCTTTCGATGCGTTCCGGCCCGCGCACCAGCCGCAGCGGCTGGCCGCCGTATTGGGGGCGATGGCCCGACAGTTTCAGGGCCAGCGGCGTTTCCAGCAGCCAGAAGGGGCGGTCCAGCAAGGGCGGCAGGGGCTGGGGCGGGCGCGGGGTGGCCAGCGCGTCGCCCCAGGAGTTCGCGGCTTCGGGGCGGTGGTCGGGCGTGGGGTGGGCGTGGCGCACCTGATCGCGGCCCAGCCGGGCCACCAGCAGGTCCAGCAGGCGGGCGTGGTCGGCCGCGGTGCCGCCGGGTTCGGGAAACAGCGTGGTGCTGACGGCGGGTTGCTCAACGGTGTCGGGCGCCAATAGGGACACGGCAATGACGGGCGCTTCCAGCGTGACGTGGTTCAGCTTTTCGCGCAGCAAGTGCAGGATTTGCGGCGCCTGCCAGACTGGTTGTGCCAGCGCCAGTTCCAGTTCGGTGGGCGGGCGGGCATGGCGGCCGCGTTCGTGTTCCATGCTGAGCACCACGCGCCGCACCGCCAGTTGCCGCGCGGTGAGCCAGCCGCCAAGTTGTTCGGCCAGGCGGCGCGCCACGGCCAGCACGGCGTCGGTGTGCTCGACGTAGTCCATGAGTTCGATGCGCCGGGAGAACTGGTTGGGCGGTTCAATCCAGCGATACAGCTCCGGCGCCTGGCCATAGGCGGCGTCCAGGGCCGGCAGCAGGTCCGGCGTGCTGCGCCGTTGCAGGCCGGCGCGCGGCAGGGCGCGCAGGTCAGCGAAGGTGTGGCAGCCGATATCGCCCAGCCAGTCCAGCCGCGCCTGGGCCTGGGGCAGCAGCGCCAGCGGCAGCGCGTCCAGCCGGCGGGTCAGGGTGGGCAGGGTGAGGGTGCGCCGGGGCACGCGGCGGCCGGGGCGGTGCGCCAGCAGCCAGGCGCCCCGGGCGGTGGGCGCCATGCCCAGGGAGACACGCACATCCAGCGCGCCCAAGGTGGCGCGTATGCGCCGAGCCAGCGTGCGCGGGCCGCCGAAGAACATCAGGCTGGCGCCTACGTTCAAGAGCACGGTGTCGGCATCGCCCAAGGCAATTTCGGGGGTGTATTGCAGCAGCGCCAGCGCCGCGCCGTGCAGGGTGTCGGCTTCGGCCTGCGGCTGGCGCGGCAGGAGTTCCACCTGCGGGGCGATGGCCGCCGCGCCCGCGCGGCGCATGCCCGGCTTGACGCCGGCCTGGCGGGCGGCGGGGGTGAGGGCGGCAACGCGTTCCTGGTCCAGGACGGCGAAGGCGTGTTCCTCATGCGGCCAGTGCGGGCGTAGTACGTCCAGCGGCAGGCAGCGCAGGAAGGCGGCGATCCAGAGGCGCATGGCGGGGGGAAGACGGTGTCGGCGCGCCGGGCTCCAGGCCCACGTACAGCGGGGTGTCGCAGACAGGCCCCCGGCGCTTCAGAATATGGACGGACAAGCCGCCCGGGGCGGGCGCAAGCGCCAGCCGCAAGGGGGCGGGGGTGGCGTTCTGCGCGGCGCTGGCCGGGCGGATGGCGATAAAGAGCAGGTCGCTGGCCTGGGCCGCCAGATGCAGGCGGCGCAGGGATTCAGGGCGCACATGCGGCAGCCAGCAGATCAGGGCGCCGCAACTGCCGTTTTTCAGGATTTGTTCCGTGGCCCAGAGGGTATCGACAGGTTTTTGCGGGGCCACCCACAGCAATTGCCGGGGATCCAGCCGCCAGCTCATCCAACTGGCGATGTGGGGCCGGTGCGGTGGTTGCACCAGCGCAATGGGGCGGCGCGTTTCCAATTGGGCCAGGGCCGGGCGCAGCAGGCGGATTTCGCCCACGCCGGGGTGCGGGGTCAGTAGTTCGATCAGGGATCCCAGCGGCCAGCCGCCGTCCGGCAGCTCGGCGGAAAGCGAAGCGTGCCCGGTGGGCAGGTTGCGCGCGGCGCCTTTGGCCAACTGGGTGGCGCGCCACAACGCGGGATGGATGCGTTCAGGGGTCATCATTACTGTATGAATATACAGTATTGTAGCCCCGTTTTGTGGCCCGCTTTTGAGCGGCTATGGGCCGGCTATGAGCCGGCTATGAGCCGACTATGGGCCAACTATGGCCGCCTGGTGAGCGGCTTTGTGACCTGAACCCGCAGGACCAGCGCCTAGCCGTGGTCCCGATCCAGCCCATAAAAGCGCATGTCTCCGTAGCGCACCCAGCGCGACTTCTTCACCACGCGGTGCCCGATCCACAGCGCCAGGAACAGCGGAATGGCCAGATACGTGGACACCACCCCGATCCAGTCGATGCGATCTTGCAGGAACGCCTGGTAGTTCTGCCCCAGCGTCACCACCAGGCACAGCACAAAGGCCAGCACCGGGCCAAAGGGAAACAGGCCGGCCTTGTAGGGCAGATCGGCCGTGTCGTAGCCGTGCCTGACGTAACCCTGGCGAAACCGGTAATGGCTCATCGCGATGCTCAGCCACACGATGAATTCCGTCATGCCCGCAAAATTCAGCAGCCAGATATAGACCGCCTTCGGGCTGTACACCACGCTAAACAGGCACAGGCAGGCCAGCGCCGTGGTGGCCAGCAGCGCGTACAGCGGCACGCCCTTGGACGTCAGCCGCTTGAACACCGCCGGGGCCTGGCCTTCGGCCGCCATGTTGAACAGCATGCGGGTGGCGGCGTACATGCCCGAATTGCCGGCCGACAGCACCGACGTCAGGATCACCGCGTTCATCACGGTGGCGGCCGACAGCAGTCCCGCATGCTGGAACACCAGCGTGAACGGGCTGACGGCGATGTCCTCGACGTCGTTGCGCAGCAATTGCGGGTCGGTATAGGGCAGCAGCAGGCCGATGATCAAAATGGCCAGCACGTAGAACAGCAGGATGCGCCAGAACACGCTATTGATGGCGCGCGGCACGTTGCGGCGCGGGTTTTCGGATTCGCCTGCCGCCACGCCCACCAGTTCGGTGCCCTGGAAGGAATAGGCCACCACCATCGCCACGCCCACCCAGGTGGCCGCGTTGCCCACGAAGGGCGCGTCGCCGATGGTCCAGTTCGCCAGCCCGACCTGGTCGCCGCCGTGGATGATGCCCACCAGCATGCCCAGGCCGACGGCAATGAAGCACAGCACGGCCACCACCTTGATCAGGGCGAACCAGTATTCGGCCTCGCCGAAACTGCGCGCCGAAAAGGCGTTCAGCCCGAAGGTCAGCGCTAAAAACGCCACGCTCCAGATCCAGCCCGGCGTGTCCGGCAGCCAGTACGCCATGACCAGTTGGGCGGCCACCACGTCCACGGCGACGACCGTGGCCCAACTGACCCAGAAGTTCCAGCCCAGCGCAAAGCCGAAGCCGGGGTCCACGTAGCGTGATGCATAGGTGCAGAACGAGCCCGACACCGGCATGAAGGTGGCCAGTTCGCCCAGGCTCGTCATGATGAAGTAGACCATCAGGCCAATCACCAGGTAGACGAGCAGGGCGCCGCCCGGACCCGCTTCGGCAATGGCCGCGCCGGAGGCCACGAACAGGCCGGTGCCGATGGCTCCGCCCAGCGCTATCATCGTCAGGTGGCGCGCCTTGAGCACGCGGTGCAGCTGATTCTGGCTGGCGGGCGTGGCGCCAGAATCGGAAATCGGTGTTTGCATTGCAACGGGGAAAAGTGGCCGCCGCGGCGGCATTCAGGCAGGGTCCGCTACGGGACTGCCAGGAGGGGGCTAGGGCATCCCCAGGGAACCAAGGGGGCGCCAGGGCCAACGCCGCGCATTTTACAATGCTGTGACAGCGGCGCAGTCCCGCGGCCCCAGCCAGCACGGAGCAGTTTCATGGCATCTACCGGTTCACTTGAATTCCTTCCCGAGGCGGGCGTCGACGTGCGCCAGTTGTTCATCCTGCTGCATGGTGTGGGCGGGTCACCCGATAACCTGCGGCCATTGGCCGACGCCGTGCGCGCGGCCTTCCCGATGGCGGCGGTGCTGGCGCCCGAAGGTTTCGAGCCCTTTGACGGCGGCGGCGCGGGGCGGCAGTGGTTTTCGGTGCGTGGCATCAGCGAAGACAACCGCGCCGAGCGCGTGGCGGCGGCCATGCCGCCCCTGGAAGCCTATGTGCGCCAGGCGCAAGCCCGCTTCAAGCTGTTGCAGTCGGACACCGCGGTGGCGGGCTTTTCGCAGGGCGCCATCATGGCGCTGGAGTTGGTGCAGGCCCACGACGGCATGGCCGGGCGCGTCATCGCGTTTGCGGGCCGCTATGCGCAATTGCCGAAGGCCGCGCCGCAATTCACCACCCTGCATCTGCTGCACGGCGCCGACGACCCGGTCATGAACGTGTCTCACATCCAGGCCGCGCAAGCCCGGCTGGAAGCGCTGCACGGGGATTCCACCATCGACATCGCCAGCCACGTCGGCCACGAATTGCATCCCGCCCTGATCGAACGCGCCATCGTCCGCTTGCAGACCTGCGTGCCGCTGCGAAGCTGGGAAGCGGCCCTGGGTCTGAACCAGACGCCGCCTGATGGCGCCACGGTGCATTGATCGCGGGATGAAACTGCTCGATGATCCGCAGCCCGATGCCCCGCAGCCCGATGCCCCGCAGCCCTATGAACACCGCCCAATGATCCGCACCCAATGAGCACCGCCCGTTCTTCCGTGCCGGCCCCGCCGCGCGCCGCCGATGGGGTGGGTGGCGCGCAAAGCATCTTCCGCGTGCTGCGCCTGCTGAAATACGTGGGGGCCGCGCCCGCGCGGGGCGTGGCCTTGAGCGACGTCGTGCGCGACCTTGGCCTGACGCCGCCCACGGCGCATCGCATGTTGTCGGCCTTGCTGCAAGAGGGCTTTCTGTCGCTGAACGCCAAGCTGAAGACGTACAGCCTGGGGCGCGAGTCCTACATCCTGGGCCTGGCCGCCGAAAGCCGCCACGGCATCAAGGCCATCGCCGAATCCGCCGTGCTGCGGCTGGCCCAATCCACCGGCGACACCAGTTTCCTGTCGGTGCGTTCCGGCCACGAGGCCGTGTGCGTGGACCGCAAGACGGGCGACTTTCCCATCAAGATCCTGACCCTGGAAGTGGGGCACAGGCGGCCCTTGGGCGTGGGGGCGGGCAGCCTGGCGTTGCTGGCGTTCCTGCCCAACGACGATATCGAGCGGGTGCTTGCCCGCTACGACGCCACCACCGCGCCCGACCTGCCGTCCACCGACATGCTGCGCGACGACATCGCCGCCGCCCGCAAGCAGGGCTATGCGCTGAACCCCGGTCGCATCATCCCCGACATGCTGGGCGTGGGCGTGCCGGTGCTGGACCGTGAACAGAACGTGGTGGCCGCCTTGAGCGTGGCGGCGATCCGCTCACGCCTGTCCGGCGCGCGCCTGCATGACGTGGTGGCGGCCTTGCAACGCGCCGCGGCCGAACTGTCGGCGGACCTGCTGCCGCGTCCTTGAATGTGCGCTGAAGTGTGCCCCTGAGCCTGCCCCAGGGCGCGCCCCGAACTGGCCTTGCAGCCTGCCCCAGAGCGCGCCCCGCAGCACGAAGGACTAGCGCCCGGCGCAAGCCTTGCCGCCATCCACCGGCAGGCACACGCCGGTGATGTACTTGGCTTCGTCGCTGGCCAGGAACAGCGCGGCGTGCGCCACGTCCCAGGCATCGCCCATGCGGCCCATCGGGCTGGCGGCATTGCGACGCTGGCGCATGGCTTCCACGTCCTGGAACTGGCCGGCAATTTGCTGGTAGATCAATGGCGTGTCGATCACGCCGGGTAGCACCGCGTTGACCCGGATATTGTCCGGCGCATAGCGCACGGCCAGCGACCGGGTCAGATGGTTCAACCCCGCCTTGGCCGCGTAATAGGACGTGTACGGATAGGTGTTGACCTGGATCGACGCCAGCGACGAGATGTTGATGATGCTGCCGCCGCCTTGCGCCAGCATGGCGGGCAGCACGTGCTTGCAGGTCAGGAACACGCCGGTCAGGTTGGTGTCCAGCACGCGGTGCCAGCTTTCCTCGCTGGCCTCGATGGGGCCGCCCATTTCGGTGATGCCCACGTTGTTGTGCAGGATGTCGATGCGGCCCGCTTCGTCCAGCACGCGCGCTACCACCGCCTGGATCTGCGCGGACTGCGTCACGTCGGCCACCAGCGCGGCGCATTGCCCGCCTTCGGCTTCGATGACGCGCCGGGTTTCCTCGGCCGCTTCGGCGCGCACGTCCACGGCGTAGACCCGCGCGCCCTCACGGGCATACAGCGCGGCGGCCGCCTTGCCGTTGCCCCAACCCGGCCCCGACGACCCCGCGCCGAACACCAGCGCGACCTTGTCCTTTACGCGCTGGCCCATGCTATTGCACCGAGATGTGGGCGAAGTCGGCCACCTTCTTCCACTTGGCCACATCCGCTTTGATCATCGCGCCAAACTCCTCGGGCTTGTCCGCTACCACATAGGCGCCCACGCCCGCGTACTTGGCCTGCACGTCCGGGTCCGCCAGTGCCTTGCGCGACGCGTCGCTCAGCTTGGCCAGCACGTCCTTGGGCAGGCCGGCCGGCGCCAACAGGCCGTTCCACATTTCGGCGTCGTAGTCAGGCAGGCCCATTTCCGCGAAGGTCGGCACATCGGGCAGTTGCGGCAGGCGCGTCTTGGCCGCCACCACGATCGCCCTCAAATTGCCCGACTGGATGTGCGCCATGGACGACGCCGCCGTGTCCCACAAGATGGGCACCTGGCCGGCGATGACGTCGTTCAGCGCCGGGCCGGTGCCGCGATACGGCACGTGCATCATGTCCAGCCCCGACAACGACTTGTAGTACTCCATGGCCATGTGCGTGGCGCCGCCATTGCCCGACGATGCATACGAATACTTGCCCGGCGCGCCTTTGATCAGCGCGAAGAATTGCGCGTAGTCCTTGGCCGGGAAATTCTTGTTGACCACAATCACGCCCGGCACGCGGATGATCTGCGTAACCGGGGTGAAGTCTTTCACGGCGTCGTACGACAGGTTCTTGTACACCGCCGAATTGGTGCCGTTGGTGCTGGACGTGCCCAGCAGCAGCGTGTAGCCGTCGGGCGCGGCGGACGCCACCGCGCGCGTGCCCACCGTGCCGCCCGCGCCGCCCCGGTTTTCCACGACGACCGTCTGGCCCAACTGCTTGCCCAGCGCCTCGGCGAAGATGCGGCCTACCACGTCGGACGTGCCGCCCGGCGGAAAAGGCACGATCAGGCGGACGGGGTGGTCGGGGTAGCTGCCTTGCGCCGTGGCGGCGCCCGTCAGCGATACGGCCAGCGTTGCGGCCGCCAGGCTCATCCAGGTTCTTCTCTTCATGGTGTTGTCTCCTCGCTTTGGTTTGTTGTGCATGTTGTCGTTGTTGTTGTAGTTGCTGACTGATATCAGGCGATGCGGTCGCCCGGCTTGATCTTGGCGGCGCGGCTGTCCACACCCGGCAACATGTGCGCCGGGTCGCGCGTGACGACGACGTCCAGGATGGTGGGGCGGTCCTTGCAGGCGTAGGCGCTGGCCAAGGCCGCCTTGATGTCGGCGGGGTCTTCCACGCGGATGCCGTTGCAGCCCAGCGCGCGCGCCACGTTGGCGTAGTTGGTTTCCACCAGGTCTGACGATTGATAGTTGCCGCCGCCGTACATCAGGTGTTGCAGCGCCTTGATATACCCGGATGCCGCGTTGTTCACCACCACCAGCGTGAAGGCCAGGCCCATGCGCACCGCCGTTTCCAATTCACCCAACGACATATTGCAACCGCCGTCACCCGTCAGGCTGACGACCTGCCGCCCCGGCGCGGCGGCAGCGGCGCCGATCGCACCCGGAATGCCGTAGCCGATGGAGGCAAAGCCCCGGTCGGGCACAAAGCCCCGGCCCGCGCGCTTGGTGTCGAACAGCAGGCCGCCCCAATGCGCGGCAAAGCCGCCGTCGGCCACCAGGATGCCGTCTTCGGGCAGCGTGGCGTTGATCTCATGCATCAGGCGCGCCATGCCGATGGGGCTGTCGGATGACGTCAGCTTGCCCTGCACGGATTCGCGCCAGGCGTGCATGGCTTGTCCGACTTCATCCGCATAGGCCTGGCGGTCGGCTTGCGACGCCTGCGCCGCCATGCGTTCGCTTAATTCTTCAAGCGTGGCGCGCGCGTCGCCCCATAGCCGCAGGGCAGGGGTGGTGGTGCGGTCGAACTCTTCGGCCACGATGTCCAGATGAATGATCGGCACGCCCGCGTTCAGCAGGTCATAGCGCCGGGTGGCCACTTCGCCCAGTTTGCAGCCCACCACGAACAGGCAGTCAGCCTTGGCGATCAGGTCGTTGGCGATGCGGCTGTAGCGGCCGAAGAGGCCCGCGTTCAGCGGGTCGCTGCAAGCAATGGCGCCCTTGCCGCTCATGGTGTGCGCCACGGGGATGTTGAAGCGGCGCGCAAAGGCTTCGACAGCCAGGGCGGCGTCGCTGATGTGCACCCCGCCGCCGCACAGCATCAGGGGGCGCGCGGCGCCGGCCAACATGCTGGCCGCCTGGGCCAGGTCATCGGCGGCGGGCCGGCAGCGCAGCGCGGGGGCGCGGCGGGCGTTGGCGCTGGCATAGAACTCGTCGGCGTCAAAGGCGTGGACGGCGTGCGCAATGTCTTCGGGCACGTCCAGCACCACGGGGCCGGGGCGGCCGCTGGTGGCCACCGCGAACGCGCGGCGCATCAGTTCGGGAATGCGCTCGATCATTTCCACGCGCAGCACGTCCTTGACCACGGGGCGCAGCACTTCAAGCTGGCGCGCTTCCTGCGTCATGTTCTTCCACGAATGCAGGCGGTGCGAATCGCCCACCAGCGCCACCAGCGGCGTGCCGGCGTTGAAGGCTTCGGCCAGACCGGTGACCAGGTTGGTGGCGCCCGGCCCCAAGGTGGCGTCGCACACGCCGGGGCGCCCGCTGACTTTGGTGTAGGCATCGGTGGCGAACACGGCGCAGCGTTCGTCGTTGATCAGGTTGTGATTCAGCTTCAAGCGCCGCACGGCGTCGTAGAAGGGCAGCAATTGAAAGCCGCCCATGCCGAACATCAAGCCGACGTCATGCGCGGCGAACATGCGGGCGATGGCTTCGCCGCCTGTGATTTCCAGTTTTTCCGACATGCGGATGTGCTCCTCGTTTTAGTGATTGTTTTAGTGATGGTTGGTGATCGTTCTAATGATTGGCGCGCCCGTTCAAGAGGGCGTCGATAAAGGTCTTCAGGGGCGTGCCGACACGGCAGCCGAGTTCGCGGGCGCGCGCGTTCGCGCAGGAAATCACGCCCTCGTCGTAGCAGGACCTGGCGTCCCCGATGCATGCGCTATGGGCGGACACCGTCAATGCCGCAATGCCGCGCTGTTGCAGCAGCGGCAGGCGGCCGACGCCCGCGCCGTCCTGGCCCATGCCGGCGTCGTTGAACGTCACCAGCCGGGGCGCGGCCTTGACGCCGTCGGTCGGCAGCCCGGCCAAGCGCTCGCCATGCGATGCCGTGACGGCGATCAGGCCGTTGTCGCGTTCGTCCAGCAGCGACACCGAGTCCACGCCGATGACGCACGGCGTGCCGTCGGCGGCGGTGCGCAGCACCATGCGGGATTCTTCGCGCTCGGCGGGCGGCGCGGGCCGTGCTGGGGAATGCGGTGAAGCGTGGGGCAAAGCGCGACCCAAAGACTGACCCAAAACCGCGGCGCATTCGGCAACGCGCATGCCGGGGCGGCAGCCCAGGGCTTGAGCCAGCGGGTTGGCATGGCTGATGACGCCACGGCGCAGCATGTCGGCGCCGTCGCCGATGCGGCAACTGCGGTAATCCGCCGTGGCTGCGGGCACGCCCCAGTGTTCCAGGTCTTGCAGGCCCGCGATGCCGGCCTCTTGCCAGCCCACGCCCGCATCGTTGAGCACCACGGCGTGAACCCGGCCGCGGGCGGCGCAATAAGCCGCATAGCGGCCGCCATGGGATCCCGCGATCACGACCCGGCCGATATCGGCATCGCCAAGCTTGGTAATGCTGTCGAGCACTCGGGCGTCGACCTTTTTTGTGCATTCCATATTATGGATTTTTGTTTTGTGTGTTTGCCTGCCATGCGTATCTATGACCGGCATTGAGCATTTGCGCCCAACTGATTTCAACTGATTTGTCTCAGAATTATTCTAAGGTCCGGAAAACCTGCGCGGCAATGCGTGATCCATATTGTGGAAATGGATTCGACCGATAGAGCAGGAAAAAGCCTGGGCTTGAGAAACGCCGGGCAAAAAAAAGCGCCCCGCGTAGGGGCGCCGATGCGGGGCATCCGCTGGCTAGTCTTCCCAGCCGCCGCCCAGCGCCAGAAAGACGGTGATCTGGTCGTTGCTGAGTTCGGCCTGCGAGGCCGCCAACGCGCTTTCGTTGCCGGCCAGCGTGCGTTCGGCGTCCAGCACGGTCAGGTAGTCGGTCTTGCCGTACTGGAACAGCCGCCGCGCTTGCGAGGCGGCTTCGGCGCTTTGGTCGCGCGCGGCGCGCAAGGCGGCGTCGCGATCCAGTTGCCGCGCGTAGACCACCAGCGCGCTTTCGGTTTCGCGCAGCGCGTTCAACACGGTGGCGTCAAAGCGCGCCACGGCGGCCTTGGTGTTGGCTTCGGCCTCGGCAATGCGGGCCTGCACCGCGCCCGTGTTCGGGATCGTCCACGAGATCAACGGACCCACGCTCCAACTGAAGGTGCCCCGGTCGCCCAACATGGCGGCGGGGCCGCCCGACGCGGCGGACAAGCCCAGCGTGACCTTGGGGTACAGGTCGGCGGTGGCCACGCCGATGCGGGCGGTGGACGCGGCCAGCGTGCGCTCGGCCTGGCGGATGTCGGGGCGGCGGCGCAACAGCGCGGCGCCGTCACCCACCGGAATGGTGCGGGTCAGGCGCGGCGCGGTGGCGCATTGCAGCAGCGACGCGGGAATGTCGTTGGGGGTCTGCCCCGTCAGCGCGGCCAGGCGGTACAGCGCAGTGCGCTGCTGCGCCTGAAACGGCGGCAGGTTGGCCTGCAACTGTTCAAGCTGGCTGCGCGCGCGCGTGACGTCCAGCGTGGTGCCACGGCCGGCGCGTTGCAAGCGGCTGACGGCATCCAGCGATTCTTTTTGCACCTGCACCGAATGCTGGGCCGAGGCCAACTGCATGCCCGCCGCGCACATATTGGCGTAGGCGCGCGCGGTTTCGGCGGCGACGGTGACGCGGGTGGCGTCGTAGGCGGCTTGCGCGGCCTGGGCATCACCGCTGGCGGCTTCGATGGCGCGGCGAATCTGCCCGAACAGGTCCAGTTGGTACGACACGCTGGCGCCGGTGGAATACGACCAGCGGCTAGGCGGGTTGACGCCCGGTTGCAGTTCCTGCAAGCCCGATACGTGGCCGAAGGTGGGTGATGCGTTCACGCCGATGCTGGGCTGTTGCTGCGCCTGGGATTCCTGCACGGCGGCCTGCGCGCGTTCCAGGTTGGCGCTGGCCACGCGCAGGTCGGTATTGGCCGACAGGGCCTTGTCGATCAGGCCGTCCAGCACCGGGTCGTGGTAAAGGCGCCACCAGTGTCCGGCCACCGCCTCTTGCTGATACACCCCGGGCTGCGCTTCGATGAAGGCGCTTTGCGCGCTTGGCCGTTGCACGGCGGACCCGGCCGGCGTTTGATAGTCCGGGCCCACGGTGGTGCATCCGGCCAGGGCTATCACCAGGGCCAGCAGCGGGGGTAGAAAGTGCCGGGCGTTCATGCTGGGTCTACCGACACGGTGGCCGTCTGGCCGGCGACCAGGCGCACGCCGTCGGGCACGGCGTCGATCTTCACGCGCACCGGAATGCGCTGGGCAAGGCGCACCCAGTTGAAGGTGGGGTTCACGTTGGGCAGCAGATTGGCGCCCGTACTGCGGTCGCGGTCGGCAATACCCATGGCGATGCTTTCCACGTGGCCGCGAATGTGGCGCGAATCGCCCATCAGCGTCACCGTGACAGGGGCGCCTTCGTGGATGCCGGGAAGCTTGGTTTCTTCAAAATAGCCTTCCACGTAGAAGCTGCCGGCGTCCACCAGGGCCATCACGCCGTGGCCTGCCGTGGCGTAGGACCCCGCGCGCAGATCCAGGTTGGTGATGCGGCCATCGCTGGCGGCCACCACGCGGCTGCGCTCCAGGTTCAGGCGGGCGGTGTTCAGTTGCACTTGCGCCTGCGCCAGCGCGGCTTCGGTCTGCTGCACCTTGGTCTGGCTTTGCTCGACCGCTTCGGCGGCCACCAGTTGGCCCAGCGAGCGGTTGCGCTTGGCGTCGCGCAGCGCCTGGTCGTGCGCCACTTGCTGCGATCGCACCGATGCCTGGGCCTGGTCAAACGCCAACTGGAAGCGGGCGCGGTCAATTTCAAACAGCAGGTCGCCGGCCTTCACGTCCTGGTTGTCGTGCACGGGCACGCTCGTTACCAGGCCGGAGACATCGGGTGCCACCTGCACCACATAGGCCTTGACGCGGCCATCGCGCGTCCAGGGTTCAACTTCATAGTGCACCCAAAGCTGCCAGCCGGCGTAAGCGGCGGCGGCGACGACGATGGCCGTCACCGCGAACTTGCCGATAGCAGCAGGGCGAAGGGCGTTGGGGAGTTTCATACCTATCTCTGTAAAAAATATGGGGAAATCAGGGACACGCCATACAGCAGCACCACGAACAGCGCCAGATCAAACAGCGCGGGATGCCACACCAGGCGGTACAGGCCGACGCGCGCCAGCACGCGGCGCAATGCCCAGGCCACGCCGAGCGTGACGACGCCCAGTACCAGCAGCCAGGGGAAGTAAATGCCGTACAGATTGAATTCACCGATCATGATGCGTGGCCCTCCATGGCGGGATGGGCGGGTTGGTAGTCGGGGGCGTCGGGAAAGAAAGCGCGGCGGATGCCCACCAGCGCCACCACCGCGCGGTCGCGGGCGGCCAGACCTTGCGGCGTGGCGGCCACGCTGGACAGCGCGCGGTCGATCTGCGCCAGGAACTCGGGCGTCTTTTCTCCGACGCGCCACGCGGAGCGCGCGCGGAAGAACTGCGCCAGGCTGTTCAACACGGGCTGGATCGTGGCATCGGCCATCGGCAGATGACGGCGGGCGCGCTGCAATTCGGTAATGTCGCGGCCCACGCGCAGGTCTTTCAGTGCGTCCGCGGCCACCAGGTCATCGGGCCGCTGTGACAGCGCCAGGCGCGGCTGCAACAGGCCGATGCGATCCAGCATGCGGGCGGTGTAGGTATGGCGCGAGGGCGCGCGCGGCGAGGCGGCCAGCGTCGCCAGTTCTTTCCAGTTGGCGGCCTGGATGCGGCGGGCGCTCCAGTCGGCGCTGACGGTGCGGAACACGGCGGCGATGATGGCGGCGGTGGCCACGCCCATGCACTGGGCCACCTGCGTGTCGATGAAGGACACGACGTCGGCGGTGTGGGTGTCTTGCAGCGCCATGGTGCCCAGAAAGCCGAACAGCATCGCCATGCCCTTGCCGGTGCTGGCGGGCCGCGCAATGAAAATGCCCAGCACGAAGGCGGTGGGCAGCATCGCCAGGGCCAGCATTTCAAAGGAATGGATGGCGGGCATGATGCCCAGCAGATACAGGGCCGACAGCGGAATCGAATACACCGTGTACGTCAGGAACTGCATGATGCCCGGCACGGGATTGTCTTGCGACGCAAAGAAGCAACTGAAGATGGCGGCCATCAACGCAGCGGTGGCGCCGTTGCTCCAGGCCGTGCCGATCCAGAACGCGCAGCACACCGAAATGGCCACGCCCGCGGCCAGCGCCGACAGCAGCGCCATGCCATGGTCGCGGTGCAGCGCGGCGTTGGGATCGCGGGCAGCGTGGGCCTTGTGTGCCGAAGCCCTTCGCGGCGCGCCTGCCAGGCCGGCATGGATCTCGCGGCGCAGCGCCAGGCATTCGTCATAGGTGTCGATCAGCTCGCGCAGCCGCGTCATCAGGCTGGCCAGAAGCGCGTCGCGCCAGGTGGAATGGCTATCGATGGCTGGCGTCAGCCGCGAGACGGCGGCGCGCAGTTGCACGGCGGTGTCGTGCGAAGCCTGGGCGCCGGCATTGATCCATTCCGAAATATCGTTCAGCAGCGCGGATACGGGTTCGGGCAGCGGCTGGTCATTGGCCTGAAGCGCCCGCAGGCGGTCTTCCACGGCAGATACGGCCGGCGTCAACGCCGAAATCTGGTCCTGCATGGCGCGCACGGCGCCGGACGTCCAGCGCAGGTTGCTGGTGTCGAACGGCACGTGGGTGGACAAGAGCCGCAATTGGGTGATGTCGTTGGCCAGCACGCGGCGGTCGCGGTCGCGCTGTTCGGCGGCTTTACCGCTGAGCGTGTCGTGCATCCAGTTGCGGGCGTCGCGCACGGCTTTGTCCAGTTGCAGCGTCAAGGCGGGCGCCAGCCCGCGCGGCAGCACAATGCTGTGGACCAGGGTGGCGCAGACGATGCCCAGGGTGATTTCCTCAACCCGGGCAAGCGCGGTGTCGAAGACCAACGACGGGTCGGTCACGCTGGGAAAGCCGATCATGGCGGCGGTGTAACCCGCCAGCATGAACAGGTAGGACCGCGGCGTGCGGTCCAGCACCGACATATACAGGCAGGCGCCCACCCACAGCACCATGGCGGCGGTCATGACGACGGGCGAATTCGACAGGCGCGGCACCAGGTAGACCGTGGCGGCCGAGCCGGCAAAGGTGCCCACCAGGCGGTACAGCGCCTTGGAGCGCACGGCGCCGGACCAGGGTTGCGCCACGACGTAGGCGGTGGTCATCGCCCAGAACGGACGCGGCAAACCCATGCTGTAGGCCAGATAAAGCGCCATGATGGCGCTTAGGTAGCTCTTGAGCGAAAAAAGGGTTTCGCGGACGTTGGGCAATTTCACGATGCGTCGTCCTGTTGCTGCTGTGGCTGCGCGTTGGCCGCGCCGCGTCCCAAGGACACATTCAAGGCGTCGAACACGCGCAGGCAGGCTTGCAGATCGGTTTCGCTGACGCCGCTGAACAAGCGCCGGCGCAGTTCCACCAGCACGTCTTCAACCTGTGCGCGCAGCGCGTGGCCGGCGTCGGTCAGGTGCAGGGTTTTGGCGCGGCGATCATGCGCGTCTTCGCGGCGTTCCATCAGGCCGGCGGCGACAAGTTGATCAAGCACGCGAACCAGGGACGGACCTTCAACGCCCAGCGCCTCGGCCAGCGCGCCCTGGCGCACGCCGTCACCCAGGCGTCCAGCAAGGATGACCGGCCAGGCCGTGGCTTGGGATAAGCCATAGTCGGCCAAGGCCTTGTCGGCTGCCCCGCGATAGGCGCGCGACAACACCATCAGGTGAGCGGTGGTTGCCATGAGTTGGGAGTCTGAAGGAGTGTTCATGGAATCGATTGTATCCTATCTATTAGCTTACTAATGATTGAATGTGTCGAATAGGTCGATAGGAATTCTTCATGGGTAGGATGGGTGTGACGCGCAAGACCGGTGAAAAAAACACCACAGCCGATCGCGCGAACCCATCAGACAGCGGTGACTGAACGGCGGAATCGTCTATGCCAAGACGGTGACGTTACCGTCGACGGCAGCGTTCGTAGGATGGGTGCAGCGCGAAAGACCCGTGGCAAGGACCCATCCGTTGATCGCGCGTAACCCATCGAACCACCGCCAATCCTCAACCGTTGCAGTCCGCCCAGCAATTCGGGGTTTCATACAGGCGCACGCGGGACAGGCGCAGGTCGGCGCCGTAGTGGCCGTGGTAGTGCGGGGCCAGCGTGTCGAACACGATCTTGGCCAGGTTTTCCGCCGTGGGAATGCGGTCCAGCACGACGGTCTTGTGGTCGGGCAGAGTGTCCAAAAAGCCGCGCACGGCGGCGTCGCCTTCGTACACCAGGAAAGCATGGTCCCAGACGTCCACGATGTGGGTCTTGGCGATGTGCTTGATCTCGGAAAAGTCCATCAACATGCCGTTGTCGGACTCGCCAGGGGCTTGCACCACGTCGCCGGTCAGGGTGATTTCAAGCACATAGCGGTGGCCATGCAGGTTGCGGCATTGGCTGCGGTGATCGGGGATACGGTGGCCGGCGTCGAATTCCAGCCTGCGGGTGACGGAAATCATCGCGCGGTCCGCCGCGCGTGGGGGGTCATCATGGAATGCCTATGTATTTGTGGGTCTGCAAACTCAGCCGCCATTGCGGATGCTGCATACAGTACTGAACGGCACGCTCGGTATTGGCCACGCGCGCGGGGCCGTCCATGGGTTGCAGGAAAAAGTGCTCGAAATCCAGGTGCGCGAAGGTCTCGGGCAAGGCGTTCAGTTGCGGGTAGACCAGCTTCAGCTCGTCGCCGCGTTCGATGACCAGCGGCGCCGTGCCCTTGGGGCTGACGCAGATCCAGTCGATACCCGCAGGCGGCTTGACGGTGCCGTTGGTTTCGATGGCCACGGTGAAGCCGCGCGCATGGATGGCGGTGAGCAGCGCCGCGTCCAGTTGCAGCAGGGGTTCGCCGCCCGTGAAGACCACGTAGCGGTCTTGCGTGCCCGGTCCCCAGGTGGTGGCGATGGTGTCGGCCAAGAGGTCCGCCGTGGCGAACTTGCCGCCGCCTTCGCCATCGGTGCCGATGAAGTCGGTGTCGCAGAACGTGCAGGCGGCGCTGGCGCGGTCGCTTTCGCGGCCGGTCCAGAGGTTACAGCCCGCAAACCGGCAAAATACCGCCGCGCGGCCTGCGTGGGCGCCTTCGCCTTGCAGGGTCTTGAATATTTCTTTGGCGGAGTAGGTCATAAGGTTGCTGGCGGCCGGAGGTGCCGCGAAAATCGGGCAAAAGCGGATTATTTTACTTGGTATAGACTCCCGCCCTATGTTTCATGTCCAAGATTCCCTGTATATCGACGAACGCGACCTGACGTTCAGCATGATCCGCGCCCAGGGCGCGGGCGGCCAGAACGTCAACAAGGTGTCCAGCGCCGTCCATCTGCGCTTTGACGTGCGGGCCTCGCGCCTGCCGCCCGAAGTGCAGGACGCCGTGTGCGCGCTGAGCGATCACCGCATCTCGAAAGAGGGCGTTATCGTCATCAAGTCGCAGTCGTTTCGCAGCCAGGAAAAAAACCGGGCCGAAGCCATTGAACGGCTGGTGGCGATGGTGCGCGCCGCCATCCAGGTAGACAAACCGCGCCGCGCCACCAAGCCCACGAGATCTTCCCAACGCCGCCGCGTGCAACGCAAAGTCCTGCACGGCGAGGTCAAGCGCCTGCGTGGCCGGGTGCAAGGCGACTAGGCAAAACCCCGCCGCCCGAAGGGGCATGACCACATATCGAATACTTTCGATTTAAGATTCGATAAATTGCGATATACCAATATGACCCTCTCCGCTTCCGCTTCGTCCTCCGATCAGACCGGCGCAGAACCCGGAATTGATACCGACGCCATCATCAAGGCGCTGGCCAATCCGGTGCGGCGTGACATCCTTGCGTGGCTGAAGACGCCGCATGCGTATTTCGAGGAACGTCCGGGCCACTCCTTTGAACATGGGGTGTGCGCGGGCCATATCGATGACCGCTGCGGCCTGTCGCAGTCAACCGTGTCTTCGCACCTGGCCGTCTTGCAACGCGCGGGCCTGATTACGTCGACCAAGGTGGGGCAGTGGGTCTTTTTCCGTCGCAATGAAGCCACGATTGCCGCGTTCCTGCGGCAGTTGAACCAGGATATGTAGTCAGCTGGCAGGCGTGTGCCAAGCCACGCCACGCTGTATGCCGCTGCGCACCGCGCCCCATCACCCCGGGGCGGAAGGACTTTGCATGAGCACCCTGTTTGAACCCCTGCGCGTTGGCGCGCTGACGCTGCGCAACCGCCTCGTCATGGCCCCCTTGACGCGCCAGCGCGCCAGCGAAGGCCGCGTGCCCAACGACTTGATGGTCGAGTACTACACCCAGCGCGCCGGCGCGGGCCTGATCTTGACCGAAGCCACCGCCGTGACCCCGCAAGGCGTGGGCTACGCCGACACCCCCGGCCTGTGGTCCACCGAGCAAGTGAAGGGCTGGCGCAAAGTGACCGCGGCCGTGCACGAAAAAGGCGGCCTGATCGCGGCCCAGCTTTGGCACGTGGGCCGCATTTCCGACCCCATCTTCCTGAACGGCGAACTGCCCGTTGCGCCCAGCGCCATCGCGGCCGGCGGCCATGTCAGCCATGTGCGCCCCAAGCGCGCCTACGTCACTCCGCGCGCGCTGGAAACGGCCGAGCTGCCCGGCGTGGTCGAGGCTTACCGTCATGGTGCGCAAATGGCCATGGAAGCGGGTTTCGACGGCGTTGAAGTGCACGCCGCCAACGGCTATCTGCTGGACCAGTTCCTGCAAGACAGCACCAACCAGCGCACCGACCAATACGGCGGATCGCTGGAAAACCGCGCCCGCCTGCTGCTGGAAGTGGTGGATGCGTGCGTGGCCGTCTGGGGCGCCGACCGCGTGGGCGTGCACCTGTCGCCGCGCGGCGATATCCACACCATGGGCGATTCCGATCTGGCCACCACCTTCTTGTACGTGGCCAGCGAACTCGGCAAGCGCGGCATCGCCTTTATCTGCGTGCGCGAACATGAAGCCGAAGACAGCCTGGGCCCGCGCCTGAAGGCGGCCTTTGGCGGCGTCTACATCGCTAACGAGGGCTACACGCGGGAATCCGCCGAAGCCGCCATCAACGCCGGCCGTGCCGACGCGGTGGCGTTTGGCGTGCCCTACATCGCCAACCCCGACCTGGAACGCCGGTTTGAATTGAACGCCGAGCTGAACACGCCGGTGCCGTCCATGTTCTACGCGCAGGGCGCGCTGGGGTACACGGACTACCCGGCGCTGGCGTAAGCCGTCCGCCGTGCTGCAACACGGCGACGGGGCCGCGCACTAGAACGTCAGCCCTGAAACGCCGCACTAGAACACCGCGCGCATCGGGTAGGTGAACAAACCGAAGTGCGCGGCGTTCAGCCCCAAATGCGCCAGCACCGCGGCCGCTAGTCCGCCATGGCGGTAGGCCACGCCATAGGCGGCGCCGGCGATAGCGGCCAGCAGCATCCATTGCCAGCCGCCCGCGAAATGCGCCAGCCCGAACAGGATGGCGGCCACGCCCAGCGCGGCCCACGCGCCCCAGGCATGATGCCGCCAGCGCGCGGCCAACTGCTGCTGCACATAGCCGCGAAACAACGCTTCTTCTGCCAGCGTGACCAGCAACGCATTGTTGATGAGCCAGATCCAGCCCGAGTCCGGCCACTTGGGCGCCCAGCCCACCACACCCATCGCCAGCGCAATACCCAGGCAGGCCAGCACCGCCGCGCCACAAGCCAGCACGGCCGCCAGCAAGGTGCGGCGCAGGTCGGCGCCCGCCATGGGCGGCGCCAAGGCCAAGACCACCCAGAACGCAACCAGCGGCTTGTCCAGGTTCAGATACATGCCAAACGCCACCGCGTCCGCCGTTAGCGGCGCGGGCGCAATCACCAGCGGGTTGTGAAAGCCCGGCGCCAGATGCAGGAAGAGCGCGCCAGCCACCGGCAGGAACAAGACGTGACCGGCCGCGCGCGCGGCGTCGCCCGAGCCGGGACGCACCCAGGCCGCCGCAAGGACCAGTAGCGCCGGCGCGGCGAATGCCACGGGATCAATGACCCCATCAGCCCAAGCCCATCCCCACGCGATCGCCAACGGCGCCAGCGCCCAACGCCGGGTGGCGGGCAGCCAAAGCAGGGCGGCAGCAAGGAATAGAGCGGGCCAGGGGCTGAACAAGGTCATAAAGCAAGCGGGCGCGGAAATTCGGACCGCAAAGTGTAAGCGCGCATGCCTGCTCTACCCACGCGCCAGGCTTTTCATTTCGACGCTTTCAGGCGACCATGCCGCAGCGGCGGCCAAATGCCCGTCACCCTGTCCGGCCCAACTTTGGGCGGCGCTCCAGGAGCCAGTATGAAAATGATCGCGTGGTTGATGTTGGCAGCGGCGTTGCTGCCGTTGGTGTCGACAATCATCGCCAAGGCGGGGGGCAACAAGTTCGACAACAATGACCCGCGCGCATGGCTTGCCCGCCAGGAAGGATGGCGCGCGCGCGCTAATGCAGCGCAGATCAATGCCTTTGAAGCGCTGCCGTTCTTCTTCGCGGCGGTGTTGTTTGCGCTGTACACGCAGGCGCCGCCCGCCCATGTGGCCACGCTGATGGCCTGCTGGATAGGCGTGCGGCTGGGCTATCTGGCCATGTACGTGGCGGGCTGGGGCGCGCTGCGATCGCTGGTCTGGGCGATCAGCGTGGGCTTCGTGATCGCCATCCTGTTTTCCGGGGTCTAAGGGAAACAAGCCCCTGGAATCAAACCCTTGGGAATCAAGCCCCTGGATATCAACCGCTGGAGCTCAAGCCCCAGCGTCACTTCCATTCAAAAACGGCGCGCGCGGTGCCGGTGCCTTGCACAGTCATTGCGCGTTCCTGTGTCTTGCCCTCAAACGTCGCTGAAATCTTGTAGCTGCCCGCAGGCAGCTTGACCAGCATGTAAGGGCCTTCGGACGTCGCCTTCAAGACCTCCTTGCCTTGTGCGTCGAGGATGGTGACGGCGACGCTGGCCACATAGTCGGCCGTGCCGTCGCGCTGTGCCGCGAAAGTCAGCGCCAGCGGATAGTCTTTCGCGGCGGCCTTCATGGCTTCGGATTCATCGATGCCGATGCCGCCGCTGACATATTGCACCGAGCCCTGGTGCTTGACCGGCGGCAACGCCGCTTGCGCGGTGGACAGCACGCCGGCGATGGCCATGCTGCCCAAGGCCATCATGGCGGACAGGGTGCAGCGTTCAATGCGTTTGTTCATCTGATTCTCCAGAGGTGGATGATTGAGCTTCGACCCGGGCGACGGCACGGAGTTCGCGGCGGGGCGTCTCGGAGCTCAACCGTTTGTTTCCGTAGCCGTGATTCTGCCGCTGCCTTTCTGCCCGTCGCGTCACCCAGCATATCCCCGCGCTTTCACGCTTGCCAGGAAAATGCCAGCCGGCTTTCACCGCTGATCATGCCGTCGGGCGCAAAGCGCCGTTCGTCCAATTGGCCCGCGCCACCCTCGCGCAGCACCAGCACGCTGGAGCTGCGCGTGCCGTAGTCGGGGCTGACGATGAACGGGCTGCTCAACAGCCTTTCGCGGTCGGGGGGCAGGCCTGTGGCGGGCATGTCCTCGTCCGTGGCGGTCTGCCGGTCCGCCAGTGCGTCGAACAGCGCGGGCAGGTCGGGTTGCGGCGTTCGGCCCAGCACCTCGGTAAACGCCGTCTTGGTGCGGGCCAGTTTGGGCCAGGGCGTGTCCAGCAAATGGTTGGACAGGGCATAGATGCCGGGCGCAAGCGGGCGCGGCGGGCCGTCGCGGTTGCTCAGGTACCAGGCCTGACGGGTGTCGCCCACGATCAGGTTGAAGCCGTTGTACGCCTGATCCGATTCATGCGTGCGGGCCAGGTACGCCTGCGGCGAGTCGTTGCCGCGCAGATAGTCCTCGACCAGCGCGCCGCGCGACGGGGCGGGGGCCAGGTACCTGCCCGGTTCGCGGAAGTTGGTGACCAGCGCAAAGCGCCCTTGCGCCGTCACGCCCATCCAGGTGCCGCCGGCAAGCCCGTCGCGCCCCGCGTACAGGCCGGGCGCATCGGCCCATTGCGCGGCCGGAAGCGTGGGGCGCGCGTGGAATTCGTCGCGGTTGGCGGCGATCAGGACGGGAATGCCCGGCAAGGCGTGCAGGGCCAATACGGCAAGACACATGGTTCAGACCTGGTTGGGTGGAGGGGTAAGGGGATGGGCGGAGCGGCGCTTGGGCAAGGCGGCGAGGGGCGCGGCGGCAAATTCCGGGCCGGCCAGCACAGCGCGCAAGTTTTCGATTTCGGCGGCCACGTCGGCCAGCGCGGGTGAGGGGGCGGCAACGGCCGCGACAGGCGGGGCCGCGCCTTGCTCCACCGCGACGCTCAGGGCGTGCAAGGCGTGCGCCAGTTGCCCGACCTCGCCAGCGGTTGGCGTGGCTTGGTCGGCAGGCAGTGACCATGCCGTATCCGACACGGCGTTGGCCACGCGCTCCAGCGCCACTTCCACCGGCCACCAGGCCAATGCGCGGCGGCTGACCAAACGCGGCTCGGACAGGCCGCGCTGTAGCGCGATGCGCAAGTCCGACAGGCTTGCATAGGCACGGGCGCGCAGGGCGTGGCGCTTGGCGGGGTCCGCCTGGAACACGGTGTTGACGTAAGCGGCCAGCGTGTCCATCGCGGTGGCGACGGCGTGATCCAGGTTATTGCGCTCGATGCGGATCCACGGCAGATAACCCACCAGCAGCACGATGCCGGCCGCGACGCCGACATCAAGCAGGCGCGCCAGCGCGATGGCCCAGGTGCCGGGCTGCAAGGCTCCGATCAGCAGCATCAGGATGGGGACGAGGATGGCGGAAAACAGCCCATAGTTACGGCGGATGGACCAGGGCAGCAAGGCCGCCAGCGCCGCCACCGTCAGCACGCTGGCGATGCCGTTCTGGTCCACCGCCAGCACGGTGGCGCTGATGGCCACGCCCACCACGCTGCCGCCGCAGCTTTGCAGCGCCCGCGCGAACACCGAGCCGAAATTCGGCTTGAAGATCACCACCACAATCAAGGGCACCCAATACGAACGCGGCAGTGACGCGGCCAGCGCCACGGCCTCCGCGGCGATCAGGCATAGCCCCAGCCGGATCAGGTAGCGCACGGTGGTCGGACCAGGGCGGTAGGTGCGTGCAAGCACCCGCCACGGCGTGCGCGGAGGCACCGGCGCAAGCGGGGCAATGGGATCGGCGTCGGGCGTCTTGGCGCCAGTCAGCAAGGGTTCGGCTTGCGCCAGGGCATCCGCCAGTTCCGGCATGCCGGCTTGGCGCAGGGCCGCGATGTCGTCGCCGGGGGCGGGGGTTTGATCGTGTTCCACACGGTCGGCCAGATGGTTCATGACGCGCGCGCAGGCCGGCGGCAGGACTCGGCCGGCGCGGGCCAGCGCCAGCGCGGTATTGGCCAGCGGCGTGCAGGCCTGGAGTTGCGCCACCAGGCGGGCCAGGCGTGGCGACGGCCCGGCCGCGCGGCCACGGGCCGCCAACACCGTGTCGTAGGCGGTGGTCATTGCCGCTTCCATGTCGCGCCGGGCCACCATGGTGCGTGATGTACCGATGGCGGCAAGCAGGGCGGCCAGCTTGCGGTAGACCAGCGCGACGGCGGCGCGTTCGGGGGCAATCGGGTGCACCACCCAGCCCACCAGGGTCAGCGCCAGACCGAACAGCCCGCCCATGCCCACCAGCACCGACGGCAGCCAGGGCGGCAGGGTGGACGTCAGGCTGGAACCCACGATGACGTACACCGCGAATTGCAGCGTGGCGACCGCCGCGATGTTGTTGAAGGTGCCCACCAGGCTGGCGACGAGCACCAGCACCGTCATCGCGGCCGCCGTCCACAGCCCGAGTCCGGCCACCAGATTGCCCAGCAAATAGCCCAGCGCGCCGCCGAGCACGGTGCAGCCGATGGACAGCGCCCGGTTGCGGTAAGGGCCGCCGTTGTCGCCGGTGATGGCGGGCAGCGCGCCCAGCGCGACTAGCGCGGCGGGCCCGCTTTGCTCAAGCGCCAAGCCCACGGCCGTCGGCAGGCCGATGGCCAGCGCCGCCCGCAGCGCCACCCAACGGCTGACGGGTGACGGCTCCATGTGCGCCAGGTTCATCAGCCAGCGCATGTTGGCGCCGCGTGCGATCTTGGAGCGGAACACGGCGGGCTTCATGGCGGTGGGGGGCTGGGGTGGGGTCAGGCCTTGATCAGCGGCGCTTCTTCGGGCGCCGCCAGCCGGAAGTAGTCTTCCGTGTTCAGCAGGATGGACGCGTCCAGCCGTCCGGCGTTGAACACGATTTCATCGTGGCGCGTGCGCAGGCTGGGGTCCACTAGCAGATGCAGGTCCGGGTTGAAGGAAAACGGCGGGATGGCGCCAATTTCGCAGCCGGTGAGTTCGCGCGCCAGTTCCTGCGAGGCCAGCGACGCCTTTTTGCCGCCCGCAGCGCGCGCAATGGCGTCCAGGTCGGCCTGCTTGTCGGCGGGGAAAACGGCCAGCACGTTTCTGCGCACGTTCGACGAGATCTTCACGCGGCAGACCAGCGCCTTGGCGCCCTGGCTGACTTCGGTGCCCCGGATGGCGGCCACTTCCACCGAGCGGCCGGCGGCGGGATGGTTGATCAGGCGGTGGCGCGCGTGGTGCTGGGCAAGCAGCGCTTGCAGGCGTTCGAAGACTTCCATATCGGTGGCGGCAGCGTAGGGAACAAGGGGGTAGGCGAACAACGGGCGCCGGACGTGGGATGTCTGACGTCGGCCCCGCTACGCATGATACGCCCGCCAGCCGTCGTCAGATCTCGCCGGTGAAGGCGTAGCCCCAACCCCAGACGGTGCGGATCGGCAGCTCCACGTTCAGGTCCTGCGCCTTGCGCCGAAGGCGGCTGACCACGACATCGGTGCGTCGGACGGATTCACGGCCGGCCTGCGCGTCGGCGCCGGACGAATCGCCGCGCGGCAGGCGCTTGTCGGTCGATGTGGTCAGCTTCAGCAGGAATTCGCGTTCCGCCAGGGTGAGCGACACGCGGGTGCCTTGCGGGCTGACCAGCGTCCAGGCAGCGTCGTGGAATTGCCATTTGCCCGCGACTTCTACTGCCTGCGTCACGGCGCTGGCACGCACGTCGGCCTCGGGCATGGCTGGGGGGCGACGGCCCGTTGCCGGTACGCGGCGCACCAGCGCTTGTAAGGCGGCGGCGATTTCCGCCGTGGCCACGTCATGCTGAAAGCAGGCGTCGGCGCCGCAATGCAGGCCAAGAATGCGGTTTTCGGGCGAATCAAAGTTGGACACGGCGATGATGCCCGCAGTCGTGTCCATGGCGCGCAGACCTGCGACGGCCATGCAGAGATCGGTAAGGTCGGCCTCCATCACTAGCAATGGCGTGCGGCGCGCCTGGAACAGGCGGAACAGGCCATTGGAGTCCTCGCACCGGCGTGGCGAGAATCCCATCTCGGCCAGTGCGTCGCTGCGGCGCACGCGTTGGTCGGGATCGGGAGAGAAGACGATCAGGTCTAGTAGGTCATTCATGAAATCGTAGTGATCTGTGCAGCTTGAGCCCTTGCATGATCCTACGAAACGGCGGCTTCCCTTACCCCGCTCAACGACACTTTCGTACCCGAATTCTCAGACATGATTGCAGGCGGCCTATCACCGTGAAATATGGGCGGGTTATCGAACAATGTTTGAATCAAGGCAAGCCGTCACAACCCTGACACGCGGTTGAACGCGGGGGACAGGCTAGGGGCTTGCCGCGACGGGCGCCGACCCGGTTGGTGGGACCGTGGCCGGCGTGGCGGCGGGCTCGTTCCACCAACCGCCGCCCAAGGCCTGCAACAGCGCCGCGGTGTCGGCATAGCGGGCCGCATCCGCCTCGGTGCGCGCAATCCGCGTTTGCAGTAACTGGCGCTGGCTGTCCAGCAGGCTTTGGTGGCTGATGCCGCCTGCCTGGAAACGGCCTTGCGCGATGCGTTCGGCGTCCGTCGCGCGGCGCCAGGCGTCGTCATAGGCGGCGTAGCTGTCGGCATCGGTCTGCACCGCGCGCAGGGCGTCGGCCACCTGGCGGAACCCGTCCAGCACCGTTTGCTGGTAGGCGGCGGCGGCCGCCTCGTAGGCCGCTTCGGCGGAACGCTTGCGCGCCCGCAGTTCACCCCCGCGAAACAGTGGCTGCACCAGCCCCAGCCCCAAGCTCCACACGTTCACGCCGTCGGACAAATCGCCCGCGCTCGTGCGCTGCGAGCCAAAGCTGCCCGTCAGCGTGAACTGTGGGTACTGGTTGGCGGCGGCTACGCCCACGTCGGCCGACGCCTGATGCCACAGCGCCTCGGCGGCCAGGATGTCCGGACGCTGGCGCGTTAATGCCGAGGGCACGCCGGTGGGAATGTCGGCGGGCAAGGTCAGGTCGGCCAGGCGCAGGGGCGGCGTGCGCAGCGCGGCGGGCGGCAAGCCCAGGTACACCGCCAACTGATGCGTGGTCTGCGACAACTGCTTTTCCAGCGGCGGCAGCGCGGCGCGGGTCTGGGCCACCAGCAGTTCCTGGTTGCTCAGGTCGGCCTGTGCGACGCCGCCCGCCGCCACGCGCTGCCGCATGATGTCTTGCTGGCGTATTTGCGCGGCCAGCAGGTCGCGGGTGGCGGCCAACCGTTCGGACAGGTCGGCCTGGCGGATGGCGGCCGTGACCACATTGGCGGCCAGTGACATGCGCGCGGCCTGCAATTCGTGCGCCTGATAATCCACCTGCGCCGCCATGCCTTCCAGCGCCCGTCGGTTGCCGCCGAACACGTCCAGCGTGTAGGACACGTTGATCGAGGCGTTGTAGAGCGTGAAAGGCGGCGGCAATTCCGCCACCGGCACGCCGTAGGCGGAAGGGTCCACCTTCTGCCGCTTGGCGGACAGGTCGGCGTCCACCGACGGCAACAGGCGGCCGCCAGTTTCTGCGTCCAGGTCCTCGCTGGCCTGGCGCAGCTTGGCGCGCGCCTGGGCCAGCGTGGGGCTGGCTTCCAGCGCCTGGCGCACCAGTTGATCCAGCGCGTCCGACTGGAACAGCCGCCACCATTGCGCGGGAATGTCGACGCCCGCTTGCAAGCGCTGCGCGCCAGGGGGCGTGGTGGCATCGTCTTGCCCCGTGTAGGACGTGGCGTCTGGCGCTGGGGGTGTCTTGAAGTCGGGCCCGACCGCGCAGCCCGTGATCAGGGCTGGCAGGCCGATCGCCAGCATTGCGGCGCAGCGGCGCCCGACGCCCCGGCGCCCGACACAGCGGTGCGGTGCGGCAGCTCGGGCCAAGGCCAGGCGGACAAAGGCGGCGCAAGAGTAGATAGGCGTTAAGGCAAGGCGTGGCATGGCGCGTCAATCCAGGGTTCGGCGATAGAACTTCACGGCGGCGGTCATGACGACCGCGGTGAACAGCATCAGCGGCCAGATGCTGGGCCACAGGTCCCACCAGCCGTTGCCCTTGAGCAGGATGCCGCGTATCAGCCGGTTGAAGTGCGTCAGCGGCAGCAGGTTGCCCAGGTATTGCGCCCACATCGGCATGCCCTGAAACGGGAACATGAACCCGGACAGCAGCATGTTGGGCAGGAAATAAAACATGGTCAGCTGCATGGCCTGCAACTGGTTCTGCGCCAGCGACGACAGCGTGATGCCCACCGTCAGGTTCGCCGCCACGAACAGCAGCGCCGCCAGGTACACGGACAACAGGCTGCCCAGGATAGGCACATGAAAAACGAAATGCGCGGCCAGCAGGATGATGGTGGCCTGGATCAGCCCGATGGCGATGTAGGGCACGATCTTGCCGGTCATGACCTCTAGCGGGCGCACCGGCATCGACAGCAGGTTTTCCATCGTGCCGCGCTCGCGTTCGCGCGTCATGGCCAGGCCCGTCATCATCACCAATGTCATCGTCAAGATCACGCCCATCAGGCCGGGCACCGTGTTGTATTGCGAGATCTGCTCTTCGTTGTAGAGCTGGTGCACACGCACATCAAAGGGCGGCTGCCCGCCCGCCAACCCGGCCAGTGGCCCGGTCAGGTCTTTCTGCGCCACGGCTTGCGTCAATTGCGTGGCCGCGCCAATCGCCATGCCGGTGGCCATGGGGTCGGTGGCGTCCGCCTCGATCAACAGGGCGGGGCGTTCGCCGCGCAACAGCCGGCGCGAAAAGTCCGGCGGAATCGTCACCACGAACAGCACGCGGCCTTGCGCGAGCGCGGCGCGGCCGGCTTCTTCGTTGTCCAGCTCTTCGGTGATGTGGAAGTAGTCGGACGATTTCATCGCCGCGATGAAGCTGCGCGTGAACGGGCTGTGATCGGCCGTGATGACGGCCGTGGGCATCTGCTTGGGGTCGGTGTTGATGGCGTAGCCGAACAGCGCCAACTGCATGATGGGCAGGCCCACGATCATGCCGAAGGTGATGCGGTCGCGGCGCAGTTGCAGAAATTCCTTCAGCACCATGCTCCACCAGCGCGCCCAGGAAAAGCCTTGCATGGCGCGCATCATGGGGGGCTCGCGAAGTTGTCGGTGGACCGGTTCATCAGGTAGATGAAGACGTCTTCCAGGCTGGTGTCGATGCGCTCCAGGCGCAGGTCCTGGCCACGGATGGCCTCGCGCAAGGTGCGTTCCAGCAGATCCGCGTCTTGGCCGCTGACATGCAGCGCCGACCCGAACGCCACGGTCTGGTCCACGCCCGGCGCGCTGCGCAGGCGCTGGCCCAGCGGCACCAGGTTGTGGCCGTGAATGGCAAACGTGGACAGGCGCTGTTCGGCAATCACCTGTTCGGCCGTGCCTTGCGTCAGCAGCTTGCCGTACGAGATGTACGCCAGCTTGTGGCAGCGTTCGGCTTCGTCCATGTAGTGCGTGCTGACCAACACCGAGATGCCGCGCGCGGCCAGCTCATGCAGTTGCTCCCAGAAGTCGCGCCGCGCGGTCGGGTCCACGCCCGCCGTGGGTTCGTCCAGCAGCAGCAGGCGCGGTTCGTGCAGCAGGCAGGCGGCCAGCGCCATGCGCTGCTTCCAGCCGCCCGACAACGACCCCGTCAACTGGTTGGCGCGGGTGTGCAGGCCCAGGTCTTCCAGCGCACGGTCCACGGTCTGGCGGCGTTGCGGCATGCCGTACATGCGCGCCACAAAGTCCAGGTTTTCGCGGATGGTCAGGTCATCCCAGTACGAGAACTTCTGCGTCATGTAGCCCACATGGCGCTTGATCTGGGCGCTGTCTTGAACAATGTCGTAGCCCAGGCAGGTGCCGCTGCCGGAATCCGGCGTCAACAGGCCGCACATCAAGCGGATGCAGGTGGTCTTGCCGCTGCCGTTGGGGCCAAGAAAGCCGAAGATCTCGCCTTCTTGAACGCGCAGCGATACGTCGTTGACCACATGCTTGTCGCCAAAGCGCTTGTTCAGGCCGCGCACGTCAATCACGGCCTTGCCGGGGGCGGGCGCGCCGTTTTGCGTATCGGGGGTGGTGGCCGCGTTCATTGCAGCGTCGCCTCGACCGGCTGCCCGGGATGCAGCCGCGCGGCGGCCTCCGGCGCGGGGCGCGCTTCCACCATGTAGACCAGCTTGCTGCGGCTTTCGCGGCTGTAGATGACGGGCGGGGTGTATTCGGCCTGGTCAGACACGTAGTCGATATGCACGGGGATGGGGTCGCCGCAGCCGTCGCAGCGCAGCGTGGCCGTCTGGCCGGTCTTCAGTGTGCCCACCACGGTTTCGGGCACGAAGAAGCGCACCTTCACATTGCCGGGCGGCAGCAGGCTGACCACGGGGCTGCCCGCGGGCACCCATTCGCCCACGCGGTACATCGTGTCGAACACTCGGCCCGCGGCCGGCGCGCCCAACTGCTTTTGCGCCAAGGTCCATTCCGCCTGCGCCAGCGCGGCGCGCGCGACGGCGACTTGGGCAGCCTGCGCGCGTCGCTGGTCGTCGCGGCCGGGCAGGTTGGCCACTTCCAGTTGGGCGCGCAGTTCGCGCACGCGGGCGGCGTCCGACTGCGCCTGTCCACGGCTGTCGTCCAACTGCGCGCGCGCAATGCCGCCGATGCGGAACTGCGCCGTATCGCGTTGCAGTTGCGCAGCCGAGCGCCGGCTGGCGGCCTCGGCTTGCGCCAGTTGGGCGCGGCTGACGTCGATTTCCGCCGGCCGCTTGCCGGTGGCGATGTCTTCCAATTGCGCGGTGGCCGCCGCCAATTGCGCGCTGGCCTCGTCGCGGGCGGCGCGTTCGCGCGTGGCCTCCAGCGTAAACAGCGCCGCGTCGGCGCTGACCTGCTGCCCGCGTTTGACGGCCAGCGCATCCAGGCGGCCGGCTTCGGACGAGGCCACATACACGTAGTCGCCTTCCACATACCCCTGGTAGAACGGCGTACTGTCCTGGCCGCAGCCGGCCAACAGCAGCGTCAACACCGGCAGGCCGGGCAGGAATCGAAGCAGGACAGGGCGGGTGCGCATGGTCGGCATCCTTAGGGTAGGCAACCACAGGGTCGGCGTCCTCATGGTGGAAATCCTCATGGGCGAGCGGTATCTGAAGACGGGGCAGGCGGCGAAAACAGGCCGCCGGTCAGCATGGCGATGGCGTGCGCCGCGATCGCCTGGGTGTCGATGGCTTGCGCCTGGGCGTCGCCTTGCCAGATGCGGCGCCACAGGTTGGACGTGGCAAGCGGCAACAGGGTCAGGCCAAGAATGGAAAGAAACACCAGCCGGGGTTCGACGCCGGGCGTGATCGCGCCTTGGTGCTGGGCCTGGCCGATCATTCCGGCAAAGGCGGCCAGCCGGTCGGTGGGCAGGTGGGGCAGTACCCGTTCACGCAGTTGCCCGCCTTCATTCACCACTTCATGCATCCACAACGCCGGCAGCCACGGTCGCTCCGTCGCGCTCTGCACGATGCGATTCACGATTTCCGTCAGGTAGCCGCGCGCCGCCGTAGCGAGGTCGATGTCGGGGTTGCTGTCGGCATCAGGACCCGATTCCGAGGCCAACCGCACCGGCGCCCAGACATAGCCGATCACCGGCACTACCCGTTCCAGCACCACGGCATCAATCAGTTGGTCTCGGCTTTTGAAGTAGTAGTGCAGCATCGCTGGCGTCACGTTGGCGCGCTGGGCTATCTGCGCGATGGTGGTGGCCGCCACGCCCTGCGCGGCGAACAGGCCGGTGGCGATGTCCAGCAATTGGGCGCGCATGGCGGCATTGTCGGGGCCTGCGGCACGTGCGGGGCGGCCGGGCCGGCGGGTGGGGGCTGGGGGAATTGGGCACATGACGCGCAGTTTAATTAAGTATTTAATTAATTAAAAGAGGGCTGGCGTTAAATGTTGCAACGCAGGGCACCGGGCATCGATGGTGTAATGGCTCGGTTCCCCAATCTGCCGCCCGGGCCTTGCCTGTCAGGCCTGGGCGGCTTCCCAGGAGGCTGGACTTCATGACGCAATCCCCGTCGATCAACCGCCGCATCGTGCTTGCCGCTCGCCCCCATGGCGAGCCCACCGATAGCGATTTCCGCCTGGAAACGGGCGAAGTCCCGCAGCCCGGCCCTGGTCAGGTGCTGCTGCGCACCGTGTACCTGTCGCTGGACCCCTATATGCGCGGCCGCATGAGCGACGCGCCGTCCTACGCCGAACCCGTGCAGGTCGGCCAGCCCATGGTGGGCGGCACGGTGACCCGCGTGCAGGCGTCCAATCACCCCGACTACCAGCCCGGCGAATGGGTGTTGGCCCAGTCCGGCTGGCAGGACTACGCCTTGTCCGACGGCGCCGGTCTGCTGCGCCTGGGCCCCAAGCCGCAACATCCGTCGTATTCGCTGGGCGTGCTGGGCATGCCCGGTTTCACGGGCTACATGGGGCTGCTGGACATCGGCCAGCCCAAGGCCGGCGAAACCGTGGTGGTGGCCGCGGCCAGCGGCGCGGTGGGCGCGGTGGTGGGGCAGATCGCCAAGATTCACGGCTGCAAGGTGGTTGGCATTGCGGGCGGCGCGGACAAATGCCGCTACGTGGTCGACGAACTGGGCTTTGACGACTGCCTGGACCACAAGTCGCCTGACCTGGCCGGCCGTCTGGCGCGCGCCGTGCCGCAAGGCATTGACGTGTATTTTGAAAACGTGGGCGGCGCGGTTTTTGATGCCGTGCTGCCGCTGCTGAACCCGCGCGCCCGCGTGCCGGTCTGCGGCTTGATCTCGGCCTACAACGCCACCAGCCTGCCCGATGGCCCGGACCGTTTGGCGCTGTTGATGCGCAACATCCTGACCAAGCGGCTGAAGGTGCAGGGCTTCATCATCTTCAACGAATACGCTCACCGCTATGGCGAATTCCGCGAAGCCATGGAAGGGCTGATTGCACAAGGCCGCATCAAGTATCGCGAAGACGTGGTCGACGGCCTGGAGAACGCGCCGCGCGGCCTGATCGGCCTGCTCAAGGGCGAAAACGCCGGCAAGCGCATTGTGCGCGTCGGCCCGGACGAATAAGCGCGTACACCCAATCGGAGCGAAACATGAAAATCCTGATCGTGCTGACTTCCCACGACACGCTGGGCGACACCGGCCGCAAGACGGGCTTCTGGCTGGAAGAGTTTGCCGCGCCGTATTACGCGTTCGTTGACGCGGGCGCGGCGGTCACGCTGGCCTCGCCCAAGGGCGGCCAGCCTCCGCTCGACCCCAAGAGCGATGACCCCGATGCGCAGACCGACGCCACGCGCCGTTTCCGCCAGGACGCCGAGGCGCAGCGCGTCTTGGCGAACACGCAGCGGCTGGCCGACATGCAGGCGGCGGACTTCGACGCGGTGTTCTATCCCGGCGGCCATGGCCCGCTGTGGGATCTGGCTGAAGACGCCAAGTCGGTTGGCCTGATCGAAACCATGCTGGCTGCGGGTAAGCCGGTGTCGGCGGTTTGCCACGCGCCGGGCGTCTTGCGCCATGCCAAGACGGCGGATGGCAAGCCGCTGGTGCAGGGGCGGCAGGTAACGGGCTTTTCCAACAGCGAAGAGGCAGCGGTGCAGTTGACCGACGTGGTGCCGTTCCTGGTGGAAGACGAACTGACGCACTTGGGCGGGTTGTATAGCCGTGGGCCGGACTGGCAGCCGCATGTGGTGTGCGACGGCTTGTTGGTCACGGGGCAGAACCCGGCGTCGTCCGTGGGGGTGGCGGAAGCGCTGCTCGAGCGTTTGAAGCGCTGAAGCTGGAGCGCTGGAGCAATGAAGCAATGAAGCATTGAAGCAATGAAGCTCCGGGGCGCTGGGACACAGAAGCAATCGAGCAATCGAGCAATCAAGCACTGAAGCACTGAAGTTCTTCACAACGCCACATGGCGCTGGGGCGCGCGGATATTGAATCTGCGCTGCTCTCCCAACGCTGCTCTGTTTCGTCAGGATTGGTGCGCACTGTGTCAGAATCGCTACTTTCCGACACAAGTGCGCCGCTCAGCCGAGCCGCCGCGCACCTTTACTGATGCCCCCCGACGTACCCGAAACACCAGCAGGTTCCTGCGAAGCGGCGCTCTTCGCCGCCATGCAGGCGCGTGACCCGGCCACCGGCCGACATTGCGGCCGTGTGGTCGCCCTAAGCGTGGCGCTGGCCCAAGCCTGTGGCCTGTCCGAAGACGAACAACAGGCCGCCGCCGTGGCCGCGCGGTTGCATGATGTGGGCAAGATCGGCACGCCGGATCGCGTGCTGTTTTCTCCGAATCGCCTGGAAGGCGAAGACTGGGAAATCATGAAGTCCCACGCGGCGGTCGGCGCCGACATCATCTTGCATAGCGCGATGCCGCAACGCGGCCTGATCGCGCAAGCGGTCCGCCACCATCACGAGCATTTCGACGGCTCCGGTTATCCGGCCGGCCTGCACGGCCACGACATTCCGATGCTATCGCGCATTATTTCGCTGGCGGATTCTTACGATGCGCTAGGCGACGCACGCCCATATCACCCCGCGCGTGGGCATACCGAAATCATGCGGATTCTGCATCGTGAAGCCGGTGCCAAGTGCGACCCGGATCTGTTGCGCGTTTTCGAAGCGATGATAGAAACGAGCACGCTGCGCGTGCCGTGAATCGCAGTGGGCGTTTCATGGGTATGGGCACGGGCGCTTCATTCGTAGGATGGGTGAAGCGCGAGACATCAGCCCAAAGAAAGCTGGCCTGTGCCGCGCGTAACCCATCAAGCAACCGTGGATGAATTCCACCTTTGGCAAGAACTTCACCATCGCTGATGGGTTACGCGCGTTCTACGTCCGGTTCTTGCGCGCCTTCCCATCGCGCTTCACCCATCCTACAGTCGATACGTTTTTGCTACCGTGGCCAGCTCTTGCAGCGTGCGTTGCTGCCAGGCTGCATCGTGGCCCAGCTCTTCGGCCAGGATGCGGGCGACTTCGGGGGCGGCCAGCATCGCGGCTTCCGCGTCCAGGAACAGCGCGCGGTTGCGGCGGGCCAGCACGTCTTCGGCGCTGCGTGCCAATTCATAGCGCGCCGCAAAACGCACGTGCGCTTCCGACAGGCCGCTGGCCTTGACCAGCATGCGGTCAGCGCCCGGCAGCGCTTTCAACACCGCAAGATCGCTGCCGTAATAGCTGTCCGGCGTTCCTGCATGCTCTTCGGACGGCGCCAGCCCCGCCGCGCCGTGCAGCGGCAGCGATTCGGTCCGGCACGTTGCCTGCGTCAACAGCTGATGTTGAATCGCCGTGTCCACCACGTCCTGCGCCATGCGGCGGTAGGTCGTCCACTTGCCGCCCGTTACCGTCACCAACCCGGCGTTGGACACCAAAATCGTGTGCTCGCGCGACAACTGCTTGGTCGAAGCCTCGCCCGTGGCCTTGACCAGCGGACGCAGGCCCGACCAGACGCTGGTGACGTCGTCGCGGGTCGGCTTGCGGCTGAGGTAGCGCGCGGCGGTGCTCAGGATGAAGTCCACATCTTGCGCGCCGGCTTCCGGGTCCAGCGGCAGATCCCCGCGCGGCGTGTCGGTGGTGCCCACGATGGTGTGGCCGTTCCATGGCACGACGAACAGCACGCGGCCGTCGTCGGTCTTCGGGATGAGGATGGCGCGCTTGCCGGGCAGGAACTCTTGCGGCAAGGTCAGGTGCACGCCCTGGCTGGGCGCCACCATCGTGGCCGCGTTCTTGTCTTCCATGCGGCGCACGGCGTCCACCCAGACGCCGGTGGCGTTGATCACGCAGCGCGCGCGCAACGAGAAGCTGGCCCCGCCGATCACGTCTTGCGCGGTCACGCCGTCGACCTTGCCGTTGCTGGTGCTAAGACCCGTGGCGCGCACATAGTTCACGGCCGTGCCGCCCAGGTCGAACAGCGTGCGCATCAGGCTCATCGCCAGGCGCGCGTCGTCGAACTGGCCGTCGTAATACAGCACGCCGCCCTTCAAGCCGCGCCCATTGACGTTTTCCGCCAGCGTGGGGGCGTTGGCCAGCGTGTCGCGGCGCGACAACCAGCGGCTGGGCGCCAGGTTCAGCTTGCCGGCCAGCATGTCGTACATTTTCAGGCCGATGCCGTAGAAGGGCTGGTCGAACAGGTTGTAGGCGGGCACCACAAAGCCCAGCGGCCACACCAGGTGCGGCGCGTTGCGGTTGAGCAAGCCACGTTCGTGCAGCGCTTCGCGCACCAGGCTGACATTGCCTTGGGCCAGATAGCGCACGCCGCCATGCACCAGCTTGGTGGCCTTGCTGGACGTGCCCTTGGCGAAGTCGGCGCCTTCGATCAGCAGGGTGCGGTAACCGCGCGCGGCGGCGTCCACGGCGGTGCCCAGGCCCGTTGCGCCGCCACCGATGACGATGACGTCCCAGGACGGCGTGTTGTCCAGCGTGGACAGCAGGCGGTTGCGATCGGGCGGGGTGACGTTGGCTAGCGGTTGGTTCATAGGTTGGATGATGAGGTATTCGTGGGGATCTCTACGCCGGCCCCATTGGGCGCGGCCGCGACTTCGCAGCGCACGCCGGAATCCAGCAGCACCTGCGCCAGCGGTTCCTGCGGGTGCGCGTCGGTAAAGAATCGGTCGATTTGCGAGATATGCGCCAGTTCCACCATGGCTTGGCGTTTGAATTTGCTGCTGTCGGCGGCCAGCCAGACTTCGCGTGATTGTTCGATGATGGTTCGCGCCACACGCACTTCGCGGAAGTCGTAGTCGCGCAGCGTGCCGTCGGCTTCAATGCCGGAAATGCCGATCAGCCCGATATCCACCTTGAACTGGCGGATGAAATCCATCGTGGCTTCGCCCACGATGCCGCGGTCGCGCGAACGCACCACGCCGCCGGCCACGATGACTTCGCAGTCCGGGTTGTCGGACAGGATGTCCGCCACGTGCAGGTTGTTCGTAATGACGCGCAGGCCGCGATGGCGCAGCAGGGCGCGCGCGATGGCCTCGGTGGTGGTGCCGATGTTCAATATCAGCGAACAGCCGTCCGGCACGGCGCGCCACGGCTTCGGCAATGCGCTGTTTGCCGGCCGCGTGCAGGCCCTGGCGCTTGCGGTAGGCAATGTTCTCGATGGTGGAGGCTTCAATGCGCACACCCCCGTGAAAGCGCGACAGCATGCCGGCTTCGGAAAGGATGTTGACGTCGCGCCGCACGGTCTGCAGCGTGACGTCAAAGCGTTTGGCGAGCTCTTCGATCGTGGCCGAGCCTTGGGCCCGCACCATTTCGACCAACGCGCTCTGTCGTGGATTCAGTGTCATATTCGCATGATAAAACAACAAAAGCGAAAAATAATGCCGCACTGCAAGATTGTTTTTTGTTCGCTTCTTGGGTAAAACGCAAAAAAAACGAAAGCCACCTGAAAGAGTATGCTCATCCTGTTACGCCATTGCGCGTAGCGGCTGGGGCGCTGTACCGAATACCGAAGTCCGTTTTTAAAACAGGGACATATAAGTAGGTTGAGGAGACTAGATGCAGCTGACCTTGGACAGGATAGGTTTGCGAGCCGGTTCGCAAACGCACCTGACTCCCATGAGCCTGGCCCCCGTGCCGGGAGCCATGACGGTGCTGCTGGGGGTGACCCTGGCGGGAAAAACCTCGTTGATGCGCATCATGGCCGGGCTGGACCGACCCACCGAAGGCCGCGTGCTGGTTGACGGCGTGGACGTCACGGGCGTGCCCGTGCGCCAGCGCAACGTCGCCATGGTCTACCAGCAGTTCATCAATTACCCGTCCATGTCGGTCTACGACAACATCGCGTCGCCGCTGAAGCTGCGCGGCGAAAAGGACATCCGCGATAAAGTCCGCGCCATGGCGGCCCGGCTGCATATCGACCACCTGCTGGCCCGCTACCCGTCTGAATTGTCGGGCGGGCAACAGCAGCGGGTGGCGCTGGCCCGGGCCTTGGTCAAGGACGCGCCCTTGATCCTGCTGGACGAGCCCCTGGTCAACCTGGATTACAAGCTGCGCGAAGAACTGCGCGACGAGCTGTCGGAATTGTTCGCCGAAGGGCGTTCCTCCGTGGTCTACGCCACGACCGAACCCGGCGAAGCGCTGTTGCTGGGCGGCCACACCGCCGTGCTGGACGCGGGCGAGCTGCTGCAATACGGCCCCACCGCCGAGGTCTTTCACCGCCCCAATTCCATCCGCGTGGCGCGCGCGTTCAGCGATCCGCCCATGAACCTGTTCGCGGCCCGGCGCACGGACACGGGTTTCGTCCTGCAAGGCCAGGTGGCGGTTGACCGCAGCCTGCCCGCGCAGGCGGGCGCCGACATCACGGCGGGCCTGCGCGCGGGCGCGCTGGACGTGGAGCCGCGCCCGGGCCATATCGGCCTGGCCGGCGTGGTGAAGCTGGCTGAAATTTCGGGTTCGGACACCTTCGTGCATGCGGAAACCGCCGCGGGCAACGTCGTGGCGCAATTGCCCGGCGTGCACCGCTACACCTTGGACGAGCGCGTGCAACTGTATTTCGACCCGGCCCAGACATATGCCTTCGACGTCAGCGGCGCGCTGTTGGCCGCGCCGCGCCAGCCCGCCGGCGCAGGGGAGGCGGCCTGATGGCGCAGATTGAGCTGGACCTCTCCCATTCCTACGTTGCCGACCCCAAGACCGACGAGGACTACGCACTGCTGCCGCTGCAATTCACGTTCCGCGACGGCGGCGCCTATGCCTTGCTGGGCCCTTCGGGCTGCGGCAAAACCACCTTGCTCAATTGCGTATCCGGCTTGTTGCGCCCCTCGCACGGGCGCATTTTGTTTGACGGCCAGGACGTCACTGGCAAATCCCCGCAAGCGCGCAACATCGCGCAGGTGTTCCAGTTTCCGGTGGTCTACGACACGATGACGGTGGCCGACAACCTGGCCTTTCCGCTGCGCAACCGGGGCGTGCCGCCCGAGCGCATCCGCGAACGGGTGGGCCGCATTGCCGAAATGCTGGAGATGTCGCACGTGCTGGATCGCCGTGCCAGCGGCCTTACGGCAGACGCCAAGCAGAAGATATCGCTGGGCCGTGGGCTGGTGCGCAGCGACGTGTCGGCCATTCTGTTCGACGAACCCTTGACCGTGATTGACCCGCAACTGAAGTGGGAGCTGCGGCGCAAGCTCAAGGAAATCCATCACGAATTCAAGCTGACGCTGATCTACGTGACGCACGACCAGACCGAAGCGCTGACGTTTGCCGACCAGGTCATGGTGATGGCGCGCGGTCGCGCCGTGCAGGTGGGCAGCGCGGACGATCTTTTCGAACGGCCGGCGCACACCTTCGTGGGCCATTTCATCGGGTCGCCCGGCATGAACTTCCTGCCGGCAGAATGGCGCGACGATGCGCTGTGGGTGGGGCAGGCGCGCGTGCAAGGCGCCACATCCGAGGTGGCCGCAAAGCTGGCCAACGCAGGCCCCATCAAGCTGGGTGTGCGCCCGGAATACCTGCGGGTGACGGACGCGAACGCGGCGGGCGCCGTGCCCATGCGTGTGGAGCGCATTCAGGACGTGGGCACCTACACCTTGCTGGTGGCCGACTTTGAAGGCACGCCGGTGCGCGCCCGCCTGGGCAGCAACATCGTGCCCACAGCTGTGGGCGGCACCGTCTGGTTGTCGGTGCTGAATCCGCACACCTGCTTTTACCGCGACGAGGTGCTGATCCCATGAAACCCATCGATCACCGGGCCTGGTTCCTGGTTTTACCCGTGGTGTTGTGCGTGGCGTTCTCGGCCATCTTGCCGCTGATGACCATCGTCAATTATTCCGTGCAAGACATCATTGCCCCCGACCGCCGCGTATTCGTGGGCACGGAGTGGTTTGCCGCCGTGCTGCAAGACGAAGAGCTGCACGGCGCCTTGTTCCGCCAGATCGGCTTTTCGCTGGCGGTGCTGGCCATTGAGATTCCGCTGGGCATCTTGCTTGCCCTGTCCATGCCCGCCAGCGGTTGGCGCGCGTCGGCCGTGCTGGTGATCATTGCGCTGTCCTTGCTGATTCCGTGGAACGTGGTGGGCACCATCTGGCAGGTGTTCGGCCGTACCGACATCGGCCTGTTGGGCGCGACCTTGTCGTGGCTGGGGGTGGACTACAACTACACCGGCAACGACGTGGACGCCTGGGTGACCGTGCTGGTCATGGACGTGTGGCACTGGACGCCGCTGGTGGCGCTGCTGTGCTATGCGGGCCTGCGCGCCATTCCCGACGCCTACTACCAGGCGGCGCGCATCGACGGCGCGTCGCGCCTGGCGGTGTTCCGCTATATCCAACTGCCCAAGATGCGCGGCGTGTTGATGATTGCCGTGCTGCTGCGCTTCATGGACAGCTTCATGATCTACACCGAGCCCTTCGTGCTGACGGGCGGCGGGCCGGGTAACGCCACGACGTTCCTCTCGCAGTACCTGACGCAAAAGGCCGTGGGCCAGTTCGACCTGGGTCCCGCCGCGGCGTTCTCCATCATTTACTTCCTGATCATCCTGCTGCTGTGCTTCATCCTCTACAACTGGATGCAGCGCGCGGGCACGACCGGCGGCGTCGACGAGGAGCATCCCCATGCGTGACCAATCCACCTGGTGGCGTTCCGCCTTCCTGATCCTGTACCTGGTGTTCGCGATGCTGCCGCTGTACTGGATGTTGAACATGTCGTTCAAGACCAATACCGAAATCGTCAGCACGCTGACGCTGTGGCCGCGCGACTTCACCTTCGAGCATTACCGCACCATCTTCACCGACCCCGCCTGGTATTCGGGCTACATCAATTCCCTGATCTACGTCGTCATCAACACGGTGATCTCGCTGGCGGTGGCGCTGCCAGCGGCCTATGCGTTTTCGCGCTACCGCTTCATCGGCGACAAGCACGTGTTCTTCTGGCTGCTGACCAACCGCATGACGCCGCCCGCCGTGTTCCTGCTGCCGTTCTTCCAGCTCTACAGTTCGTTCGGGCTGATGGACACGCACCTGGCCGTGGCGCTGGCGCATCTGGTGTTCAACGTGCCGCTGGCCGTGTGGATCCTGGAAGGCTTCATGTCCGGCGTGCCGCGCGAAATCGACGAAACCGCCTACGTGGACGGCTATTCCTTTCCCCGGTTTTTCCTGACGATCTTCCTGCCGCTGATCAAGTCGGGCGTGGGCGTGGCGGCGTTCTTCTGCTTCATGTTCAGCTGGGTGGAACTGCTGCTGGCGCGCACGCTGACGTCGGTTAACGCCAAGCCCATCGTGGCCACCATGACCCGGACCGTGTCGGCGTCCGGCATGGACTGGGGCGTGCTGGCGGCGGCCGGTGTGTTGACCATCGTGCCCGGCGGCATCGTCATCTGGTTCGTGCGCCACTACATCGCGAAGGGTTTCGCGATGGGCCGCGTGTAGAAGGGGGCCGACATGTTCAGTTGGATGGTATGGACCACGCCGGTTGCCGTGTTTTTCACCTGCATCGTGTTGATGCTGATTGGCATGACCGTGTGGGAATTGAAGTCGCCCACGGTCGAACGCAAGGGCTTTCTGCCGCTGCGCACCACGCGCGGTGACAGGTTGTTTATTGGATTGATGGCCGCGGCCTGGCTCAACCTGGCGTTTCTGGGGTTTGGCGAAAAGGTGATGGAGTGGCTGTCACTGGATGAGCCGCCATCGGTATGGATCAGCTTCGTGGCGTCCATGCTGTTGCTGGCTTTCATCATAAGAAAAGGCTGAAGGGGCGAGTCGACCCCGGGCAGGTTGGGATGGATGGTTTTGAAGGACTGCGGCCCGCATCTTCCCCGGCCAGAGGTCCGCAGCAGAACAGAAGGGGAAGGGTATTCGAGGAGACAGGTCATGAAATTGCGCATGCACGCCATGGCGGCCGCTATCGCCCTGATCGGCACATCAGGGGCTTGGGCCGGCGAGCCGGAGGCGAAGAAGTGGGTGGATTCCGAGTTCCAGCCTTCCACGCTGTCCAAGGACCAGCAGATGGCCGAGATGAAGTGGTTCATGGACGCCGCGGCCAAGTTGAAGGCCAAGGGCGTCAACGAAATCAACGTCGTGTCGGAAACCATCACCACGCACGAGTACGAATCCAAGACGCTGGCCAAGGCGTTCAGTGAAATCACCGGCATCAAGGTCAATCACGACCTGATCCAGGAAGGTGACGTGGTCGAGAAACTGCAAACGTCGATGCAGTCGGGCAAATCGATCTACGACGGCTGGATTTCGGACTCCGACCTCATCGGCACCCACTACCGCTACGGCGCCATTTTGCCGCTGTCGGACTACATGGCCGGCGCGGGCAAGGAATGGACCAACCCCAACCTGGACATCAAGGACTTCATCGGCACCAAGTTCACCACCGCACCCGACGGCAAGCTGTACCAGTTGCCCGACCAGCAGTTTGCCAACGTGTATTGGTTCCGCGCCGACTGGTTCGCCCGGCAAGACCTGAAAGACAAGTTCAAGGCCAAGTACGGCTATGACCTCGGCGTGCCCACCAATTGGTCCGCCTACGAAGACATTGCCGACTTCTTCTCCAACGACGTCAAGGAAATCGACGGCAAGAAGGTCTATGGCCACATGGACTACGGCAAGAAGGACCCGTCGCTGGGCTGGCGCTTCACCGATGCGTGGCTGTCCATGGCCGGCGCGGCCGACAAGGGCCTGCCTAACGGTATGCCGGTGGACGAATGGGGCATTCGCGTGGCGGATGACAAGTGCACGCCGGTGGGCGCGTCGGTGTCGCGCGGCGGCGCCACCAACAGCCCGGCCGCCGTTTATGCGCTGACGAAGTACATCGACTGGATGAAAAAGTACTCGCCGCAGCAGGCCATGGGCATGACGTTTTCGGAATCCGGCCCGGTGCCCGCCCAAGGCCAGATCGCCCAGCAGATCTTCTGGTACACGGCCTTCACCGCCGACATGACCAAGAAGGGCCTGCCGGTCGTCAACGACGATGGCACGCCAAAATGGCGCATGGCCCCGTCGCCCTACGGTCCGTACTGGAAGGACGGCATGCAGAACGGCTACCAGGACGTGGGCTCGTGGACGTTCTTCAAGTCCACCAACCCCGACAAGATGGCCGCGGCCTGGCTGTATGCGCAGTTCGTCACGTCGAAGTCGGTATCGCTGAAAAAATCCATCACCGGCCTGACCTTCATTCGCGACAGCGACATCAACAGCGAGTTCTTCACCAAGAACGCCGCCAACTACGGCGGGCTGATCGAGTTCTACCGCAGCCCCGCCCGCGTGGCCTGGACGCCCACGGGCAACAACGTGCCGGATTACCCGAAGCTGGCGCAGTTGTGGTGGAAGAACGTGGCCACGGCAGTCACTGGTGAAAAGACGCCGCAGGCCGCCATGGACAGCCTGGCCAATGAAATGGACCAGGTGATGGCGCGGCTGGAGCGCGCAGGCATGGCGCAATGCGCGCCCAAGCTGAACCCGAAGAGCAACCCCAGCAAGTGGCTGTCGGACCAGCACGCGCCGTGGAAGAAGCTGGCCAACGAAAAGCCCAAGGGCGAGACCATTCCCTACGAGCAACTGCTGGCCGCCTGGAAGGAAGGCAAGGTGCGGTAGGGGGGGCAATGCCACGGATAGCCGTAGCGCCGCCGCGTGGGCCGTGGCGCTACGGCATTCGCAACCATCCCGTTGTTTGACGCACGAGCGCATGGTTGAGTCGCGCCGTTGCCGCTACAAGACATGTTCGAATCCGGTATTGTCGATACCCGCTGCGCCGGTATGGGTGCGCGGCTTGCCCGTCGTCCTTTTCCTTGTTCGGTTCGACCATGACTTTTTTTCCCTTCGAGCGCGCGCGCTGCACGACCGCGTCCGCCACTGCCGCCGCTGTTTTTTCCGTCCTTGCCCTGGGCCTTGCCGGCGCCCTGACGTCGAACGCTGCCCAGGCTGCCGGCTTCCAGCGTCTGACGATACCCATGGACATGAACGGCCCGGCGCTTACGGGCGGCATCTGGACGCCTTGCACCGCGCCCGCGACTGAGATCAAGCTGGGCGGCACCACCATCCCTGGCGTCTTGAACTGCGCCGTGCCCGACGGCCGGCACCCCTTGATCGTGATGTCGCACGGGTCGGCCGGTTCGTTCCTGAGCCATCATGACACCGCCGCGGCGCTGGCGGATGCGGGCTTCGTGGTGGTCGCGATCAATCATGTAGGAGACAACGCACAGGACCGCTCGCGGCGGGGGTACCTGTCTATCTTCTCGACGCGCCCGCGTGAGATACGGCGCGTAATCGACTACATGACTACCGCCTGGCCGCAGCAGGCGCGGGTGGACGCCACCAAGATCGGCGCCTTCGGCTTTTCTCGCGGCGCGTACACAGTTTTGGTGCTGGCCGGCGCCAAGCCCGATTTTCAGGCGGGCCTGGCGGTTTGCAAGGACGCGCCGACGCTACCCATGTGCCGCGATATCGCATCCGGGAAAATTCCTCAGCAGCCCTATGTGCAGGATGCGCGCATCAAGGCGGTGGTCATTGCAGATCCGCTGAATGTTTTTCCGGGCGATGCCTTGCGGGCGGTGAAGATCCCCGTACAGCTTTGGGCGTCGGCGCTGGGCGGAGACGGTGTTACGCCAGCCAGTGTGGAGGCGGTGGGGCAGGGGCTGGGTTTGGGTGGGGGCCAGGGTCAGGATAAGGCTCAACCTCAAAGCCAGGGCCAGGGTGCGGGCCACGGCCCGGACTATCAGAGGGTGGCAGGAGCGGCCCACTATGCATTCCTGGCGCCTTGCCCGCCCGACCAGGCTCAAGCCGACATCTGCCAAGACGCGCCCGGCTTCGACCGCAGCCAATTCCATCAAGCCTGGAACGCCCGCATGGCGGCGTTCTTCAAGGCGCACGTCAGCAAAACCGTAAACCCGACGACGCCGACGCCCGGCGACGCGGCCCGTGATCCCGCCAACCGGTGACCGGCCCGGCCTCCTGACCTTGATGCGTAGGATGGGTGAAGCGCGGCACCGGCTGCCCGCGAAAACTGGCGCCCGCCGCGCGTAACCCATCAGCAACGTCCACGCGATGGGTTGCGCGCGATCTTCGGTTGGGTTCTTGCAACGGGTATCGCGCGCTACACCCATCCTACGGGCGGGGGGCGGCGTCTGATGCGTAGGATGGGTGAAGCGCGGCACCGCCTGCCCGCGAAAACCGGTGCCTGCCGCGCGTAACCCATCAGCAACGTCCACGCGATGGGTATCGCGCGATCTTCGGTTGGGTTCTTGCGACGGGTATCGCGCGATCTTCGGTTGGGTTCTTGCGCCACGTATCGCGCGCTACACCCATCCTACGAACATTCCATCACCAGCGAACGATGCGCGCACACGCCCGCCATCACCCCGGATGCGCTGGCTAGCGTGGCGTTGCTCATGGGAATGGCGGCGTCGCCGGCGGCGAAGACGCCTTCGACGCTTGTCTGCCGCAGATCATCCACGCGAATCAACGGACCCAGGGGGCCGTCGTTGAACGCGCATCCCAATTGCGCGGCCAGCGGGCTGGCCATGTGCGTCTTGCTGGCCACGAACAGCGCGTGGACTGCCATGCGCCGCCCGTCGGCCAGCTTGACCGCGTCCAACCCGGGCGTCGTGCCCATCAGTTCAACGATAGGGCTGCGTTCGATACGCACGCCGCGCTTGGCCATCAAGGCAGCCTGTTCCTCATCCGGTTCAAATTCGCCCTGCGTGAAATACGTGGTGGGTCCCCAGTCCGGCAGCAGCATGGCCTGGTGCGCCGACAGCGGATGCGCCGCCATCACGCCCAGCGGGCTGCCGGCCACTTCATAGCCATGGCAGTAGGGGCAGTGCAAGACCGTCTTGCCCCATCGCTCGTTCAAACCGGGCAGGGCGGGGAGTTCGTCGCGCAGCCCGGTGGCCAAAATCAGCCGCTTGCCTTGCACCTGCTGCCCGTCCCGCATCGTTACTTCAAAGCGGCCGATTGAACCGCCGGCCGTCACCGCATCGCCATCCAGGAATGTCACGGTGGGATAGTGGGCCAATTGCTCGCGGGCCTGCTGCACGATGTCGTGCGGCGTCTTGCCGTCCTGACCCAGGAAGCCGTGCGAGTGGGCGGCGTAACGGTTGCGGGGCTGGCCGCCATCGATCAGCGCGATGCGCCTTCTGGCGCGAGCCAGTTGCATGGCGGCCGACAGGCCGGCAAAGCTGCCGCCCACAATGATCACGTCGTAATTCATGCGCAAACTCCTTTCCATTGCTCATCAAGATACTTAATAAGTTGCATGATAATTCGATTGTCGATTTTCACGCAACATCAAAAGTTCTTGATGCGAAGAGCCTTGCCGCGCACCCGTAGTCGACGGTGTATTCTCGACTTCCGTGCCGCGTCCACCCCCCGACGCGACACGACAGAACAAGGCGGGCGGCGCCCATCCGGCGCCAGCCCCGGCAACCCCAGGAGACAAAACATGCTGTTGACCGAAGAGCAACTCAGTATCCAAGAGATGGCGCGCCGTTTCGCCACGGAACGCCTGGCGCCCAACGCCGAGCGCTGGGACCGTGACCACCACTATCCCGCCGACGCCATTCAAGAAATGGCGCAATTAGGTTTCTTCGGCATGCTGGTGCCCGAGGAATGGGACGGCAACGACAGCGGCTACGTGTCGTACGCCGTGGCGCTGGAGGAAATCGCCGCCGGCAGCGGCGCATGCTCCACCATCATGAGCGTGCACAATTCGGTCGCCTGCATGCCCATCCTGAAGTTCGGCAACGACGCGCAGAAAGAGCAATTCCTGCGGCCGCTCGCAAGCGGCGAGCACATCGGCGGCTTTGCCTTGACCGAGCCGCAAGCGGGCTCGGACGCCAGCAGCCTGCGCACGCGCGCCCGCCGCGACGGCGACGACTACGTCTTGAACGGCGCCAAGCAATTCATCACGTCGGGCAAGAGCGGCCAGACCGTGATCGTGTTCGCGGTCACCGACCCCGACGCCGGCAAGCGCGGTATCTCGGCCTTCATCGTGCCGACCGACACCCCGGGCTATCAAGTGCTGCGGGTGGAGGACAAGCTGGGCCAGCATGCGTCGGACACCTGCCAGATCGCCTTTGAAGACATGCGCATTCCCGCCGCGTACCGGCTGGGCGACGAAGGGCAGGGCTACAAGATCGCGTTGGCCAACCTGGAGGGCGGGCGCATCGGTATCGCGTCGCAATCGGTGGGCATGGCGCGGGCCGCCTTTGAATGCGCGCGCGATTATGCCCGCGATCGCCAGGCATTCGGCAAGCCCATCATGGAACATCAGGCCGTGGCGTTCCGCCTGGCCGACATGGCGACGCAGATCCATGCCGCGCGCCAGATGGTGCTGCATGCGGCGGCGCTGCGCGAAGCCGGCAAACCGGCGCTGATGGAAGCGTCCATGGCCAAGCTGTTCGCATCCGAAATGGCCGAGAAAGTGTGTTCGGCCGCCATTCAGACCTTGGGCGGATACGGCTATCTGAAAGACTTCCCGGTCGAACGCATTTACCGCGACGTGCGCGTGTGCCAGATCTACGAAGGCACCAGCGACATCCAGCGGCTGGTGATCGCGCGGGGTTTGTAATCCGCATCGCGTGTAATCCGCGGATTTGCAAGCCAAGGGTCTCTAAGCGCCAGCTTTGCAAGCCCGGATTTGCAAACCCCGGATTCACAAGTCCCAGATTCGCAAACCCCATCCCCAGGCTTGGATTTCAAACCTTGCCTAGTCGCCTTGTCGGCGTTGCGACCCCGCACGCCGGCGTCGGCGCGCCCACAGGGCATACACCACGATATTGCCGACAATCAACAGCGCGGCCAGCACCATCTGCGTGGTCCGGGTGATGCCGTCGGGGTAGATGATGCCCAGCAAATAATGTTCGATGAAGCCGCCCGCGTAGCCTTGCTGCCCCGCTTGTTGGCGCAGCGACACTTCCAGCGGGGTCAGGGGGCAGATCCAGCCCATGCCGACCACCACCGCGCCCCACACCAGCGCCGGCAAGTGCCAGTAGGCCATGCGCGGTCGCCACAGCGCCAGCAGCCCGCCGAACACCACGAAGGCAACAAAAAGCCCGTGCACGACAAGCACCAGGTCGGCAAGGATGCGGTAAGTCATTGGAGTATCCGGAGGGAACGCAAGGGTACGACGGGCAGACTGGCTCAGACCTTCAGATCGCGCAGCAGCTTGGCCAGTTCCGGCGCCGTCATCAGCGACACGCCTTGTGCCTTGGCATATTTCCAGGCGTTGTCCGACACGTCGCCCAGGGCGATGTAGATGGCTTCGCGCGCGCCACGCTTTTCACGCACGGCTTGCAGTTCGCGCAGCGGCTCCACGCCAACGCGCGCGGCCTTCCAGCGCTTGGCGCTGACGATCGCCACGTGGCCGTCTTTGCTCAAGGCGAAGTCGGCGCCGGGCGTTTGCAGGCGTTCGACCTCGCAGCCATCGCGCTTGAAACCGGCTTCAACGGTGTTGGCGAAGTCGGCCCAGGACATGGCCGCGGTGGCTTCTGCGACGGCTTGCACGCGCGTTTCCGACGGTGCCCGCAACTGCTTGTAAGCCGCCATGATGGCAATGACCGCGAACGGCACCGCCGCGAATACGCCCATCGCCGCGTACTCCAGCGGCAGCGCGGCAAACCCGCCGGCGCTAAGCAGTACGGCCACGCCCGCGCTCATCCACCACGGCGAGCGCAGCAGCACGGCGAAGATGGAATTCTTGGCCATCTTGAGTTTCATTGCGGGGCTCGCACAACGATGCGGATGTCGCCGCAAGTGACGATCTGGCCGTCGCGGATTTTCGCGGTCTTGCGGGTTTCGATGACGCCGCCCACGCTGACCTGGCCGTCGGCCACCATCATCTTGCCCGCGCCGCCGCTGTCGCAGACGCCGGTGGCTTTCAAGAGCTGGTTGATCTCAATATAGGGGCTGCCTTCGGCAAGCGTGAATTCAATAATGGGCATGGGTTGCGCGGAAAGGGATAGATGAAAAGCCGGTCAGGCCGGGTCGCCGCTATTCGTGTTGGCGGGCGGGGGCGGCGGGGGCGCCACGGGCGTCTCCGGCACGGGCGGGGCCGTGGGGCGGCTGGTGTTCTCGGCGCGCGCCATCCAGGCGATCAGCGACGAACGCATGGCTTCCTCGACAGACATCTGGATGGGCTGCACCCAGTCTTGCGGCACAAACACGGTGTAGCCGCCAATCATGTAGCCCATGGGCAAATAGACGGCCACGCGGTCGCCTTGCGTAAACCCTTCGGGCAAGCCTTCCATGCTGCGGCGGGTCACCAGGCCCACCAGTTCCAACTGCTGGCCCGGTACGCGCAGGACAACGACCTGTTGGGCCGTGTTCTTGGAACTGGGCGAAAAATAATCGGCAAAGCTCTTCAGCGATGAATAAATGCTTTTAACCACCGGCAGGTTGGTGAAGGGCATTTCCACGACGGTCAGAAACTTCTGCACCCGTTGCTTGGATACCAGATAGCCGATGGCCAGAATGCCCAGGATGCCCAGCGCCAGCCCCATGCCCGGCACGTAGAAGCCGCCGATGAAGGGGCGCAGGAACGTCAGCGCCACGGCTTCCGTCCACGCCAGAAAGATGTAAAGCAGGTAAATGGTCAGGGCCAGCGGCAGCACGGTAATGAGGCCGCGGAAGAAATATTTATAGAGGCGATTCATAGGCAGGGACTAAAGAATTGGGGTCGGACCAGGGTTGGGCGGCACAGGTCAGAGGGCCGCCAGCATAGCAGCCGCGGGCGCGCGCGCCCGTAACAAACCGCGTATCCAGTGGGGCATTTGCCCAGGGTCAAGGTGCCAACTACCGATCCACCGGCAGATACAGCGTTTCCTTGATTTCTTCCATGACGATGTAACTGCGGGACTCCGCCGACGCCGGCAAGCGCTTCAGGATTTCCCCCAACAGGCGGCGGTATTCGTTCATCTCCGTCAGGCGGGCCTTGACGAGGTAATCGAAATCGCCAGAGACCAGATGGCATTCCATCACTTCGGGCACGTACAGCAGCTCTTTCTTGACCTTGTCAAACACGTCGCCGGATTTCGCCGACAGCTTGATCTCTAGAAAAACCAGAAGGTTTTTGCCCAACGCCGCCGGATTGACGCGCGCATGGTAACCCGTGATGACGCCTTCGCGTTCCATCCGTTTGACCCGGTCCGAACAGGGGGTGGCCGACAAGCTGACGCGCTCGGCCAGATCAGTAACGGAAATGCGGCCTTCGCGCTGCAGGATTTCCAGGATTTTCAGGTCAATTCGGTCTAGGTCGCGCATTTCACTTTTGCCGATCGGAAAACAGAAGGTGCCCCAGAAAAAGCGCTGCTAAAGGAAAATAATCAGTGCTTTTCACTGCGATTTGGGTCATAGACTACCGAAATAACTGAGTAAATCCAAATACGGAAAGAATCATGCATGTAATCGTCCTAGGCAGCGGCGTTATCGGCACCACGACCGCGTATTATCTCGCCCGTCAGGGTGCCCGCGTGACGGTCCTGGACCGCCAGCCCGCCGCAGCCCAGGAAACCAGCTATGCCAATGCCGGCCAGGTCTCGCCGGGCTATTCCACGCCCTGGGCCGCGCCCGGCATTCCGCTGAAAGCCATCAAGTGGCTGTTCAAGAAACATGCGCCCTTGGCGATACGCCTGGACGGCAGCCTGTACCAATTGAAGTGGATGGCCGCCATGCTGGCCAACTGTTCGGCCGACCGCTATTCGGTCAATAAAGAGCGCATGCTGCGCCTGGCCGAATACAGCCGCGATTGCCTGCGCGAACTGCGCGCGTCCACCGGCATTCATTATGAAGAGCGCACGCGCGGCACCTTGCAGTTGTTCCGCACCGACGCCCAGTTGGAAGCCGCCCGGCGCGACATCGCCGTGCTGGAAGAAGTGGGCGTGCCCTACGAACTGCTGGACCGCAACCGCCTGATCACGGCCGAACCCGCCCTGGCGCGCTCGATCCACAAGCTGGCCGGCGGCCTGCGCCTGCCCAACGACGAAACCGGCGACTGCCGCCTGTTCACCACACGGCTGGCCGAGATGGCCGCCGCACTGGGCGTGGACTTCCGCTACAACCAGACCGTGTCCGGCTTGAACATCGCCGGCGGTCAGATCACCGGCGTGCGCGTGGGCAACGAGGTCCTGACGGCCGACCGCTACGTCGCCGCCTTCGGCAGCTACACGCGCGGCTTGCTTGAGCCGCTGGGCCTGGATCTGCCGGTCTACCCGGTCAAGGGCTACTCACTGACCATCCCCATGAAAGACGAGGCCGCAGCCCCCGTCTCCACCATCCTCGACGAAACCTACAAGATTGCCGTCACCCGCTTTGACGACCGCATTCGCGTGGGCGGCATGGCCGAACTATCCGGTTTCGACCTGCGCTTGAAGGACGCCCGCCGCAAGACCCTGGAACTGGTCGTCAACGACCTGTTCCCAGACAGCGGCCATGTGGCCCAGGCTGAATTCTGGACCGGCCTGCGCCCGATGACGCCGGACAGCACGCCCATCGTCGGGCCGACTCGTTACGGCAACCTGTTCCTGAATACCGGCCACGGTACGCTGGGTTGGACCATGGCTTGCGGCTCCGGCAAGCTGGTGGCCGATCAGGTGATGGGGCAGCGGCCCGCCATTCGCACCGACGGCCTGGGCATCTCGCGCTACGAGCGCGGCGCGGCGTCAAGCCCGTCCCTGGTGTTGGACGGCAAGGGCGCTTGAGCGGGCGCTGAGTCGGCGTGACCGATTCGGCACTCTGCTGCTTTGGCGGGTGCCGGCTTATGCCAAAATCGGCGCATGACTCATTTCCTGCATACCGCCGACTGGCAGATCGGCCGTCAATACGGCCAGTTTGAAACCGACGACGCCGCCATCCTGGCCGAAGCGCGCTTTGACGTCGTGGCGCGTATCGCGGCGCTTGCCGCCGAACGCCGCGTGGATGCCGTGTTGGTCGCGGGCGATGTCTTTGATACGCAAGGCGTTTCCGACCGCACCATCCGCCGGCTCTTCGCCGCCATGGCCGCCTATGCCGGCCCTTGGGTCATGATCGCCGGCAATCACGACGCCGCCTTGGCCGACAGCGTCTGGAGCCGCGCCGCGCAGTTGGACTGCATTCCCGCCAACGTACACGTGCCTACGCGCATCGGCGTGGTGGACCTGCCCGCCATCAATCTTGCCGTGCTGGCCGCGCCGCTGACCCAACGCCATACCTACGACGACGTGACGCAGTCCTTCGACACGCTGGACACCGAAGCCGGCCGCGTGCGCGTGGGCCTGGCTCACGGCAGCGTGGCGGGTCGTTTGCCGGACACCATCGACGCCACCAACCCCATCGCGCCCGAGCGCGCCGCCCGTGCCCGCCTGGATTACCTGGCGCTGGGTGATTGGCACGGCTGCCTGTCCATTGACGCGCACACCTGGTACGCCGGCACGCCGGAGCAGGATCGCTTTCGCGGTAACGAGCCCGGCTACGTGCTTGACGTGCACATCGATGCGCCGGGGGCCACGCCCGTGGTCGAACGCATCGCCATCGGCAAGTACCGCTGGTCGGCCTGGATGGAAACCATCAGCCTGCCCACCGACGCGCAGGCGCTGGCCGAGCGCCTGGCGGCCTTGCGCGCTGACGATGTGTTGCGGTTGGACGTGCAGGGCCACGTCAATATGGAAACCTGGGACGCGCTGCAACGCGCCGTGGATCAGGCCGCCGCGCAGGTGCGTGCCTTGCTGCCCGACCTGTCCGGCTTGCTTCTGGAACCCGACCAGGCCGACCTGGCCGAACTGGGCGCCAGCGGCTACGTGGGCGACGTGGCCGCGCAGTTGCAAAGCATGCAAGGCGACGGCGAGCAGGCCGCGGTTGCCGGTGAAGCCTTGCGCTTGTTATTGCGGTTCCAGCGCGAAAGCGCCATGGGGGCCGCCAAATGAAGCTGTCAAAGATTGCGCTTGAAGAGTTCCGCAAGTTTCGCCAACCCTTGGTGCTGGACGGCCTGCAAGACGGCTTGAACCTGTTCGTGGGCGCGAACGAGGCCGGAAAGAGTACCGTTGCCGCCGCCATACGCGCGGCCTTTCTTGAACGCTACAGCACCAGCAAGGTCGCGGACCTGGCGCCGCACGGCGAGTCCGGCGCGCGGCCCAGCGTCGAGTTGTCGTTCGCGCATGCCGGCCATACCTATGTGCTGAAAAAGCAATTCCTGTCGCGCGCGCGCTGCGAATTGCTGATCGACGACGGCGCGCAGCGCCTGGATGGCGAAGAGGCCGAGAACGCGCTGGCCGCCTTGCTGGGCTTTGAACTGCCGGGCCGTGGGCAAAGCAAGCCGGACTTGGCTGGCATCCCGGGCTTGTTGTGGATTCAGCAAGGCGACGGCCACAACCTCCAAGCGGCGGCGTCTTACGCCGGCACGCATTTGCGCGATGCGCTGACGCAGTTGTCCGGCGAGCTGGCCTCAAGCGACGGCGACCGGCTGTTTGAGCGCGTGTCAGCCGAACGCGCCGCCTTGCTGGATGCGCGCAACGGCCGCCCCAAGGGCATCTATAAAGACGCCGAAGACGCCCTGACGCGCGCCACCACCGAACGCGACGATTGCGCGCAAGCCATGGCGCAGTTGAACGCCGACGTGGACCGCCTGGCCGAACTGCGCCGCGACCACGAACGCGCCCAGGCCGACGAACCCTGGAAAGACTTCGAGGCCAAGGCCGCTGACGCGCGCGCGCGGCTGGCGGCGGTAGCGAAACAACGCGAGGCGCTTGACGGCTTGCGCCGCGAACAGGCGCAAGCCGCGCAAACGCTGGCCTTGCTGCAAGACCAGGTGCGTCGCGATCAACAAGACGAAGCCGATTACCAGGCGCTGGTGCAGGAAGCGCAGGGCGCACGCGCTCGCGTGGACGCGGCTCAAGCGCCGTTGGCTCGCGCGCAGCAACAACAGCAGACGCATGCCGCCGCGGTCGACGCAGCCCGCTTGCGGGTGGCCGCCGTGCAGGCCGTAACCGACCGCCGCGACCTCGAGCACCAACTGGCCCAGTTGAACGCCGAAGTCGAACGGCTGGACGACGCGCTCAAAGCCGTCACCGTACTGATCGAACAGGGCTCAACGCTGAAGACCGAGGCGCTGCGCATTGAAATCGCCGATGCCGACATCGACGCGCTGCGCAAGGCCGAGCGTGAACTGGCCAATTTGCAGTTGCGCCAGCAAGCCATCGCGACACGCTTGTCGTACGAACTTGAGCCTGGGCACCAGGCAACGCTGGATGGTCGGACGCTGACCGACGCCGACCAGGTGTTGCTGACATCCGCCGCCAACCTGGAACTGCCCGGTGTGGGCCGGTTTCGGATTGAGCCGGGCGGTCAGGATCTACCCGCGCTTCAGCGCGAGTTAGGCGGCCTGCAAACGGTGTGGGCCGCCTTGCTGGAAAGGCTGGGCGTGGCAACGCTGGCCGATGCCGAGCAGCGCCATGCGCGCTATACGGCGTTACAGCGCGAGCTTGACGGCATGCGCAAGACGCTGGCCATCCATGCGCCCAAAGGGCTGGATGTATTGCGCGGGCAGCGCGACGAGGCCCTGGCCCGCCGCGTGCCGCTGCAAGAGCGGCTGGCCAAGCTGCCCGCCGCGGGGCTGGCGGGTGAAGACGATCTGCCCGCAGCCACCCAAGCCTTGCGCGAAGCCACGGCGGTGGCCGCGCAGGCCGACGCATCCTTGGCGGCCACCCAGCGTGCGCTGGATGCGGACTTGGCGCGTGCGCAATTGCTGGAAGGGCAGGCGGCGGCACGCGCGGCGGATATGCAATCCGCCGAACGCGCCACGCAGCGGCAGGCACGCGCGGGCCGCCTGGCCGAAGTGCGCAGCGCGCATGACGACCTGGACCGCCGGGTGCGCGAGGCGCAAGCCGCGCTGGCGGAACACCGGCCCGAACTGGCCGAGCAAGATGTCCAACGCTATGAAAAGTCGGCGTCGATCGAGCGCGAGGCGCAACACAAGCGGCATGGCGACATCCTTCAATTGCAGGGCAAGCTGGATCAAGCCGGCGCGCAGGGCTTGGGCGAACGCCTGTCGGAAGCCACCGCGGCATGCGAACGGCTGGCGCGTCGCCGTGATGAGCTATCGCGCCGCGCGGCCGCGCTGGACTTGCTGCAAAAGCTGCTGACCGACAAGCGCGCCGCCGCCACGCAACGCTTGCAGGCGCCGTTGGCGCGCCGCTTGAACCACTACCTGGCATTGCTGTTTCCCGACGCCGCGCTGCGGCTGGACGAGGCCTTGCTGCCCACCGCGCTGCGCCGCGCCGAGGGCGAAGACTTGCTGGATGCGCTCAGTTTCGGGACGCGCGAGCAACTCGGCATCCTGGCTCGTTTTGCGTATGCGGATCTGCTGCGCGAGGCCGGGCGGCCTACCTTGCTGTTGCTGGACGACGCACTGGTGCACACTGACGACGCCCGTCGCGACTTCATGAAGCGTGCCTTGTTCGACGCGGCAACGCGCCACCAGATCCTGATGTTCACCTGCCATGGCGACGCCTGGCGCGACATGGGTGTAGAACAGCGGCGTATCGGCGCTTAAGGTTCTTGACGGGAAAAGGGGCGGTCGGTAGTCTTTGCGGATGCCCGATTTCACGCCCCTCGCCAGCCTTGCCGCCGCCGCAGCCGCCGTTGCGGCGGTCTGCACGCACCGAGGCTTCGCGCAAGTGACGGGCAGTGCGCTTTCTCCCGTGTTTTCTGCCGGCATTTGTTCTGCCGTATCTCCTGTCGTTTCTCCTGTCCTCTTTGCGGTGATGTCGCCGCCCGTCTCGCCGCCCATCGGCGGGGTCCGTGGCGCGAACCCGCCCGCCGTGGTCGTGATCGGCTGATCGCCGACCCACCATTCCCGGCTCCAGCTCCCAGTCATCGTCAGTCCATCAGTGCGTAGACGCGCGCGCCCTGTGTGTGCCATGTAGCGCCAGGAGGCGCCGTCTAGGCGCCCGTCACGGCTGAGTCGCATCGCCGATTCGGCCACGCGCGAGCAGTCATCGGCCATCTGCCACTGACGACCGGTCTGGAGCCTGTGCTTACCCTGACAGGTGAAATCTCATGTTTTCGAATCGCATCTCGTGGGCCGCTTACGGGTCCACAACCTTGTTCGTGCTGCTGTGGAGCGGCGGCGCAATCTTCGCCAAATGGGGGCTGTCGCATGCGTCGGCCTTTGGCTTCTTGCTGCTGCGTTTCCTTCTGGCGTTGTCGGTGCTGTTGCTGATTTGCGTCCACCGCAAACGTTGGTTGCCCGCGCCGGGCACGCGCTTGATGGTCGCGGCAACCGGCGTGCTGCTGATTGGCGTCTATTCCATCTGCTACCTGCTGGCGCTGGACCACGGCATTACGCCGGGCGTGCTGGCCACCTTGCTGGGCGCTCAGCCCATCCTGACCTTGGCGCTAATGGAACGGCGCTATGAACCGGCGCGCATCACCGGCTTGCTGCTGGCGTTGGCGGGGTTAGTCATGGTGGTGTATCAAAGCATCGGCATGGCGCGCTTCTCAGTAGCCGGTATGGCGTTCGCGTTTGCGGCGCTGGCCAGCATGACGGCGGGTGCCATCCTGCAAAAGCGCGTCACCCAGGCGCCGCTGGATGTCATGCCCTTGCAGTACGCGGCAAGCCTGGCGCTGTGCCTGTTGCTGGCGCCGTTCCAGCCGATAGCAGCGCAATGGAGCCTGGGCCTGATCTTGCCCCTGGTCTGGATGGGGCTGGTGATTTCCATCGGCGCCACGCTGCTGTTCTATCGCATGATCCAGGCGGGCAACCTGGTCAATGTCACCAGCCTGTTCTATCTGGTGCCGGCCGGCACCGCGGCCCTGGATTACCTGGTGCTGGGCAACCGGCTGTCGGGGCTTAGCCTGGCCGGCATGGGCGCGATCTTGCTGGGCTTGATGCTGGTGCTGCGGCATCAAGCCCCTGGGGTTACGCCAAGGCGGGGCTGACCGGCAGGGTCCACGCCTGGCGGGCGCTGCCTGCTTCGGCGGTGCTGCCTGCAACAACGTTGCCGCCTGCATCGTCGTCGCCGTCAGCATCAACCTCGCCGTCAGCATCCACGTCGCCGTCGGCCACGGCGCTGGGTCCAGCCCAGTGCCCGCTGACCAACTGGGCGGGCCGCGATCGCGCAACGACCCGGGCGCAAACGGACCAGGCGTCCAGCCTGACGCTCAGTCCGGCGTAGACGCCGTGGCCGTCGCCGGCCTGGATCACGCCGTCCGCTTTCACGCCTTCACCGGCGCGAATGGAGCCGTCGGCGCGGATGTCGCCTCCGGCGATCATGCCCCAGCCCGAAGCCAGGTGGTCGCCGCATTGGATTGCTCCGCCTGCCTGAATGCCGGAGGTGGCGCTGATGGCATTGTCCGCGCGCACATCGCCGCCCGCCTTGATACCTTGGCCGCATTGGATGGCGCCTTGCGCCCGCACGTCCTGGCCCGCGTGCAGGTGGCCGGTGACGGCCAGGTCCTGGCCCGCGCAGATGTCCCATTTGGCGCGCACGTTGCCGCGGCACTCCAGGCGCGAGGCGGACTCGATGCCCCAGTCCGCGCTGATGTCGCCGCCCGCGTGTATTTCCCCGCCACTCGCGATGTTGGCGGCGGCCGTGATGTTTTCACCCGCCATGATGGTTTCGCCGGCGCGGATGCCGCCGCCCGTGATGATGCTGCGCCCGGCGCGCACCACCGTGTCCACGTTGATACCCATGCGAATTTCCAGCGTGCCCGCGAAGACGATGGCATTGGCGTCAAGCGAGTCCAGCCTGAGCACCGCGTCGGTCGGACCAAACTGATCCAGCAGCCAGTTGGCGTCGCCGACGCGGCCGTCGGCGACCAGGGCATCCAGCACGGCTTGGTAGTCCCCCTGTCCGTTGTGATCGCGGATGAACCATTTGTAGCCGCCCGCGCAGGGGTTCTTGGCTTTGACGAATTTCTTGGTAAGTTGCATGGCGCTGGAATGAAGATCAGTGCGTGGCCAAGCCGCCGGCCCTCGGGCAAGCGGCAAAGATTCAAAGGGGTATCGACGGACGTACCCGGCCACGCGGCAGGGCGTTCGCCGGTCAGGTGCGGCGGGCAAGCACGGATGTGCTCAGGCCGCCGGCAGCAGGCCGGAATCAGAAATTGGGGAAGCGGGAAAGCCGGGCGATCAGCCGGGCTTGGAGCGCGCGTAAGCGGAACGCGCGGCGACTTCCTGCGAGCTCAACAGGGTCGAGCGCAGGGCGCAGAGAACGCAAGCAGCGGGGAGGAGGGGAGAAAAATGGGATCGCACGGGGGCAGATGCTAACACCCGGGCATCACTAGTCAAGTCGGCAAGCTGTCCCCGTTTCGGGGACAGCCATGCATGGCAATGCAATCAGTTCGTCGACACGATATTGCGTTCCTTGGCGATGCGTTGGCGCAGCTCCAGTTCGCGCTTGATCTGTTCGGCGTACTGGGCGGGCGTGTTGCCGTCCACCAGCGAGCCGCCGTCGGCAAGGCGCTGGACAACCTTCGGGTCCTTCAGCGTCTTGACGGCCGCCTCATACACGCGGTCAATCACCGCTTTCGGCGTGCCGGCCGGGGCCACCAGCCCGTACCAGGCCATGTTGTCCATCTCCGGCAAGCCGGCTTCCTTGAACGTCGGCACATCCGGCAGGGTGGGCAGGCGCTTGGGGGCGGCCACGGCCAGGGCGCGCAGCTTGCCGGCCTGAATGTGCGGCATGGAAGACGGCAGGTTGTCGAACTGGGCGTTCACCTGACCCGCGATCACATCATTGAGCGCCGGACCCGAGCCGCGATACGGCACGTGCACCATGTCCGTCTTGGTCAGGGACTTGAAGAGTTCGCCGTCCAGGTGGCCGATGCCGCCCGCGCCGGATGAGGCATAGGCGTACTTGCCCGGGTTCGCCTTCAGCAAGGCGATGAATTCCGCCAGGTTCTTGGCCGGCACCGACGGGTTTACCGTCAACACGTTCGGCACGTTCACCAGGTTGGTGATGGGCACGAAGTCCTTGAGAGAGTCGTAGGGGTTCTTGGGGTTGGTCGCCGGGTTGGTGGCCATGGTGCTGACGGTGGCGACGCCCAGCGTGTAACCGTCAGGGGTGGCGCGCGCGACAGCGTCCGCGCCGATGGACCCGCCGCCGCCGCCACGGTTTTCCACTACGACGGCTTGGCCAAGCTCGCGGCCCAGACCTTCGGACACGATGCGGGCAACGATGTCGGTGGTGCCGCCGGCGGCAAAGGGAACGATCAGGCGGATGGGTTTGTTGGGGTAGGGGTCGGCGGCCTGGGCCGCGGAACTAAAGCAGACGCCTGCGATGGCGGCGGCCAGAATGGCCTTGGCATGTGACAGCACGGTCAAGAGTCTTCTCCATATTGTTGTTCCGAGCCGACCGGCTTCTTGGGCCGGCGTCGGTAAAGCGCGCTTTGCCTCGGGTACGGGCTTGGTCGCGGCTTCGTGGGCGCAATTCCACACAGGAATCCCCCTAGGGTCAACTCGGGATTTCTCCCTGCTAGTCATGAAAATATTTTTCGGGTGTTGGGTGTTGCGCGAAATTGACGTCAGATAGGCAAAAAACTCATGTATGACAACCACATGAACTTGTCGAGATCGCCTTTCAATGCGCAATCATTGCGCAGTCATCTTGCCGTCATCAGCTCGTTACGCGCATAAATTGCTGCATAACTTACAAGAATCTGATATTTTTCGGATGAGATTCTTGGCCGGTCTTGCAAGACAGCTATTGCGTTTGTTTCAATCTGCGGCGTTCAATGGGGCGGTAGTTACGTCCCCGCGGGGCAACGTGTAGTGCAGCGACGTACCGGGCCAGGGTTCCGTCCGTTATTCAATCCCCGGTCTGTTTCGTCTTTCGCTGCCATGTGCTGGCGGGAGGGGGCCCGGACATTCTCGGAACGCCATGTCGCTGATCCTGATCCTCGCTCTGCCGTTTGCCGGCAGCCTGTGCGCCGCGCTGCTGCCTTCCAACGCCCGCAATGCCGAGGCGTGGTTGGCAGGCCTTATCGCCCTGGTCTGTGTGGCTCTGATCGCCAGCTTGTACCCGGAAGTCGCCAACGGCGGCGTGATTCGGTTCGACATGCCCTGGGCGCCCGCCCTGGGCCTGCAATTCACCCTGCGGATGGACGGCTACGCCTGGCTGTTCGCGCTGATTGTTTCCGGCATGGCTGCGCTGGTTGTCCTGTACGCGCGCTATTACATGTCGCCGGAAGACCCGGTGCCGCGCTTCTTCTCGTTTTTCCTGGCCTTCATGGCCGCCATGCTGGGCGTGGTGCTCTCGGGCAACCTGATCCAACTGGTCATGTTCTGGGAAATGACCAGCCTGGCGTCCTTCATGCTGATCGCCTACTGGCATCACCGCCTGGATGCCCGTCGCGGCGCGCGCATGGCCTTGACGGTAACCGGCGCGGGCGGGCTGTGCCTGCTGGCCGGGGTGCTCATCCTGGGCCACATTGTCGGCAGTTACGACATGGACCGCGTGCTGGCGGCGGGCGATCTGGTCCGCGCCGACCCCTGGTACCCCGCCGTGCTGGTGCTGGTGGCGCTGGGTGCGCTGACCAAGAGCGCCCAGTTTCCGTTCCACTTCTGGTTGCCCAACGCCATGGCGGCGCCCACGCCGGTGTCCGCCTACCTGCATTCGGCCACGATGGTGAAGGCAGGGGTGTTTCTGCTGGCGCGCTTCTGGCCGGTGCTGGCCGGTACTGACCAGTGGTTCTGGATCATCGGCGGGGCAGGGCTGATCACGCTGGTGCTGGGCGCCTATGCCGCCATCTTCCAGCAGGACATGAAAGGGGTGCTGGCGTATTCCACCATCAGCCACCTGGGCCTGATCACGCTGCTGCTGGGCCTGAACAGCGAACTGGCGCTGGTGGCCGCCATCTTCCACATGATCAACCACGCCACGTTCAAGGCGTCGTTGTTCATGGCGGCGGGGGTGGTCGACCACGAAACCGGCACGCGCGACCTGAGCCGCTTGTCCGGGCTGTACAAAGCCATGCCGATCACCGCCACGCTGGCCATGGTGGCGGCGGCGTCGATGGCGGGCGTGCCGCTGTTGAACGGCTTTTTGTCCAAGGAAATGTTCTTCGCCGAGACCACCTTCGTCAGCGGCGACCGCTACACGCAGATCGGCTTGCCGTTGTTGGCGACCATTGCCGGCGCGTTCAGCGTGGCGTATTCCTTGCGCTTCATCCTGCAGGTGTTCTTCGGCCCCCCGGCCACCGACCTGCCGCGCGCGCCGCATGAGCCGCCGCGCTGGATGCTGTTTCCCAGCGCCTTGCTGGTGTTGATGTGCCTGCTGGTGGGCGTCGCGCCGGGCCTGACGGTCGGCCCGTTCCTGGCGACCGCCGCGCAAAGCATCCTGGGCGACAACATGCCCGAATACAGCCTGGCCGTCTGGCATGGCGTGAATCTGCCCCTGGTGATGAGCATGGTGGCCACCACGGCGGGCGTGCTGCTTTACCTGGTTCTGCGTGCCCACCAGCGCGCCAACCCGGGCCGCGTTCCCTTTATTTACCGTCTGGACGGCCGGCGCACGTTTGAAGCCTTGCTGGATGGCTCCAGCGTGGCCGCGGCCTGGCTGCTGCGTTGGGTGGGATCGTCGCGGCTGCAAGTGCAGATGCTGTTGATTGTGCTGGGCACCTTGTTCGTGGCCTGGCTGCCCCTGCGCGGGGGCGGTTGGCTGGAAGGCACGGGCCGCATGACCCCGCTGGACCCGGCCTTTGCCCTGTTGTGGCTGGTGGGCGGCGTCTGCGCGGTGGCGGCAGCCTACCAGGCCAAATATCACCGCCTGGCGTCCCTGGCGCTGGCTGGCGGCGCGGGGCTCATCACCTGCCTGACGTTCGTCTGGTTTTCGGCCCCCGATCTGGCGTTGACCCAACTGTCCGTGGAAGTCGTCACCGTGGTGCTGTTGCTGCTGGGCTTGCGCTGGCTGCCGCGCCGTATCGAACAAGACGACGAAGAAACACTCAAAGCAACGTTGCTGGCCCGTGGCCGCCGCTTTCGCGATCTGTTGATGGCCACGGCCGCCGGCACCGGCATGGCGGCGCTGGCCTACGCGGTGCTGATGCGCCCGCAAGGCGACACGATTTCATCCTATTTTGTTGACCGCGCGTTGCCGGACGGCGGCGGCACCAACGTGGTGAACGTCATCCTGGTGGACTTCCGGGGCTTCGATACGTTCGGCGAAATCACGGTGCTGGGCATCGTGGCGCTGACGGTCTACGCGCTGCTGCGCCGCTTCCGTCCCGCCACGGAAAGCGCCGACCTGCCGCGTCAGCAAAAGGAACAGGACGGCGGCGTGCCGGCCGCGCCCGACATCAAATCTCTGGTGCCCAGCGGTTCGATGATGGTGCCGACGGTGCTGGTGCGCCTGCTGCTGCCCACCGCCGCGCTGATTTCGGTGTACTTCCTGCTGCGCGGCCACAACCAGCCCGGCGGCGGTTTCGTGGGCGGCCTTATTTTCGCCACCGCCGTCATCCTGCAGTACATGGTGGGTGGTGTGTATTGGGTGGAATCGCGCAGCCGCTTGAACCCGCAAAACTGGATCGGTATCGGTCTGCTGGCGGCGGGCATCGCCGCCGTGTCCGCATGGCTCGCCTATAAGCCCTTGCTGGCCGCGCTGGCATGGGACGTGGCGCTGCCGCTGATCGGCCATGTGCACCTGTCCAGTGTGCTGCTGTTCGATCTGGGCGTGTACATGCTGGTCGTGGGGTCCACCGTGCTGGTGCTGGTGGCGCTGGCTCACCAATCGCTGCGCGCGCAACGCAAGGCCGCCGCCGACATGCAAGCGGCCGCCGTACAAACAGGGGAAGCCTGATGGAATTGATTTATGCCGTCGCGATTGGCGTGCTGGCGGGCTCTGGGGTCTGGCTGCTGCTGCGGCCTCGCACCTTCCAGTTCATCATGGGCCTGTCGCTGGTTTCCTATGCGGTCAACCTCTTCATCTTCGGCATGGGCCGGCTGACGTCGGGCCGTCCGCCCGTGATAGCCCCGGACATGGCGCACGACCCGTCCTGGTATGCCGACCCGCTGCCGCAGGCGCTGGTGCTGACCGCCATCGTGATCGGCTTCGCCACCACCGCGCTGTTCCTGGTGGTGCTGCTGGCTTCGCGCGGGCTGACGGGTACCGACCACGTTGATGGACGGGAGTCCCAATCTTGAATTTTTGGCTGCAACACCTTCCTGTATTGCCCATCATCGTGCCGCTGCTTGCGGGCGCGGCGATGTTGCTGTTGGCTGATACCAGCCGTTATGCGCGCGGCACCATTTCCGTCATCGCCACGCTGGGCCAACTGGCTGCCGCCATCGCCTTGCTGGTGGTGGCGGGCGGCGGCGTACCCGGCGTCTGGCCCCAGGGGGTGGGCGTGTATCTGGTAGGCGACTGGCCCGCGCCCTTTGGCATCGTGCTGGTCGTGGACCGATTGGCCGCCGTCATGCTGACCTTGACCGCCGTGCTGGGCCTGGCCACGCTGACCTATGCGCTGGCCCGTTGGGACCGCGCCGGTGTGCACTTCCATTCGCTGTTCCAGTTCCTGCTGATGGGCCTGAACGGCGCCTTCCTGACCGGCGACCTTTTCAACCTGTTCGTGTTCTTTGAAGTGCTGCTGGCGGCGTCCTATGGCCTGCTGCTGCATGGCTCGGGCGTGGCGCGCGTCAGCGCCGGCCTGCAATACATTGCCGTCAATCTGGTCGCCTCGTTCCTGCTGCTGATCAGTATTGCGCTGATCTACGGCGTGACCGGCACCCTGAACATGGCCGACCTGGCCTTGCGCGCGGGCCACCTGACCGGTGCCGAACGCATGCTGTTCGAAGCCGGCGCGGCCATCCTGGGCGTGGCGTTTTTGGTGAAAGCCGGCGCCTGGCCCCTGAATTTCTGGCTGGTCAAGGGTTATGGCTCGGCCAGCGCGCCCATTGCCGCCATGTTCTCCATCATGACCAAGGTGGGCATCTATGCCTTGTTGCGCATTGGTTCGCTGCTGCTGCCCACCGGCGCGCCCGCGGCCTTCAGCCTGGACTGGATGTTCGCGGCAGGGCTTGCCACGCTGCTGTTCGGCGCGTTCGGCCTGTTGGCCACGCAGCAGCTGGAGAAGATGGTTGGCTACTGCGTGATCGTGTCGGCAGGCACCTTGTTGACGGCCCTGGGCATGCCCGGGGTCACGCTGACCGGCCCCGCGCTGTTCTATCTGATCAGTTCGGTGCTGACGACCGGCGCGTTCTTCCTGCTGGCCGAATTGATCGAACGCACCCGCAGCTTCGGCGCCAACGTGCTGGCGGTGACGCTGGACGCTTTTGACCTGGATGACCCGGCGTCGGTGAATCGGTCTGACGACGTGGTCGGCGTGGCTATTCCTGCCGCCATGGCCTTCCTGGGCCTGGCCTTCATCTGCTGCGCGTTGCTGGTGACGGGTTTGCCGCCGCTGTCGGGTTTCGTGGCCAAGTTCTCGCTGCTGTCGGCCGCCGTTTCGGCCGCCACCGAGTCCGCGCCGCCCATGGATGCGTGGATTCTGGTGGCCGCCGTGCTGGTGTCCGGCCTGGCTGGCCTGATCGGGCTGGGCCGCACGGGCATCCGCGTGTTCTGGGCCAGCGACGACCGCAGCACGCCGCGCCTGCGCGTGATTGAAGCGGGTCCGGTCGCGGTGCTGCTGCTGCTGTGCGTGGGGCTGGCGGCGGGGGCAGGGCCGGTATCGGCCTACCTGGACGACGCGGCGCGGTCACTGGACCAGCCCAAGTCCTATATTGATGCCGTCATGTCCGCGCAGACCGTGCGCGGCGTCAAGGGAGGAAGCTGATGCGTCGCGTTTACTTCCTGTTCCTGCCGGTGTTCCTGTTTGTCCTGTGGCTGGTGCTGAATGAAAGCCTGTCGGCCGGCCAGATTGCGCTGGGCGCGGTGCTGGCGCTGTGGTTCACCTGGGCGGCATCGCGCTTGCGTCCGCTGCACGCGCGGCCACGGCATCTGTGGAAAGCAGTGCCGCTGTTCCTGCATGTCGCGTTGGACATCTTCAGGTCCAACATCGCGGTGGCCAAGTTGATCCTCAACCCGCGCCGCAATGATTTTTCGCCCGGTTTCATCCACATACCGTTGACTATGCGTGACCCGCACGGCCTGGCGATGCTGGCCTGCATCGTCACGTACACGCCTGGCACCGTCTGGGTGGACCTGACGCCGGACCACAGTTTGAAGCTGCACGTGCTCGACCTCCAGAATGAGCAACACTGGGTCGATCTGGTGCAGCAGCGCTACGAGCGCCCCTTGATGGAGATATTTGAATGACGATGAACACCGCACTGTATTGGGCGGCGTCCTTTGCCATGGTGTGTTTTGCCCTGGGCATGGTGTTTGCCGCCGTCCGCCTGCTGCGCGGCCCCACCGCGCAAGACCGCGTGCTGGCGCTGGACACGCTGTATATCAACGGCATGTTGATGATGCTGGTGTTCGGCATCCGCTCGGGCTCGTCGCTGTATTTCGACATTGCCTTGCTGATCGCGCTGTTCGGCTTTGTCGGGTCCACGGCCATGGCGCGCTTCCTGCTGCGCGGCGAGGTGATCGAGCCATGATGGACGCCGCCATTCCTCTCTGGGCCGGAATTCCCGCCTGCATCCTGCTGGTGCTGGGCGGCTTGCTGGCATTGACCGGGTCCGCCGGCCTGCTGCGCTTTCGCAGCTTTTATTCCCGCATCCACGCGCCCACGCTGGGCAACACGCTGGGCTGCGCCTGCGTGTTGCTGTCGTCCATCCTGGTGTTTTCGGCGTGGTCGGCGCGGCCGGTGTTCCATGAAGTGATCATCATCTTGCTGTTGGTCGTTTCGTCGCCGGTAACCGCCATGCTGCTGATGCGCGCGGCCACGTATCGCAACCGCCTGACCAAGGCAGACGCGGACCTGGACGCACGCTAAGGCTCGTAACAAGCGACACGGCATGTGAACGTAAGCAGCCATGTCGCAGTGCGGTATTTCACGCAGACGGGGGCAACCGCCCCTGTTTTTTTGCCTGCGTGGTCTTCGTCGTGCCTCTGGCGCTTGATACGTAACCTTACGAATTCACGTTGCTCGTCATGTGCCTGGCGCAGCATCGTGGGATAGTGGTTACAAGCAGGCGGCGGGACCGCTGTCAGGTCCACGCCGCCTACGGTTCAATTCTTGAAAGGAGCTGGCCATGAACGTACGACCCATGCATACCAAACGCCTTGCGGCATCCCTTTGCGCGGCGGGCTTGATGCTGGCGGCGGGAGCGGTCCACGCGGCTGATGCGATTGGCCGCGCCGCCATCCAGTCCCAGTACGAACAGGACGTGGCGAATTGCAAGAGCGGCAAGTCCAACCAGGACCGCGCCACTTGCATGCAGGAAGCTGGCGCGGCACGCCAGGAAGCCAATCGTCAGAATCTGAAGGAAGGCTCCCCCGACCAGCACCAGCAGAATATGGTCGACCGCTGCAACCGCCTGCCGGGCGCGTCGCGCCAGGATTGCCTGACGCAGATGACCTCGCCCACGAACGTGCGCGGCAGCGTGCAGGGCGGTGGGGTGCTGCGTGAAACGGTGATCCAGGTGCCTGCGGGCACGGTGCCGCCCAGCAGCACCATGCCGCCGGCCACGCCGGCCCCGGGCATGGTTCCCCCGCCCGCCACGACAGGCGCCCCGATGCGCCAATAACCGGCGTGGCATTGAAGGGATAGGACAACGGCGCCGCCGCCCGCAAGGGTTGCGGCGCCGTTTTGCGACGGGTGACGGCGCAGCGGCCGTCACATTCAGGCAAAATGGCGGCTGTTGCGCGCTTACGCGCTTGTCACACCACCATTTACGCATCCCCATGTCCGACGTCATCGCCCTGATTTTCGATTTCGACGACACGCTGGCCTCGGACAGCACGTCCGGTTTCCTGGAAAGCATCGGCGTGGATACGGCCTCGTTCTGGAAGGACGAGGTAGACCCGCTGCTGTCCCAGCAGGATTGGGACCCCGTTCCCGCCTATCTGTACAAGATGATCCAACTGTCGCAGGCGGGCACGAATGGCCTGATCACGCAGCAGCGCCTGAAAGATTGGGGCGCGCGCCTGGATTTGCACGACGGCGTGCCGACGCTGTTCCAGCGGCTGCGCGCCGCCGTGCGAGCCGAACAGCCGCAAGTGCAGCTTGAGTTCTACCTGATATCCAGCGGCATCGGCGATGTGGTGCGGTCCACGCCCATTGCGCACGAGTTCACCGAAATCTGGGCCTCGGAATTCGTTTATGGCGACGACGGCGGCATTGCGTTTCCGCGCCGCATCGTCAGCTTTACCGACAAAACCCGCTATCTGTTCCACATCCAGAAAGGCATCATCGGGCGCGACTTCCGCAACAAGCCCTTCGAGGTCAACCGCAAGGTGCCCGAAGACCGCTTGCGCGTGCCGTTCGACCAGATGGTGTTCGTGGGCGACGGCTACACCGACATCCCGTGTTTTTCGTTGATCCGCCGCGCCGGCGGCTTCGCCTTTGGCGTCTGGGACCCCAAGCACCGCGACAAGCGCAGCCGCGCCTGGGGCTTCATCGAAGAAGGGCGCGTGTCGAACCTGAACCAGGCGCGTTACGACGAACAGGCCGAGCTGTACCAATGGCTGGAAGAGGCCGTGACCAGCCTGGCCGGCCGTATCGCCCTGAAATCCCGGGTGTACCGTGGTTGAGGCCGGCCCCTTGGCGGCGATTGCTGCGGTTGCGCCCTGGACCACCGAAGACGAACGCTACATCGGGCTGGCCCTGGAAGAAGCCCAGGCCGCCTATGCCATCGGCGAGGTGCCGGTGGGTGCCCTGGTCGTCTCCGCGCAGGGCGAGATCCTGGGCCGCGGCTACAACCGCACCATCATCGACCACGACCCCACCGCCCACGCCGAAATCGTCGCCTTGCGCAGCGCGGCGCGGCACCTGGAAAACTATCGCCTGCCCGGCATTACTGTGTACGTCACGCTGGAACCCTGCGTGATGTGCATCGGCGCCATGCTGCACGCGCGGCTGGCCCGCGTGGTGTTCGGCGCCTACGACCCCAAGACCGGTGCCTGCGGCAGCGTGCTCGACGTCGGTTCCGTGCCCAAACTCAATCATCACACTTCAGTCACCGGCGGCGTGCTGGCGGAACCTTGCGGCGATCTGCTGCGCCGGTTCTTCCGTGAACGCCGCGCCAAGGAATCCATCGCATGAGCACCCGCAAACCCGCCAAACCCGCCTCCAACAAGGCGGTCCGGCCTGCCAGCAAGGCGGCCAACAAGGCGGCCAACAAGGCGGCCAACAAGGCGGCTAAAAAGGTAGCCACTACGGCTACCGCCGCCCACGACCCCGCTCACGGGCTCGCCTGCGACGAAGACTGCGGCCACGACCACAGTCACCATCACGCCGAAGGGCAGGTCATGCCGGACGCCCGCGGCATCTATCTGATTTCGCCGTCGTCTGCCGTGCGCGACCCCGCCACGGTTGAACTGGCCCTTGCGCGCTTGCAGCAGCAAGGGTTCAAGACGGCCCTGGATCGCACGGCTTTGGCCGAGCATCAACGCTTTGCCGGCACCGACGCCCAGCGCGCGGCCAGCCTGGCGCGCGCCATCAAGCAAAAGCTGCCCATCGTCATGGTGACGCGTGGCGGCTATGGCATGGGCCGGCTGCTGGACCAGATCGACTGGAAGGCCATGGCCGACAGCGGCAAGCGCTTCGTGGGCATGAGCGACTTCACCGCGTTCAACTTGGCGCTGCTGGCAAAGACGGGCGCGGTCAGCTACACGGGCGCGACCGCGGTGGCGGACTTCGGCGGCAAAAAGGTCGACGACCTGACCGAAGCGCTGTTCGGCGAAGTCATGCGCGGCGAACTTGAAATCCTGAGTTTCGAGACGCAAGACGCCGACCCGGTCGACGCCCGCGGCATCCTTTGGGGCGGCAACCTGGCCATGGTGGCATCCCTGATCGGCACGCCGTACATGCCCAAGGTGCGCGGCGGCATCCTGTTCCTGGAAGACGTGGCCGAACATCCGTACCGCGTTGAACGCATGCTGATCCAGCTGTGGCAGGCCGGCATCCTGGCCAAGCAGAAGGCCATTGTCCTGGGCCGTTTCACCGACTACAAGCTGGCCCCGCACGACAAGGGCTACGACCTGCACGAAGTCGTGGCGTGGCTGCGCAAGACGGTCAAGGTGCCGGTCATCACCGGCTTGCCCTATGGCCATGTGGCAACGAAAGCCACGCTGCCCATCGGGCAAAAAGTGGGCATCGCCACCGAGAAGGGTCTGGCCCATCTGGTGCTGGACGAGCACCACCACTGATCGGGTACGCACGGCGCCTAAGCCTGAGGCGCGTGGAGCGCAGGCGGGAAAAACCCATTTGCTACACTACTGGGTTTCCTCGCATGCGTCTTCGGGCGCCTTCAGACTCAAAAATACCGTGATATCCACAGCCAATCTCACCATCCAGTTCGGTCCCAAGCCCCTTTTCGAGAACGTTAGCGTCAAGTTCGGGGAAGGCAACCGGTACGGGCTGATCGGGGCCAATGGGTCCGGTAAGTCTACGTTCATGAAGATCATCGGCGGCGACCTCGAAGCCTCCGGCGGCAACGTTTCCCTGGAACCGGGCGTGCGCCTGGGCAAGCTGCGCCAGGACCAGTTCGCGTTTGAAGACCTGCGCGTGCTGGACGTCGTCATGATGGGCCACACCGAAATGTGGGCCGCCATGTCCGAACGCGACGCCATCTACGCCAACCCGGAAGCCACCGAAGACGACTACATGCGCGCGGCTGACCTGGAAGCCAAGTTTGCCGAGTACGACGGCTATACCGCCGAAGCGCGCGCCGGCGAACTGCTGCTGGGCCTGGAAATCGCCGTGGACCAGCACAACCTGCCCATGCGCGAAGTGGCCCCGGGCTGGAAGCTGCGCGTGCTGCTGGCGCAAGCGCTGTTCTCGAACCCCGACGTCCTGCTGCTGGACGAGCCCACCAACAACCTGGATATCAACACCATCCGCTGGTTGGAAAACGTGCTGAACAGCTACCAGAGCACGATGATCATCATCAGCCACGATCGCCACTTCCTGAATCAGGTGTGCACGCACATGGCCGACGTGGACTACGGTGAAATCCGCGTCTACGCGGGTAACTACGACGACTACATGCTGGCCTCCACCCAGGCCCGCGAACGTCTGGTGTCCAACAACGCCAAGGCCAAGGAACGTGTTGCCGAGCTGCAAGACTTCGTGCGCCGCTTCGCCGCCAACAAGTCGAAGTCGCGCCAGGCCACCTCGCGCCTGAAGCAGATCGACCGCATCAAGGCCGACCAGGTCGTGGTCAAGCCGTCGTCGCGCCAGAACCCGTACATCCGCTTTGAACAGAACAAGGTCATGCACCGCCTGGCGGTCACGGTCGAAAACCTGACCAAAGCTTACGACGCGCCCGTCATCACCAAGTTCTCGGCCATGGTCGATGCCGGCGAAAAGATCGCCATCATCGGCGCCAACGGCGTGGGCAAGACCACCTTGCTGCGCCTGCTGGCGACCGAACTGCAGCCGGATTCGGGCTCGGTGAAATGGTCCGACAACGCCGACCTGGGCTATATGGCCCAGGACGTGTCCGACCAATTCCTGCAAACCGATATCAACCTGCTGGACTGGATGGGCGACCACCGTCAGCCGGGCGATGACGACCAGTCGATCCGTTCGGTGCTGGGCCGCCTGCTGTTCTCGGCGGATGACCTGCCCAAGGCGCCCAAGGTGCTGTCCGGCGGCGAAAAGAACCGCATGACCTTCGGCCGCCTGATGCTGGGCCGGCACAACGTCATGCTGCTTGACGAGCCCACCAACCACCTGGACATGGAATCGATCGAATCGCTTCAGTTCGCCTTGGAAAAGTACGAAGGCACGCTGGTGTTCGTGTCGCACGACCGCGAATTCGTGTCCGGCCTGGCCACCCGCGTGATCGAAATCCTGCCGTCGGGCGAGATCATCGACTACCGCGGCGGCTACGAAGACTATCTGGAATCGCGCGGCATCGAAGCCTGACGCACCATCGGTAGCTAATGGTCAAGCACGGCGCGTCCTTCGGGGCGCGCCGTGTTGCTTTCGGCTTGGCCGATATCTGGCAGGGCAGGGGTTACGGCGTGGGGCTTCCACTTGGGTCTTATATAACTGTTAGCTGTAAAGACATTCAATATCGATCGTTTGAATTCATATAACGAATTGTTAGATTTGAGGCTCGTTTTCACGCGCGCCCAAGATTCGTCCTATGAACCTGAACTTCGATCACGTCCACAAGCACTTCGGCGACCTGCCCGTCGTCGATGGTTTCACCAGCGAAATCAAGGCTGGCGAGCTCGTCGCCTTGGTCGGCCCGTCGGGCTGCGGCAAGTCCACGCTGCTGCATTTGGCGGCCGGGTTGGAAATGCCCACGCAAGGCAGCGTGCTGGCCGATGGCAAACCGGTGGCGGGCCCGCACCCCAGCCGCACGCTGGTGTTCCAGGAACATGCGCTGTACCCCTGGCTGACGCTGGAAGACAACGTGGCGCTGGCGCTGGAATTCCAGAACGTCGCCAAGAAGCGCGCCCGCGAGTCAGCCCGCGAATGGCTGGCGCGTGTCAGCCTGGCCGGCTTTGAACACTACTATCCGCATCAGGTGTCCGGCGGCATGCGGCAACGCGCCGCGCTGGCGCGCGCGTTCATCGCGCAGCCCCAGACGATGCTGATGGACGAGCCCTTTGGCGCACTCGACGCGCTGACGCGTCTGAGCCTTCAAGACGTGCTGCGCCAACTGATCGCCCAGGAAAAGCCCACGGTGCTGCTCGTGACGCACGATGTGGACGAGGCCCTGTTCCTGGCCGACCGCATCGTTGTCTTCAGCCCCCGCCCGGCGCGCGTGCTGCGCGAATTCAACCTGGCGCATCGCGCAAAGACACACGATCTCTCCGATTTGGCCGCTGAAAAGCGCGAGATCCTGCGCCTGTTGGGCATTGCGGTGGACGGCTCGCAAGCCCACGCCGACATGGCCCTGGCTGCCTGACCCCATTCCCCTTATTCCCCATTCGTGGCGGCGCTCGCGCATCGCCAACCTGCATTCCCTGGAGTTCCTCTGATGAAATTCAAGCAATGGCTTTCCCTGCCGCTGGCGGCCGCGCTGCTGGCTGCGGCCCCTGCAATGGCCGCCGAAAAGTTCCGCGTGGGCTATCTGCGGGTGATGGACGACGCGCAAGCGATCGTGGCGCAAGAGGGCGGCTACTACCAAAAGGCCGGCCTGGATTCTGAGTTGATCGAATTCAAGTCCGGCACCGACCTGATCAAGGCGATTGTCGGCGGTCAGTTGGACATCGGCGTGCTGGGCTTCACCAACGCCGTGGCGTGGGCGTCCAAGGGCGCGGACCTGAAAGTGGTGGGCGGCGCGCAGCAGGGCTATCACTCGCTGGTCGTGCGTGACGATTCCGGCATCCAGGACATCGCCGGCCTGAAGGGCAAGACGCTGGCCTCGCAAGCCGAAGGCAGCACCGCGGACGTGGTGTTGAAGGGCGTGGTGCTCAAGCAAGGCAAGCTGAACCCGGATGACGTCAACGTCATGGGCGTGAGCCCGGCCGTTGCCGTGCAGTCGCTGGTGGGCAAGCGCGTGGACGCGGCCTTTCTGTTCGAGCCCTATGACCGCATCGCCCAGTTGGTGGCGCCGGTCAAACAGATCTATGAAGTGGGCCAGGCCTGGCCGTTTCCGTGCATGGTCGTGATCACCTCGGGTGAAACCCTGGCCAAGCGCAAGGACGATGTCTGGAAAGCGCTGGACGCGCAAAACCAGGCCATCACGCTGCTGCAGAAAGAACCCGCGCAAGCGTCCAAGCTGATCGCCTCCTACTTCATCGCCGAGCCCACCTTGAAGACGCTCAAGCGCGGCGAACTGCCGCGCGAAACGGTGATTGCCGAAGCCATCAGCACGCAGGTGTTCACGCCCAAGCTGACGGAAAAGGACACGGCTCGCATGCAGGAAATCGCTGACATCCTGCAAGCCCAAGGTTCGCTGAAGACCCGCGACGGCAAGCCGTACGACGTGTCCAGCATCGTTGATCTGTCCTGGCAAGAGGCGCGCAAACTTTGAGCTCGTCTACCCGTGTGACCGGCGCCCGCAAGCATCTTGCGGGCGTTTTGGGTGTCCTTTTCATTCTTCTGTTGTGGCAATCGGCGGCGTTTGTCCTGCCTGATTTCCTGATGCCGGGCGTGCCGGCGGTGGTCGAACGCCTGTTCGAGGACCTGGGCAAGCAATCGTTCCATCAAAGCCTGATGGGTACCTTGGGCCGGCTGGGGGCGGGTTACAGCCTGGCGCTGTTGGCGGGCATCGGTTTTGGGCTGGTGGCGGCGGTGCTGTTCTTCTTTCGCGAAGTGCTGCGCAGCGCCATCGTCATCCTGCAGTCGATTCCATCCATCGCCTGGGTGCCGCTGTTCCTGATCGTGATGGGCTTTGGCAATACGCCCATCATCGTGGTGGTGGCGCTGTCGGCGTTCTTCCCGGCCGCGCTCAGTGTCATGAACGCCACCGAATCCGTGCAGCGCGTGCACGTGTCGGCGGCGCGCGTCATGGGTGCCACGCGATGGGGCCTGGTCAAGCGCGTGTACCTGCCCGCCGTCATGCCCGAACTGATCACGGGCGCACAGCTTGCCTTCGGCAACGCCTGGCGCGCGCTGATCTCCGCCGAGATGCTGATCGGCTTCGGCAAAGGGCTGGGCCGGTCTCTGGCGTATTCGGGCGAGATCGCGGACATGACGGGCGTGATGACCAACATCCTCGTCATCGCCGTGCTGGCCGCCTTGATCGACCAGTTCGTGCTTGAAAACCTCAAGCATCGCTTGTTGCGCTACCAGTACGTATAAGCCCATGGCCATGACCCGGCGCCTGACCCTTCTGTTCGCTTTGACTGCTGGCCTGCTGCTTGCCGGCGCGGGTGCCGCGCACGCGCAGCAACCCACGGGTTTTGCAGCCGCGAAGGCGCGCGGCGAATTGGTGGTGGGCGTGCCGTATCTGGCGCCGCTGCCCGTTGCGGGGGCAAAGATACGCACCCCCCACGGGCTGGACGCCAACATGGCCGAAAAGCTTGGTCTGAGCCTGGGCTTGCCGGTACGTTTGCAGCAGGTGCCGGCGGACGAGGCCGGGGCCCGCTTGGCTGCGGGCGAGGTGGATGTGGTGCTGGCGGACCAAGCCAGCGCCCCGCCATCTGGGGTGGCGGTGCAGCCCACCGGCTACCGTACACGCCCCAAAGCCGTGATCCGCAGCGACACCACCCTGCGCAAACCGGCTGATGTGCGCGGCCGCAGCGTCTGCATGGCCGAGGCCGCAAGCGACACCCGCGCGCTGGCCGAAAGCTGGGGCGCCGTGGTGCGCACCTATCGCGTGCCGTCCGATGCATTGGTCGCGGTGCGAGAAGGCGCTTGCGATGTCGGCCTGGTGGACGACGCCGTCTGGGAGCCGCTGGTGCGCTTTCCCGAATGGAAGAAGTTCTCCGCCACGCTTGAACCAGACGGCGCGCCGCGCGAGCGCGTATGGCTGTTGCCGGCCGCGGACACCGCTGGCCGCGCGTGGCTGGCAAGCGAAATGAAGGCGTGGAACCAGTCCGGCGCCTGGAAGGCAATGACGGCGAAGTGGGCGCGCGACGTGGCCTTCGACGTCTACCTGGACCAGGAAGTGCCTGACTGCCACGGCTAGGGGTGGGTGCGGCCCAGCACTTACAATGCCGGGCATGACGCACACGTTGACCGCTCCTTGCTCGTATCAGGAAGACATCAAGAAAAGCCGCTTTGTTGCGCATGCCGCCCCGGTTGCCACCGTGGACGAGGCGATGCGATTCTTCGCCGAGCGCGGTGACCCCGAAGCCACCCACAACTGCTGGGCCTATCGCATCGGGCAGGAATACCGATTCAACGACGATGGCGAGCCCGGCGGTACGGCTGGCCGACCGATCCTGCAAGCGATCGAGGGCCAGGACATGGACCGCGTGGCCGTGCTGGTGGTGCGCTGGTATGGCGGCATCAAATTGGGCGCGGGCGGCTTGGTGCGGGCGTATGGCGGCTGCGCGGCGAATTGCCTGCGGCTGGGCCAGCGCAGCGAAATCGTGGACCTGGCCACCGTCCGCTGCACCTGCGGTTTTGCGGAACTTGCGCTGCTGAAGTCGCGCTTGGCGCAGGCGGGCGCGGTGGTGCAGCAGGAAGACTTCAACGAAGACGGCGTGGCGCTCTGTTTCGTGGCGCCGCGCACCGTGGTCAGTGACCTGGAGGTCACCGTCGCCAACATCACACGCGGGCGCTCGGCCTGGGAAGTGCTGTCATAGCGTACGTGATGATGGTGACGGCCACGGCGAGGGCGCCGGGCCGACGATAGGGGCGGTGGCGGCATGGTCGATTACGAACACGGCCCCACATCTGCATTGAAAAAGGGCCCGGATCTTAGCGAACCGGGCCCTTGTCTGTTTACGCACTTACGCGTTCTGGCTGTCTTGCGCCGCTGCGATTTCCTGGTGGACCTTTTCCATGTCCACTTCCTTGATCTTGGCAAGCAGCTCATTCAACTGCCCGCCCGACAGCGCGCCGGGTTGCGAGAACAGCAGGACCTTCTCACGGAAGACCATCAGCGTGGGAATCGAACGAATTCCCAGCGCGCCGGCCAATTCCTGCTCGACGTCGGTGTTCACCTTGGCGAACGTGACGTCGGTGTGCTCGGTCGCGGCTTGCTCAAAAACGGGAGCAAAGCCACGGCACGGGCCGCACCACGGAGCCCAGAAGTCAACGATCAGGGTACCGTCAGGCGTAATGGCTTCCTGGAAGCTTTCTTTGGTGAGTTCAACAATACTCATTTTGGATCCTTGCCGCGGAGCGCGGCGCAAAAAGGCGGTATCGGGGACCCGGGGTGTGCCAGCCCCGGCCTGATTAGGCGACGCTTCATGTGCCACGCGCTCTGGGGCAATAGTAGAGCGGGCAATGGCCACGTCGCAATGGTTGGCGCTGTGGAGAGCGCAGTCAGCGGTGCTTAGACCGCGGTTTTTGTAGAGACACCCGCATCGTTCTTCAAGGACGCGACGATCTCAAAAGAGCGCAGGCGATCGGCGATGTCGAAAAAGTCGGACACGATCATGACTTCATCGGCCTCGGTTTCGGCCACCAGGGCTTCCAGCCGCCGCTTCACGGTGTCTGGCCCGCCCACGATGGAAGCGCTCAGTCTTTGATTGACCGCCTCACGCTCCCATTCGTTCCATAAGCCGTCCATGTTGTCCACCGGCGGCTGCAATTGCAGGCGGTGGCCCCGCACCAGCGACAGGAATTTCAGCTGCTGCGTGGTCGATTGGCGCTGGGCGGCTTCGTCGGATTCGGCCGCCACCACCGGCACGCCGATCATCGCGTAAGGGCGCGACAGCGTCTCCGACGGTTTGAACAAGTGCCGGTACAGCCGCATCGCGGCCATGCCTTCCGGCGAGAAATGCCCCGCGAAAGAAAACGGCAGGCCCAGTTCCGCGGCCAGGCGCGCGCTGAAATCGCTGGATCCCAACAGCCAGATCGGAATGTCCAGCCCCTCGCCGGGGATGGCGCGCACGGGCTGGCCCGGCCGGGAAGCCGCCAGGAAACCACGCAATTCTTCAACCAGCGCCGGAAACTCCAGCCCACTGCGCGGGCCCCGGCGCAGCGCGTGCTGCGTTGCGCCATCGCTGCCAGGCGCACGGCCCAGGCCCAGGTCGATACGGCCGGGGTACAGGGTTTCCAGCGTGCCAAATTGCTCGGCGATGATCAGCGGCGCATGGTTCGGCAACATGATGCCGCCTGAGCCCACGCGCAGCGTGCGTGTCTGGCTGGCCACGTGGCCGATCAACACGGCGGTGGCACTGGACGCCACGCCATTGATGTTGTGGTGCTCAGCCAGCCAGAAGCGCTTGTAGCCAAGCCGTTCAACATGCTGGGCGACCGCCACGGTATTGCGGAAAGCGTCGGCGGCATCGCGGCCCTGAACAATCGGGGCCAGGTCCAGGACGGAAAACGGAATGCGGGCAAGGGCGCTCATGCGGACATCCCCTCGTTCAAGGCAGGACAGGACGGCAACGCGGGGATAAGGCGAGTAAGGCGCAAGGTGAACTCCATACGGGATACATGGGGAGTGTATCGGCGAATTCAACCGGGGCAGGCAGCAACCTTATGGCCGGGCGGGTTGTAACCGGGGCGGCGGCTCGGCGGCTATTTGCACCCAAATTGGGTGAGCTCAATCGTAAAAATCAGAATTTTCGGAACGGCCCATTGTTCGTTTGACCCTTGTGCTAGGTTTCTTGGCAGGCGAGGCAGGCTGGCCCTTTGACGCCGATTTGCAAGGAGCAGGAGTGAACTATTGGGAGGTTATCCGCCAATCCGTGACTATCTCGGGATCCCGTTTGGTCGCTCTTTCGATGGTGTCGCTGGATCTAATGATCCTGGGCAGGTTTTCTTTAAGCGAGACGGCCGACTTTGCGTTGGCGGTCCAGTTTTCGCAGATCTATATCGTGCTTGCGCTAGGCCTGACGGTGGGCGTGAACATTGCTTTTAATTTGCGAAAGCCGCACTCGAAAACCATCGGGGGGTCGATTGTTGGCTATGCGCTGCTCGCGGGCGTCTTGCTTTTCCTGATGTCGATCGCCATGGCTTTTTTTGTGGAGATGTCGGAGAACGCACGCGATAGTTATTACGCGCTGGCGGTAGGTATCGCCCCCACCACGATCTACATGGCGCTATGCGCGATGATCGAAGCGTCAGGAGGGGCGGGCTGGGTGTTCAGGTTGACTGTCGGGGCAGCCGTTGCGAACGCGGTGCTTGACCTGCTTTTGATCAACGTTGGCCTGTTTTCTCCAGCCGTGGCGGTGGCCGTTGCTACAACGGTGGTCAGACTACTGCTGGTGGCATGTGTGATCTACGGCTGTGTGGCGACCTATCGAATTTCCATTGCCCCGGTTTTCGACCGGATTGAATGGAAGGACCTGTTCAGCTACGGTCGATCCGAGGCGCTTGTGGGGCTGATTTTTACCGGCGGCATGTCGTTTTTGTTTGCGTACGCCAGTGCACGGGGCAACGAAGGCTTGGTGGCGCTGCTCGCTATCGGGATAAATTTCTTGAACATTGCCTCTGTCATCTATATCGGGATGACGCGCGCCGTGGCCAATGTCGCCTCTGCGCTACCGCATCGGATCCTCACTGATTTGAAGGGCCTCGCGGTTTTTGGCCTTTCTTATGTCGTCGCAAGCGGGGCAATCCTGTATGTCGCGTCTCCTCTGCTTTCCTGGCTTTATCTGGGGCAGGTTTCGCTGGAATTGCTCAGCATTTTTCTTCTTGCGATCTGGGTGGTGGCGTTCGACGGATTGGCAATGTTGTTCATTACGTTGCTCAGATTGCTTGATTGGAGGGCGGGTCCGCCATTGCTCCGGCTTGCGCTGATTGTGGTGGGTGTCCCTTTATCCATAGGCTGGTTTGATCCATTGGCGATTCAGCCCGTGTTCAAGGGCTTGCTGATCGGCAATGTCGTTGCGGCAGTGCTCGCAGCCGCTGTATTGCTCTACGCCGTGGTGGACCGAACGCGAAAGGAACTGGGCGCTGCGCGTGGCGGCAATTGAAAAAGCCGCCACGGCAACGCCGGGCGGCTGACTGAATGCTGACTTCTACCCCAGGCTATTCAGGGAAAAATGCGTACCGGATCACGAACAGCACGGCGACCAGCCAGGTGGCCGGATGCACGTCCCGGACCTTGCCGGTGGCGGTTTTCAACACCACGTAGCTGATGAAGCCGAAGGCGATGCCGTTGGCGATGGAATACGTGAAGGGCATGACCAGCGCCGTCAGCGCGGCCGGCGTGGCCTCGGTGACTTCGTTCCAGTCGATGTCGATCAGTTCGCGCATCATCAGGCCGGCCACATAGAGCAGGGCCGGGGCGGTGGCGTAGGCGGGCACGGCGCCGGCCAAGGGCGAGATGAACAGTGCGGCCAGGAACAGCAGCGCCACCACCAGGGCGGTCATGCCGGTGCGCCCGCCGGCCTGCACGCCCGAGGCGCTTTCCACGAACGCCGTGGTGCTGCTGGTGCCCAGCGCGGAACCTGCGACGATGGCCGTGCTGTCGGCGAACAGCGCGCGACCCAGGCGGTTGGGGCGGCCTTCCGGTACCAGGCCGGCGCGCTTGGCCACGCCGACCAGCGTGCCGGTGGCGTCGAACACTTCAACCAGCACGAACACCAGGATCACATGCACGAAACCGCTGTGCAGCGCGCCCAGGATGTCCAGCTTCAGGAAGGTGGGGGCCAGGCTGGGCGGGGCCGAAAAAATGCCCTTGAATTCGTTGTAGCCCAGCGCCATCGACAACACGGTGACGACGATGATGCCGATCAGGATGGCGCCGCGCACCCGCAATGCGTCCAGCGAGGCGATGATGAAAAAGCCCAGGATGGCGAACAACGGGCCATGGGTGGTCAGGTCGCCCAGGGAAACCTTGGTGGCCGGATGGGCAACCACGATGCCCGCGCTGGACAGCGCGATAATGGCCAGGAACAGCCCGATGCCCGCCGCGATGGCGCTGCGCAGGGAATGCGGTATGCCTTTGACGAGCCACACGCGGATGCCCGATATCGTCAATATCAAGAAGATCACGCCCGAGATGAACACGGCGCCCAGCGCCTGCTCCCAGGTGTAGCCCATGGTCTTGACGACGGTGAAGGCGAAGAACGCATTCAGGCCCATGCCGGGCGCCATGCCGATCGGCCAGTTGGCCACCAGCGCCATCACCAGCGAGCCCAGCGCGGCCGCCAGGCAGGTGGCCACGAAGACGGCGTCGCGGTCCATGCCGGTGGACGAAAGAATGTCCGGGTTGACGAAGATGATGTATGACATCGTCAGGAACGTCGTCAGGCCAGCCACGATTTCGGTGCGCGCCGTGGTGCCGTGTTCACGCAGCTTGAATAACTTCTCCAGCATTCCAGTCCCCAGTGTGTTTGCAGGCTTGTAGGTTGTTGTAGGCGGTGGCCGATGGGCGCCGCGCGATTTCAAAACAGGCGTATTTTCGCATCAGTTGTAAACTCTGCCGCCATGATTATCCTCGGCTTTGAAAGCTCCTGCGACGAAACCGGTGTCGCAGCCGTCTGTACGGAACGTGGTCTGCTGGCGCACGCGCTGCACACCCAAATCGCCATGCACCAGGAATATGGTGGCGTGGTGCCGGAACTCGCGTCGCGCGACCATATCCGCCGCGTCGTGCCCTTGACCCGCCAGGTGCTGCAAGACGCCGGCCTGCAAATGTCGGACATTGGCGCCGTTGCCTACACAGCGGGGCCCGGTTTGGCAGGCGCCTTGCTGGTGGGCGCCAGCGTCGCGCAGTCGTTTGCGTGGTCGCGCCATCTGCCCGCCATAGGCATCCATCACCTGGAAGGCCATCTGCTGTCGCCGATGCTGGCGGACCCGCGCCCCGACTTCCCGTTCGTGGCGCTGCTGGTGTCAGGCGGCCACACGCAACTGATGCGCGTGGATGGCGTGGGCCGCTACGAACTGCTGGGCGAAACGCTGGATGACGCCGCGGGTGAAGCCTTCGACAAGTCGGCCAAGCTGATGGGGCTGGGTTATCCCGGCGGCCCGGCGCTGGCCAAGCTGGCGGGGCAGGGCGACGCGACCCGTTTTGATTTGCCGCGCCCCATGCTGCATAGCGGCGACCTGGATTTCAGCTTCAGCGGCCTGAAGACCGCCGTGCTGACGCGCGTCAAGGCGGCTGAAAAGGAAGGCGGGCTGGACGATCAGACCCGCGCGGACCTGGCGGCGGCCACGCAAGGGGCAATCGTCGATGTGTTGGCGGCCAAGGCCATCAAGGCGCTCAAGCAGACCGGGCTGCGCCGTCTGGTGGTGGCGGGTGGCGTGGGCGCCAACCAGTTGCTGCGCGCCAAGCTGGCCGCGGCGCTCAAGCCATTGCGCGCGCAGGCTTATTTTCCGCCGCTGGAGCTATGTACCGATAACGGCGCGATGATCGCCTTCGCGGCGGCCGAGCGCGTCAAGGCGGGGCTGGTGACGCTGGACGCGGATGCGCACAGCTTTACGGTGAAACCGCGTTGGGATCTGGCGGATATTGCCTGATCCGTTCCCGTTTCTCGCTCCACCTGCCGGCAAGACGGAATTATTTCTTCTTGCCGCCGCCGATCTTGCTTTCCGTGCCTTGCACCAGGCGCGCGATGTTGGCGCGGTGACGGTAGAACAGCAGCACGCCGATCACCGCCAGGGCCACGCCCAGCGCCGGCTTTGCGTGCCACGCCAGCCCCGAGCCAAAGACGTAGTAGACCGGCGCAAAGAACGCCGCCACCAGCGATGCCAGGGACGAATAGCGGAAAAACACGGCGATGATCAGCCAGGTGGCGGCGGTGGCCACGGCCAGCCAAGGCTGGATCGCCACCAGTACGCCCAGCGCGGTCGCCACGCCCTTGCCGCCCTTGAAGCGCAGGAAAACCGGGTACAGATGGCCGACGAAAGCGGCCAGCGCCACCAGCGCCAAGCCGGCTGGGGCGATGCCCGGGGCCAGTCGTTCGGCCAGCCAGATCGCGAACCATCCCTTGGCGGCGTCGCCCAGCAAGGTCAGCGCGGCGGCAGTCTTGTTGCCGGTGCGCAGCACGTTGGTGGCGCCGGGGTTCTTGGACCCGTAGCTACGGGGGTCCTGCAGCCCCATCAGCTTGCTGACGACCACGGCAAAGGGCACGGAGCCGATCAGGTAGGCCAGCAGGACGAGCGCAGCAGTGAACGCCAGGGAGGGTTCGGTAATCGCCATGGGGTAGGGAGTCCGTTGTTGTCGGTTGTTGTCGTAATGGCTGCGGATTCTACCGCGCCGCGCGAGGCCCCTGGGTACGGGTTATCGAGCGTGGCGTTCCCGCCCCAGCGGCATACGCGGTCATACGGGGCGCGGCGGCGGACGGTACAATCCGACACGTCCACGCACGTTTTATTTTCTTTCGGATGCACAATGCGAATTCTGGTTTCGAACGATGATGGTTACTCGGCCCCCGGGCTGGAAGCGCTTGTCGCGGCGCTGCAAGGCTTGGGCGATCTCACCGTCGTCGCGCCCGAGACCAACCACAGCGGCGCCTCCAATTCCCTGACGCTGAACCGCCCCTTGACGGTTCGCACCGCCTCGAATGGCTTCATCGCCGTCAACGGCACCCCCTCCGATTGCGTACACGTGGCGCTCACGGGCTTGATGGACGCCCGGCCGGACCTGGTCGTGTCCGGCATCAACAACGGCGCCAACATGGGCGACGACACGCTGTATTCGGGCACCGTCGCGGCAGCCAGCGAAGGCTATCTGTTCGGCATCCCGGCCATTGCCTTTTCCTTGGCCGAGAAGGGCTGGGAGCACATCGATTCCGCTGCGCGCGCTGCCCGGCTGGTGGTGGAACGCCATCTGGCGCAACCCCTGGCCGCGCCGGTGCTGCTGAACGTGAACATTCCCAACCGACGCTTTGAAGACCTGCACGGCTTTGCCGTCACGCGGCTCGGCAAGCGCCATCCGTCGCAGCCCGTCGTGCGCACCACCACTCCCTATGGCGACACGGTGTATTGGATCGGCCCGGTAGGCTTGGCCGCCGATGCCACGCCGGGTACGGATTTCCATGCGGTGGAGCAGGGCTCGGTATCGGTGACGCCCTTGCGGCTGGACCTGACCCAGCACAGTCAACTGGACGAAATCCGAACTTGGGCAGAACCGTTATGCGCAAACGCGTAAGTCAACCCGATGTGTCGCAGGCGGTGCCCGGGCGTCCCAGCCCGGTCCGCTACGACTCAGGCCGGCTCAGCCCCGGCGTTACCGCCACCAACAGCAACACCCGCATTTCCGCGGCCACTTTGCCTCGCCAGGCGCAGGCTCCCGCGCCGGCCTCGGGCAACAATCTTGGGCTGAACTCCGACCGTTTGCGCCAGGCCATGGTGCAGCGGCTGCGAGGGCAGGGCATCAGCGACGAGCGCGTGCTGAACGCCATGGCCGCCGTGCCACGCCACTTGTTCGTGGATGAAGCCCTGGCCAGCCGTGCCTACGAAGATGCGGCGCTTCCCATCGGGCATTCACAAACCATCTCGCAGCCTTGGGTGGTTGCGCGCATGATCGCGGCAGCGTGCGAGGACCGGACGCCGACGCGCGTGCTGGAAGTCGGAGCGGGCTGCGGCTACCAGGCGGCGGTGCTGGCGCAGTTTGTGCGTGAAGTGCATTCCATCGAACGTATCCGTGGTCTTTACGAGCTGGCGCGCGAGCATCTGCGCGCCTTGCGGCTGACCACGCGCATCCGCCTGATCTATGGCGATGGCACTTTGGGCCTGCCCGGCGTGGCGCCGTTCGATGCTATCGTTGTGGCTGCCGCTGGCTTGGCCATTCCGCAAGCGCTGCTCACGCAGCTTGCGCCTGGCGGACGCCTGATCGCCCCCGAAGGGGGCACCAACCAGCGCCTGGTGTTGATCGAACGCACCGGCGCGGCCAGCTGGAAACGCACTGAATTAGAGGCCGTGCGCTTTGTGCCGCTACGCGCCGGAATACAATCTTGAGCAAACAGGAGAAACGTATGCTCAACGGGCAGTCGCAACTGACCGATATGACTATGGGCGCGTCCATGACGCGCCTGCGCCGCCCGCTCTTCGTCGCGGGGGCACTCAGCCTGGCTATTCTGGCCGGCTGCGCATCAAAAGGAACTCGCGCGCCGGTGGTCGACATGACCAACGGACAGCCAGCGTCAACGGGCCAGCCCGGTGGCAGCTATGTGGTCAAGCCGGGCGACACGCTTTACAAGATCGCCCGCGCCAACAACGTGGATATCGAAAGCGTCAAGCGCTGGAACAACCTCAGCGATCCCAACCAGATCTCGGTCGGCCAGGTGCTGAAGATGTCGGGTGGCGCCAGCACGGGCGCGCAACCCGCGCCCATCGCCAGCGCCAAGCCGCAGCCGCGCCCGCTGGACCAGCCAGAAACCCCCGTCGCCACCAACCCGCCTCCGGACGCCACGCCCGCCCCGGCGCCGGTCGACGTCAAGCCCACGCCGCGCGCGGCGGATGCCAGCGTCATCAATTGGGCATGGCCGGCCAACGGCCCCATCGTGCAGACCTTCAACGCCAGCAGCAAGGGCATCGACATTTCCGGTGCCCTGGGCGACCCGATCACCGCCGCCGCGGATGGCTTGGTCAAGTACAGCGGCAATGGCGTGCGCGGCTTGGGCAACCTGATCATCGTTGAACATCAGAACGGTTTCATCACGGCCTACGCGCATAACCGCTCCTTGCTTGTGAAGACGGGGCAGAACGTCAAGCGCGGCGCCAAGATCGCCGAACTTGGCCAAAGCGACACTACGTCGCCGCGCCTGCACTTTGAAATTCGCCGCCAGGGCACGCCGGTCGATCCCATGCAGTACCTGCCCGCAAAATGACGCCCACCCTGGTATTCGACCTGGAAACCATCCCCGATGCCAATGGGCTGCGCAAGCTCAACGGCTGGGGGGCGGATGTTTCGGACCAGGACGTCGTCGAACGTGCGCTGGCCGCGCGGCGCGAGGCCGTAGGCCATGATTTCCTGCCCCTGCACCTGCACAAGGTCGCGGTGGTGGGCTGCGTGTTCCGCGACGATCAGGGCTTTCGCGTCAAGACGCTGGGGCAACCCGACGACCCCGAAGCCGCGTTGCTGGCCGGCTTCTTCAAGACCATCGAACGCTACACGCCCAAGCTGGTGAGCTGGAACGGGTCGGGTTTCGACCTGCCGGTTCTGCATTACCGCAGCCTGATCCTGGGCGTACCCGCGCCCCGCTATTGGGACATGGGCGAAGAAGACCGCGACTTCAAGTTCAACAACTACATTGCGCGCTACCACACGCGCCATGTGGACCTGATGGACGTGCTGGCCAAGTACAACGGCCGCGCCAACGCGCCCCTGGACGACCTGGCCAAGCTGTGCGGCTTTCCCGGCAAGCTGGGGATGGACGGCAGCAAGGTTTGGGAAGCCTGGAATACGGGCCGCGCCGACGAAGTCCGCGCCTACTGCGAAACCGACGTCGTCAACACGTGGCTGGTGTACTGCCGCTTCCGCTTCCTGCGTGGCGAGCTGGACCGCACCGGCTACGACGCCGAAGTATCCCTGGTGCGCGACACGCTGTCGGCCAGCGACGCGCCGCACTGGAAGGAATACATGGCGGCGTGGGACGCCCCCTGACGCCTGCATTGCGCTGGCGCAGGCCAGGATACGACGGGGCCCCGCAAGGCCCCGTTTTCACGTCTGGCGCAGGCGCAATCGACTGAAACATGGACCGCGGGCGCGAAACCCGGTTGAAACCAGGCCAACCGCACAATGGCCTCGCTTTCTTCACTTTCAGGAGACACTTATGTCCCGATTCGCACTTCGCTCCAATTTGGCCGCTCTTGCATTTGTCGCCGCGACGGGCGGCTTGATGGCTGGCTCCGCCGTGGCCGCGCCTGCGGCTCCCGCCGATGGCGGCCCGGCTTCCATGCAGCACCACGGCCCGCGCGGTGGTGAGTTCCACAAGGGCAAGCGCGACGGCCTGTTCATCCCCGGCCTGGGCCCCGTGTCCAAGGCGCAGGTTGATCAACTGAAGCTGGACGAGAAACAGCAGGCGCTGTTCAAGACCGCGCAGGAAGGCCAGCGCGACCTGCACAAGGCCATGCGCGAGGCTGGTGGCAAGCGCCATGACCTGTTGAAGACGCAGCTCGACAGCGGCAAACTCGACCCGCGCGCGCTGATGGCGCAGTCGGAGCAATCACGCGATCAGTTCGGCGGCCAGGCCAAGCAGGTTCGCGACCAGTGGCTGGCAGTGTGGGATAGCCTGAACGATACGCAACGCGGGCAAGTGACGAAGATCGTCAAGGAGCGCGAAGCCAAGATGCAGGAACGCCACGCCAAGATGGAAGCCCGCCATGGCAAGGGCAAGGGCGGCATGCCGCCGCCTGAAGGTGCCGATGCTCCTCCTCCGCCGCCTTTGGCCAACTAAACCGGTCAACTAAACCGGTCAACTACGCGGGCCAACTACGCCGGCCATCGTCCGCCGCCATCATGGGGCGGGCGCCTTGTCGACAACCCCGGACGCGTTCCCCGCGTGCCGGGGTTTTTGTTTGCCCCGGTTGCCCACATCAGCCCGCGCGTTGAACCAGTTTGGCGCAAATTCCCCATGGTGATGCACGACCTGACGCTGGCATGGCGCGGCGCGCCCGATTTTGGTGCGTGCATCCCCGCGTCCTGTGTCGGAATTACTGCTTGTCACTCTGTCATCACCTCGCGCGATACCCGCTTGTTACGCCGCAGAAACCTGGCACGGACATTGCTTCAGGAAGCATGAACCGGTATTAACCGCTGCAAAACCGGTCAAAGGGATGCGCCACAGGCCGTCCTCCTCCTCGTTAAATCCGATCAGGACTCCGCACCATGAAGAAGACGTTGCTAGCCTTGCCCTTTGCGCTTGCTGCTTGTTTCGCCTCGACGGCCCAGGCCGAACCCACCGACCTGGGAGCCGGTTTTTCGCTAAGCGGTAACGCGGCCATCGTCAGCGACTATCGCTTCCGCGGCTATTCACAAACCGATTTCCGTCCCGCCGTGCAGGTGGGCTTCGACCTGGCCCATAGTTCCGGCTTCTATCTGGGCAACTGGAACTCCAACGTCTCGGACTTCGTATTCACCGACGGCAACCTCGAAATGGATTTCTACGGCGGCTGGAAAGGCGACGTAGGCGGCGGATTCACCCTGGACGCCGGTGTGCTGCATTACTACTACCCGGGTTCCAGCTCTCCCAAGGGCGGCAACTACAACAACACCGACCTGTACCTGGGCGCGTCCTACGGCAATTACTCGTTGAAGTACTCCTACACGCCCAGCGACTTCTTCAGCACCCCGGACAGCAAAGGCACCTGGTACCTGGACGGTACGGCCACGTTCGACCTGGGCGACGGATGGGGCTTGTTGGGGCACCTGGGTTATCAAAAGCTGAAAAACCAATCCAATATGGACGGCGATTCCATCGGCCATTACGTCGACTACAAGGTTGGCGTCACCAAGGACCTGAAGGGCTGGGTGCTGGGGCTGGCCGCGGTGGGCGCCACCAAGGACAACTGGTTGCCCACCAAATACGGCCATCCGTCCGGCCGGATAGGCGCGGTGTTTTCCGTGGCGCGTGCATTCTGATTTGAAATCCGTGGCGGCGCTGTAACAGGCGCCGACGTTTGGGGAATTGAAGGAGACTGCCTGATGGGACAGTCCCCTTCAATTCCCCTTTTTTTATCCTGCAATGGGTGGCAAAGCCCCCGGGCAACGGGGCTTCACTACGAACCGCGTTGCGCACATCGCAATAATTGCCTCTAATGGGCGCGCACAAGATGCGGCGGGGGACTTTCCGCGCATCAGCCTGGCCGCTACTGTCGGCGGCCGGCGATTCAAGGAGCTTTGAGCGCAGTGACTATCGATTTCGAAGAAACAATCAAGCCGTTTTCCTGGATGGAGTACGAAGGCAACTTCTCGGTAAGCCTCATTGTTGGGGAATACAAGGAAGAGGTTTTTCGCCGCAGAAGGGAAGAGGGGTTTCTGGGCACGGGCTATGACTGGACGTCGTTGGCGCTGGTTTTTCTGAACGAGAAAACGCCCGAACTCGATGAGTTGATCGATTTCGATCCGGAAGCCGATACGTTCTGCGCCTATTCGTCGGATAGCGAAGCGCTCAAGACCTTCGCGTTGGCGTTCAAGGCCGCTTGCGAAGACAGGAAGCTGATTCAGGACCTGTTTTCCCGGGCTGAGCTGGACTGATCGCGTTGCAATGATCGAAACCCGGTTGTTGCGGCAGTTTGTCGCCGTGGCGGAAACCCTGCATTTCAATCGCGCGGCGCAGCGCCTGCACATGGCGCAGCCGCCGCTCAGCCAGGCCATCCGACGGCTTGAAGCCGACATTGGCGCGCAGTTGTTTGAGCGCACCAATCGCAGCGTGGCCCTGACGGCGGCGGGCGCGGCATTTCTGCAGTCCGCGCGCCGCATTCTGCGTGAACTCGAAGACAGCGTGACGCATACGCGGCGCGTGGCGCAAGGCATGGACGGCCACCTGACGCTGACGTTCATCAACATCGCGCCTTATGCGCCGCTGCTGCGTGCGCTGCGCGGTTTTCGCGATGCGAATCCGGCGGTCGCCTTCACCTTGCAAGAGGCGACCACGCACGAGCAAGTGCAGGCGCTGGAAGCAGGGCGCGCCGACATAGGTTTCATGCGCACACCGGGCGCCACCACACCCAGCCTGCAATTCGAACGCCTGTTGCATGAGCCTGTCCAGGTTGCCTTGCCGGCCGGGCATCGCCTGGAGGGCGAAGCGGTGGTGGACTTGGCCGCGTTGAAAGACGAACCGTTCGTGGGTTCGCCCCGGCGTTTGGGGCAAGGCTTTCACGATCAACTGACCCAGCTCTGCCAAGCGGCGGGCTTCGTGCCCAAAGTGGCGCAGGAGGCCCGCCAATTGCAGACGGTGGCGGCCTTGGTGGCGGCGGGCTTCGGCGTGGCCTTGCTGCCCGCGTCGCTGGCCCGGGCCGGGGGCGACGACGTCGTGTTCCGCCCGATTGCCGCCGATGCGCCCGAGGCGCTGCGGCATGTGGAATTGCTGATGGCGTGGAACGCAGAGCAGGCCTCGCCCGTGCGGGATCGCTTGCTCGACGCCGTTCGGCTGGTCAAATAAGACTTCAGAAGTCTTAATTAGCGATAAATAAGCTATTTTACGGCGCACTGTGGCCCTTCTAAGCTCGGCGATTGTCTCTGTCGACCTTTGAACGCCATGCCTATCGCTGTCTATCTTTTCTCCGTCTGCACCTTTGCATTCGGCCTTTCTGAATTCGTGGTGGCCGGTTTGGTCTCGGCCATGGCCGATGGCCTGCACGCCAAGATTGAGGCGGTCGGCACGGCAATCGCCGCCTATGCCTTCGGCGCGGCCATCGGTGCGCCCCTGTTGACCGCCCTGGTTGCGCACTGGCGCGACCGGCGCATTCTGGCGTGGGCCATGGGGATACTGGCAGTGGGTAGCTGCCTGATGAGCCTGTCGGGCACGCTGCCGATGCTGCTGGGCCTGCGGTTTACCGTCGGGCTGGCGCATGGCGTGTTCATGGCTGTGGCGTCCGACGCCGCCACCCGGCTGGTGGACGAGGCGCGCGCCGGACGCGCCGTGGCGGTGGTGTGGATCGGCCTGACCCTGGCGTTGGCGCTGGGCGTCCCGCTGGGCACGTTCCTGGGCAGCGTCTGGTCATGGCGCGCGGTGTTCCTGGCAATCGGCGCGTTGGCCGTGCTGGGCCTGGCCGGCTTGCTGTACTGCATGCCGCGCGATGCGGGTCCCGCTATGGCGGCGCAAGACAGGCCTGGCGCCCTGGCCGCGCTGCGTGCCATCGCCCACCCGCAAATGCTGATGACGGCAGGGGTGGGGGCCTTGGTCAGCGTGGCGACCTTCTGCTTTTTCACCTTTATTTCGCCCTATTTGTTGCAGGTGACCGGCGTGGGCGTGCAGCGGCTCAGCACGGCGATGCTGCTGTTCGGGCTGTTTTCCATCGGCGGCAACCTGCTGGGCGGCTACCTGGTCGACAAGATGGACCCCGACCGCGCCGCATTGTTGGCGTTGACGGGGCTCTTTGCGACGCTGCTGGGCCTTTACCAGTGCCGCGCCTCGGGCTGGGCCGTGCTGGCGCTGGCGGGCGTGCTGGGACTGGTGTTCTTCTGCATCGTGACGGTGTTGACGCTGCGCTTGCTGAAACTGGCGCAACACCACGTGCCGACTGCCACAGCGGTGGCCGCGGGGCTGAACATTGCCTCGTTCAACCTGGGCACGGCAGTGGGGGGCGGCTTGGGCAGCCTGACGATCGCGTGGTTGGGTTTATCGGCGCTGCCGCTGGTGGGCGCCGCCGCCGCGCTGGCCGCAATGGGGGCGCTGTGCCTGCAATCGTTGCGCTTGCGCCGCAGGCAGGCTGCATAACCCGGGCTTGCCGGCGGGCGGGGAGGCGGAGCGGTCCGGCCCCGTCAAAGACCATTTCCGGGAACGGGCGGAGTCCTTCTACAATCATGGGTTGCGTGTAATTCTGGACTGCGTGAGATGTCAGACGTTTTGAGTATCGAGTCCCTGGATCTGGAAGCCAGGGGAATCGCCCGCCGCGACGGGAAAGTGGTATTCGTGGAAGGCGCCTTGCCGGGCGAACGGGTCACCACCGTCACGCTGCGCCGCAAGCCGTCTTACGAGATTGCGCGCGTGGATGAGGTGCTGCGCCCCTCGTCGCAGCGCGTCGTGCCGCGCTGCCCGCACTTTGGTGTCTGTGGGGGCTGTGCCATGCAGCACCTGGAACCCAGCACGCAGGTGGCCATCAAGCAACGTTCGCTGGAAGACACCTTCTGGCACGTCGGCAAGCTGCGTCCGGCGCTGGTGCTGCCGCCGTTGCAGGGCCCGACCTGGGGCTACCGCTACCGTGCCCGCCTGTCGGTGCGTGTGGTGCCGAAGAAGGGCGGGGTGCTGGTGGGCTTTCACGAGCGCAAGAGCAGCTATGTGGCCGACATGCGTGAATGCCACGTGCTGCCGCGCCACGTCAGCGACCTGCTGATGCCGCTGCGCGCCATGATCGGGGCCATGTCGGCGCCCGACCGCATGCCGCAGATTGAAGTGTCGCTGGGCGACGGCGTCACCGCCCTGGTGCTGCGCCATCTGCTGCCCTTGACCGATGGCGACATCGCCATCCTGCGCGCCTTCGCCGCCGAGCACAACGTGCAGTGGTGGTTGCAGTCGAAGGGCCCGGAAACCGTGCATCCGCTAGAGCCCGAGCACGCCGATGCGCTGTCGTACACGATGCCGGAATTCGGGCTGCGCATGCCGTATCGGCCCACCGATTTCACGCAGGTCAACCACGCCATCAACCGTTCGATGGTGTCGCGCGCGTTGAAGCTGCTGGACGTGCAGCCCACCGACCGCGTGGCCGATCTGTTCTGTGGCCTGGGCAATTTCACCTTGCCGCTGGCCACGCAAGGCCGCGAAGCGGTAGGCGTAGAGGGCAGCAAGGCCTTGACCGACCGCGCCTTCGACGCGGCGTCGCGCCATGGCCTGGGCGAACGCACCAGCTTCGCCACGCTGAACCTGTTCGAGGTTGACGCACATTGGCTGCGCAGCCTGGGTTACTTCGACCGCATGCTGATCGACCCGCCGCGCGAAGGCGCACACGCGGTGTCGCAAGCGCTGTCTGAACTGAGCGCGCAAGAGCGGCCGCGCCGCATCGTCTACGTGTCCTGTAACCCGGCAACGCTGGCGCGCGATGCCGCCATCCTGGTGCACGAAGGCGGCTACGTGCTGAAGAGCGCGGGCGTGATCAACATGTTTCCGCACACGGGCCATGTGGAATCCATCGCCGTGTTTGAATCGCTGGATGCCGCCGGCGTGGCTGAGGTAAAGGAACGGGCTCGCCAGCGCGCCATCCAGGCCGAAGCCGACGCCATCGCGGCGGAAGAAGCCAAGGCGGCCGCCGCCGCTGAAAAGGCGGCTGCCAAGCAGGCCGCCACGGATGCCTACCATGCACGCGTCGCAGCCGAGGCGGCAGAGGCAGGCGAGGCCGCAGAGACGCCGTAACGTTGTCCTGGCGCGGGCCCTTGCCCAGGCCATTACCCAGGCCTCAGTGCGACCGGCCCAGGTTTTCCAGGATTGGGCAGTTGGGCCGGTCATCGCCATGGCAGTGCTGCGCCAGATGCTTGAGCGTCGCGGCCATGTCGCGCAGGGCTTCTGCCTTGCGCTCCAGTTCCTCTACATGCTCCAGCGCAATGCGCTTGACGTCGGCGCTGGCGCGGCTGCGATCCTTCCACAGGGCCAGCAATTCGTTCATCTGCTCCACCGAAAACCCCAGATCCCGCGCGCGCCGCACGAAGCGCAGCGTGTGCAGGTCCTGGTCGGTGTAAACGCGATAGCCCGAGTCCGTGCGCGTCGCGGGGCCGATCAGGCCGATGCTTTCGTAGTAGCGGATCATCTTGGCGGAAATGCCGGAGCTTTTTGCTGCTTCGCCGATATTCATATTGGAACTCCCGGATCAAGCGCGGCCGGCATGGGGCCGGAACGCTTTCAAACGCAGCGCATTGCCCAGCACGAAGACGCTGGACAGGGCCATCGCGCCCGCCGCGAAAATGGGCGAAAGCGACAGGCCAAACGCGGGATACAAGGCGCCAGCCGCCAGCGGTATCAGCGCAGCGTTGTAGGCAAACGCCCAGAATAGGTTCTGGCGGATGTTTGCCAGCGTCGCGCGGCTGAGCGCGATGGCGTTGGGCACGCCGTGCAGGTCGTCAGCCATCAGCACCACCGAGGCTGCTTCAATCGCAACGTCCGTGCCGGTACCGATCGCAATGCCGGTGTCGGCGGCGGCAAGCGCGGGCGCGTCGTTGATGCCATCGCCCACAAACGCCACCTTGCGGCCGCCTTCGCGCAGCGTGCTGATGGCTTGCACCTTGCCGTCCGGCAACACTTCCGCGCGCACTTCGTCGATACCCAATTGGCGTGCGACGGCTGCCGCCGTGTAGCGGTTGTCACCGGTGATCATGGCCGTCTTCAGGCCCTGCGCATGCAGCGCGGCGATGGCGGAAACGGCGGACGGCTTGATCGGGTCCGTCACCGCCATCATGGCGGCGGCCTGGCCGTCGATGGCAACAAAGATGGGGGTCTTGCCTTCGTTGCCCCAGTCGGTGGCGCGCGCGCCGAATGCGCTGACGTCGACGCCGCGTTCAGCCATCAACCGCGCGGCTCCCGCCAACACGCTGCGACCCGCCACGCGGGCTTCAACACCCGCGCCCGTGATGGCGGCAAAGCCCTCGGCCGGCAACAGCGCGAGCTTGCGCTCTTCGGCGGCGGCCACGATGGCCAGCGCAATGGGATGCTCGGACCGCGCTTGTACCGAAGCGACCCATTGCAGCACCTGCGGGCCGTCATGGCCGGCGGCGGGTTCCAGTTCGGTCAGCGTGGGCTTGCCGAGTGTCAGGGTGCCGGTCTTGTCGAAGGCCACGACGTTGACGTCGCGCAAGGTTTGCAGGGCATCGCCCTGGCGGAACAGCACGCCCATTTCAGCCGCGCGGCCCGTGCCCACCATGATGGACGTGGGCGTAGCCAGCCCCATGGCGCAAGGGCAGGCGATGATCAGCACGGCCACCGCATTGACCAGCGCGTGCGACAGCGCGGGCGAGGGGCCAAAGAAGAGCCAGACCCCAAACGTGAGCAGGGCCGCCGCCATCACGGCGGGCACGAACCAGGCGGTGACCTGGTCCACCAGCGCCTGGATGGGCAAGCGCGCGCCTTGGGCCGATTCCACCATGCGGATGATGCGGGCCAGCATCGTGTCGGCGCCGGTATGAGTGACGCGCAGCGTGAAGCTGCCCGAGGTGTTCAGGGTGCCGCCAGTGGCTTGCATGCCGGGCTGTTTTTCAACCGGCACGGGTTCGCCTGTCAGCATGGACTCGTCGACATACGAACTGCCTTCGATGACGTCGCCGTCCAGCGGGATCTTTTCGCCGGGGCGCACCAGCACGATATCGCCCGTGTTGACCTTTTCGATCTCGACATCCACGGCCTGGCCGTCGCGCATGACGCGCGCCGTGCGCGGCTGCAAGCCGATCAGGCGCTTGATGGCCGCGCCGGTCTTGCCCTTGGCGCGCGCTTCCAATGTGCGCCCCAGCAAGATCAAGGTCACGATAACGGCGGCGGCTTCAAAGTAGACGTTGCGCGCGGCCTCGGGCAGCCAGGCGGGCGCAAAGGTGGCCACTACCGAATACCCCCAGGCGGCGCCCGCGCCCAAGGCCACCAACGAATTCATCTCGGGCGCGCGCCGCCATAGCGCGGTCAGCCCCTTGGTGAAGAATTGGCGGCCGGGCCAGACCAGGACGGCGGTGGTCAGCACGAATTGAAGCAGCCAACTGTTCTGCTGGCCAACCGTACCCAGCACCCAATGGTGCAGGGCCGGAATCAGGTGCGATCCCATTTCCAGCACAAACACGGGCAAGGTCAGCACCAGCGCCACGGTGAACGCCCGTTGCAGGCGCTGCGCTTCGGCGTCGCGCGCTTGTGACTGGCGTTCGGCGTGGTCGTCTTGCGCGGCAATGGGGCGGGCCTCGTAGCCCATCTTGACCACGGCATCCACCAGGGCTTGGGGTTGGGCGGCATCCGGGTCGTAGGACACCAGCGCGCGCTCGGTGGCCAGGTTGACCTGGGCCTGGGCCACGCCCGGAACATGGATCAAGGCCTTTTCCACGCGCTTCACGCACGACGCGCACGTCATGCCTTCAATGGCGAGTTCCAACTGGGTGGTCGAGGGGCTGGCAACGCTCATGGCGATTCTCGTGTTGAGGGGTGAGCTTGCAGTTTCATCCTTCCCATAGTGGGAAGGTCAAGGTGCAATTTTACGCTTGACCTTGACATGATGGGAATGTTTAAGCTGGTGTCATGGCGGGTCAAATTCTGCATCCGCCAACGCTGATCTTGAGGAAACAACCATGAGCATCGAATTTCAAGTCCCCGACATGACCTGCGGCCACTGCGTCAAGAGCATCACCAGCGCGGTAAGCCAGGCCGTTCCCGGCGCCACGGTCGCTGCCGACGTGGCGTCGCACCGCGTCACGGTGACGGGCACGGATCAGGCCGATAAGGTCGAAGCCGCCATCCGCGAAGCAGGTTACGAGCCGGCCCGGGTGTAAGCCACATCGGAACGTTGGAAGGCGGCTATGATAGATGCCGCTTTCCGAAATCTATTCCTTCATTGTTAAATGCTATCAATCAATTTAGTTTATTAAATTTGTTTTATCGATAGCCAGCGTTTATGATTCTTTCCATGGTGGTTAAACAAACCCCGCTACCCAAGGAGAGATTTGAATGCTGCAAAACCGCGAAGGCCAACGTGTTCCGAACGTAACGTTCCCCGTCCGTGAGGACAACACGTGGAAGAAGGTCACAACCGACGATCTGTTCAAGAACAAGACGGTTGTCGTCTTCTCGCTTCCCGGCGCTTTCACGCCGACCTGCTCGTCCACGCACCTGCCGCGCTACAACGAACTGGCTCCCGCGTTCTTCGCCGCCGGCGTTGACAGCATTGTCTGCGTGTCGGTCAACGACACCTTCGTCATGAACGAATGGGCAAAGGACCAGGAATCGGCCAACATCACGTTGTTGCCCGACGGTAACGGCGCCTTCACGGAAGGCATGGGCATGCTCGTCGACAAGAGCGACCTGGGCTTCGGCAAGCGTAGCTGGCGCTATGCGATGCTGGTGAAGGACGGCGTCGTGCAGAAGATGTTCATCGAACCGGAAAAGGAAGGCGACCCGTTTGAAGTGTCGGACGCCGACACGATGCTGGCGCACATTGCGCCGACGGCCAAGAAGCCTGACCAAGTGGTCGTGTTCTCCAAGCCGGGCTGCCCGTTCTGCGTGGAAGCCAAGGCGCTGCTGGATGAAAAGGGCTATGCCCCGATCGAAATCCCGCTGGAAAACAAGGTTCGTGGCCGAGTGATCGGTGCTGTGTCCGGCAAGGGCACTGCTCCCCAGGTGTTCATCAACGGCGCGCTGATCGGCGGCCTGGAAGACCTGAAGGCTCACTTCGCCTAAAGGTTATTGGCTGGCGGCCGGGCAGGGGCAATCCCCGCGTCCGGCCGGTGGAGTCAGGCGGTTGCGCGTTGACCGCCTGGTTTTTCCCGGCACGAGCTTCCCTTTTTACGCACCCTTAATGCATGCCTTATGCGGCCCGTGACCGGCGCCGCCGGACGGTGTTCGTCCCGAGGATGCGCAACAAGGCGGAACTCGCCTTTGAATTCTTTTTGCTACCCGCAACAGGGGACCCCAATCATGAAAACTCTGCATACCGATATCGCTGTCATCGGCGCCGGCACTGCCGGTCTGGCCGCTTATCGCGCCGCGAAAGCCGCGGGCAAGCGCGCTCTGATTATTGAAGGCGGCCCCTATGGCACCACTTGCGCCCGTGTTGGCTGCATGCCGTCCAAGCTGCTGATCGCCGCCGCCGAAGCCGCCCACAACGCGGCGCATACCGAAGCCTTCGGCGTACACGTCGGGGGCGATATCTCGGTGGATGGCGTCGAGGTGATGGACCGCGTCAAGCGCGAACGCGACCGCTTCGTGGGCTTCGTGCTTGAAGGCGTCGAGAATATTCCCGCTGAAGACAAGCTGCGCGGCTATGCGCGCTTTATCTCGGATACGGTGTTGCGGGTGGACGAGCACACGGAAGTGCATGCCTCGCGCGTGGTCATCGCCACGGGTTCACGGCCCTCGGTGCCGCCGCCGTTTCGTGCGCTGGGCGATCGCCTGGTGGTGAATGACGACGTCTTCGCCTGGGACGACTTGCCCCGCCGCGTGGCGGTGTTCGGGCCTGGCGTGATCGGGCTGGAACTGGGCCAGGCACTGGCGCGTTTGGGCGTTGAGGTGCGGGTCTTCGGGGTCAGCGGCAGCCTGGGTGGCATCAGCGACCCGCAAGTGCGGCATAGCGCCCGCAAGATCTTCCAGCGCGAGTTCTACCTGGATCCGGACGCTCGCGTGCTGGAAACCACGCGGGTGGGTGACGAGGTGGAAGTGCGCTATATCACGCTGGACAACAGCGAGCGCATCGAACGCTTCGACTACGCGCTGGTCGCGACCGGCCGCCGCGCCAACGTGGACGGCCTGGGCCTGGAAAACACGTCGCTGGAACTGAACGTGCACGGCGTGCCGGTGTTCGATCGCGAAACGATGCAAGCCGGCGATTCCGCCATCTTCATCGCCGGAGACGCCAACGCCGACGCACCCTTGCTGCACGAAGCCGCGGACGAAGGCCGCATCGCCGGCGAAAACGCCGCGCGCTTTCCCGAACTGCGCAAGGGCCTGCGCCGCGCGCCGTTGGCCGTGGTGTTCTCCGACCCGCAGATTGCCTTGGCGGGCCAGGGCTACGGCCGCCTGATTCCCGGCACCTTTGTGGTGGGCGAAGTGGACTTCAGCGACCAGGGCCGTTCGCGGGTCATGCTGAAGAACAAGGGCATGCTGCACGTGTACGCCGACATCGCGTCGGGCCGTTTCCTGGGCGCCGAAATGGTCGGCCCCAGCGCCGAGCACATCGGCCACTTGCTGGCCTGGGCCGTACAGCAGGAGCTGACTGTGGCGCGCATGCTGGAAATGCCGTTCTACCACCCCGTCATCGAAGAGGGGCTGCGCACGGCGCTGCGCGACGCGGCCGCGAAACTCGCCGCCGCCCGCGAATCGCTGCGCAACGAGACGTCGGAAAAAGAGACGGTTTAACGCGGGCAAGGGGGGCGCTGGCCCCCCGCACCCAGGCGGGACTTCGTCCGAATTCGAAGGCGCGGCGAACATGGAGGGTATCTGGACGGTAAAATGACCCCGCCATTCACAGGAGCCGGCCATGGACCCTCGCGATCGGGAACAAAAAATGCTTGACCGTTGCGCCCGCGTTGTCAAAGGCCGCGCGCGGGTGGCGCGTACCCGCGCCGAGGCTAGTGTTTTCCGCTTCGCCGCGATGTCGCTGGAATCTGCTAACCCCTCGGGCGCGAATTCACTGTGGTCTGCCAGCGAGCGTTATTTCACGACGCATACCCAAGCCCCAGCGACCTTGGCTGAATTAATGGGCAAGGGTCATATCCTGACGATCAATCGGCTACGCGATATGCTCGCCGTCCAACTGCAACGAGAAGCGCTTTGAACGCGCCCGCGTCCCGCTTGAAATTCCATACGGATACTGATCTTGCCAAGGGTCTTAAAGCTCTTTTTGTCGAGCTTCAGGCGCGATTGGAACTGCGGGACAAGCCGATCAAGGCCACGATTGCCGGCGGCATTGCCGTGCATCTATACACCGCGCAACGGGTCACGATGGACGTCGATGCCGAATTCGGCGCGCGCCTTTATCTGCCCCAGGATCTGGGCATTGAGGTGCCGGGCCCGGGGGGGCGTCCTCTGTGGTTGCACTTCGACGCGCAATACAACTCAACCTTTGCCCTCATGCACGAGGACTACCTGGATGATGCGGTACGGGTTCCGCTTGGCGTCGATTATTTCGACATCTACATTCTGTCCCCGGTTGACCTGGCAGTCAGCAAGATATCGCGGCTTTCTGCCAATGATCGGGGCGATATCGCTGCGCTTGTCGAGCACGGCTTGACGACGGCTGCCGCCATCGAAGCGCGCGCGCGCGACGCCTTGCCCGGTTTTGTGGGCAACGTTCGTCCACTGGAAATGAATATTGCGGACGCCGTCGAGATCGCCCGTCAGGCGGAAAAGCGGCGCTCAACCGCTTAGATTCGGCTGCCTAGGCGGCTGCGGCGCCCCGATAAAAAATGGCCCGATCCATCAGGATCGGGCCATTGTCTTTGATGCGTGGCGCCCTTAGTCGTCCGACTGCTTCTTCGGCACCGGGAATGGGTTTTCGCGGTATTGCAGAGTGAAGCCGGCGCGTTCGTCCTCGCCCAGTTCGCGGGCGAGGTAGGGCATGGCTTGCTTCAAGCCTTCGTGCAGGGTCCACGGCGGGTTGATCAGGAACATGCCGCTGCCGTGCAGGCCGTAGCCGTCGATGGTAGCCTTCTTGACGGTCAGCGTGGCGTGCAGCCAGCTCTTGACCTTCAAGTTTTCAAAATGGCGCGCCATTTCGCTGGCCTCGCGGCGTTGTACCAGCGGGTACCAGATGGCGATGGTGCCGGTGGCGAAGCGCTTCACGCATTCCTTGACGGTAATCAGCGTGCGGCGATAGTCGTGCTTGTCTTCGTACGACGGGTCGATCAGCACCATGCCCCGGCGCGTGGGCGGCGGCAGCAGGGCCTTCACGCCCTCGAAGCCGTCGTCGCCGTAGATAGTGGTCTGGCGCTGCGCCGTGCGGCCCTGGTGTTCCAGGTTGACGACCAGGGTGTCGATCTCGGTCGGGTGCATTTCGAACAGGCGCAGGCGGTCGGACGGGCGCATCACGTCCAGCGCCAGCCACGGCGAACCGGGATAGCGCTTCAGGCGGCCATTGGTGTTGTAGTCGCGGATGCGTGCAACGTAGTCGGCCAACAGCGGGGGCAGATCCTTGGCGTCCCACAGGCGGCCGATGCCGCCCTCGAATTCGGACGTCTTGTTTGCCCAGTCGCTCTCCAGGTTGTAGAGGCCGGCGCCGGCGTGGGTGTCCACGACCCAATAGGGCGCGTCTTTTTTGTTGAAGTAGTCCAGGGTGTGGACCAGGATGGCGTGCTTGAGCACGTCGGCGTGATTGCCGGCGTGGAAGGCGTGGCGGTAACTGAACACGGGGCGTTCTGCCTCAGGCGGCGGGCCGGATGGCGGCCAGCTCGTCGGTGAAAATGCCGTCGATGCCCCAGTCCAGCAGCAAGCGGGCGCGTTCGGGGTCATTGACGGTCCAGGCCGCGATCCGATAGCCGGCGGCATGCACGGCATCGATCAGTTCGCGGGTTGCGTCTTGTTGGTTGATGTTTAGCGCCACGCACTTGTACTTGGCAAGGCGTTCGCACCAGTCGGCGGGTACCTTTTCCACCAGCAGGGCGCGCGGCAATTCGGGGGCGGCTTCCAGCGCCGCTTGCAGGGCTTCTTCGGCAAATGAGGACAGCAGTGGAGGCGTGCCGGCGTCTTGCCACAGTTGCTTGCAGGCCAGCGCCACGGCGGCGCCGGTTTCGGCTTCGCGGCCGGGGCAGGGCTTGATCTCGACGTTGCTGGCGATGTGGTTGGCAACCGTGTAACGGGCCACGGCGGCCAGGGTGGGCAGCGGTTCACCGGCGTAAGCGGCCGAGTGCCAGGCCCCGAAGTCCAGTTGCGCCAGTTCCGCGTAGGGCTTGGCGGCCGCCGGGCCCGTGCCGTTGGAGGTGCGGTCGACGTTGTCGTCGTGCATCAGCACCAGCACGTTGTCGCGGCTGAGTTTCACGTCGTATTCGAACATCGTGAACCCGTGCGCGGCGCCCACGCGCATGGCGGCCAAGGTGTTCTCCGGCGCCAATCGACCGCCGCCGCGGTGCGCGATGTAACGGGAATAGGGCCAGGAGGGGAGTTCTGCGGTCATTTTGGTGTTGCTTGGGGTTCTTGGGGACAGGGTTGCAAGGATACTCCTTCTTGGCAGCCGATTCCCGGGGCTTCAGCCTCCGCCCCAGGGCAATTGGCAGCCTGGGCGCGCGGCAGAGGGCTGATTGGCCCGGTGGGGCGCAAGGGGGCGGGCGACCCGGAATAATCTGAAGAGAATCTAAAGGCCCCATGCGAGTGAGAAATGCTAAAATCCGCCCGCTGATCCGGTATTGACCGGTATGGGAATGGGGCGAATCCAGTTCGCCCTTTTTTTTGCGTTTTCGTGCGGCTTCGGGTGGACACCCCCGGAGCGCGGCAACAGGGATTCCATGTTCGAATTAATTCGCAGCCATCGGCGCTGGATGCAGCTCATCCTGCTGCTTCTGATTGTGCCGTCCTTCTTCCTCGTCGGAATTCAAGGCTATGACAGCTTCATGCGCCAAGAGCCTGAGTTGGCGACGGTCGCCGGCCAGCCGATTTCGCGCGCCGAGTTTGATCAGGCGCATCGCGACCAACTGGCGCAGATACAGCAACGCCAGGGCGCTCGCTTCGACCCCGCCGTCGTTGACACGCCCGCCTTGCGCGAAAACCTGCTGAACCAGCTGATCAACCAACGACTGCTGGCCAACGTTGCCGTCGACAACCGCTTCACGGTGTCCGACGAAACGCTGCGCAACACCATCGCCGCCATTCCCCAGTTCCAGGACAACGGCCGCTTCTCGCCCGAACGCTATCGCCAGGTGCTGGTGGCGCAAGGCATGTCGCCGACCTCGTTTGAAGCTGGCTTGCGCCGTGACCTGGCCGTTGGCCGCGTGCTGGACCCCGTGGGCGGTTCCGCCGGCGCGCCCGCCGAAGTCGTCGCCTCGCTGGAAACGGCGTTGACGCAGCAGCGCACCGTGCAACTGCGCCGTTTCGCGGCTGAAGACTATCGCTCGCAAGTGACCGTGTCGCCCGCCGACATCCAGTCCTGGTACGACGCCAACAAGCAGCAACTGCAGATTCCCGAACAGGTTCAAGTGCAATACCTGGTGCTGGATGAAGCCGCCGCCACGCAGGGCATCCAGGTCAAGGACGAAGACCTGGCGTCCTACTACGAGCAAAACAAGAACCGCTTTGGTCAACCCGAGCGCCGCCGCGCCAGCCACATCATGATTGAATTGGCCCCTGGCGCGTCGGAAGAGGCCCGCAAGGCCGCTCGCGCCAAGGCCGAAGACCTGGCCAAGCAGGCGGCTGCCGACCCGGCCAAGTTCGCCGAACTGGCCACCAAGAATTCGCAAGACTCGGGTTCGGCCGCCAAGGGCGGTGATCTGGGCTGGCTGGCGCCGGGCATGTTGACCGGTCCGCTGGAAAAGGCCATCTTCAGCCAAGCCAAGGACCAGGTGTCGGGTGTTGTCGAAAGCCCGTCGGGCCTGCACATCATCAAGGTCACCGAGATCCAGCCCGCTGCCATCAAGCCGCTGGCCGAGGTCAAGGACCAGATCACCGGCGAAGTGCGCAAGCAGCTTGCCGCCGTGCATTTCTCGGAAATGGCCAGCCAGTTGAACAAGCAGGTCTATGACCAGCGCGACAGCCTGCAACCCGCCGCGGATGCCGTGGGCCTGAAGCTGCGTACCGCCTCGGGCGTGACCCGCGAAGGTCTCTTGCCCGCCGACAAGGCAGGCCCGGGTTCCGCCGCCGACAGCCCCGACGCCGAACTGCTGGACAACCCGCGCGTGCGCCAGATTCTGTTCTCGCCCGACGTGCTGCGCGAAAAGCAGAACTCCGGCGTCATTGAGCTGTCGCCCGCCGTCATGATGGCCGTGCGCGTCGCCAATCTGGAACCGGCCCATGTGCCGCCCCTGGACAAGGTCAGCGATTCGATTCGTTCGCGCTTGATCCAAGAGCGTTCTGCAGAAGCCGCCAAGAAGGCCGGCGAAGCGGCGCTGGCGGCCGACAAGGCCAACCCGTCCGCCGCACCGGAAGGCTTCGCGCCCGCCGTGGTGGTCTCGCGCCAGGACCCCAAGGATCTGCCGCAACCCGTCGTGGACGCCGCGATGCGCCTGCCTTCGACGCCGTTGCCGGGCTATGTCGGTGTTCAGTCGGGTGACGACTACACGCTGGTTCGCCTGGAAAAGGTTGAAGCCGGTACGGTTGACGAGGCTGCCAAGGCCCGCCTGGCGCAGCAGTTGTCGGGCGGCCTGGGTCAGGCCGAAATCGAAGCAATGCTGAAGATGCTGCGTGAACAGTACAAGGTGCAAGTACTGCCCGGCGCCGCTGACGTCATTCGCGGCGATCAGCCGCAGGCAGAGGGCTGATCCGCCCTTAGACCTGCCCTTAGACCCGCCCTAGTTCAGCAATGGCCGCAGCGTCGGCCATACGTTGTCCAGCAGTTGGGGCTGGGCATCCTCGTTAGGATGGATGCCGTCAGCCTGGAACATCGCCCGGTTCGTTGCAATACCTTCCATCAGGAAGGGCACGAGCCGGGCTTTTTCGTCTTTGGCGACCGTGGAAAACAGTTGGGCGAAGCGCTGCGAGTAATCGCGGCCATAGTTGGGCGGAATCTGCATGCCCACGATCAGCACTTCCGCCTTGGCCTGCTTGGCGGCCTGCGTCATGGCGCGCAGGTTTTGCTCGGTCATCGACAATGGCAAGCCGCGCAATGCATCATTGGCGCCCAGTTCCAGCACGACCACGGCGGGTGCGTGCTGGCGCAGCAGCGCCGGCAGGCGCGCTATGCCGCCGCTGGTGGTGTCGCCGCTGATGCTGGCATTGACGACCTGGTACTTGGGGTATTGTTCGGAAACCCGAGCGGACAGCAAGGGCACCCAACCCGTGCCGCGCTTGATGCCGTATTCGGCGGACAGGCTGTCGCCCACCACCAGCAAGGTGCGCGATGCGGAACCCTCGGCCGTCGGGGCGGTCTGAGCGTGGGCGGGAAGGGCCACGACGGCAATCGCCAAGGCGGACGTTAGATGCAGAAGGGAAAATAGGCGCATGGATAGCAAGAATTCGATCGAGGTGAAAGGGCTGGGCAAGCGGGTAGCCGATGCCGGCGGGACGCTGTCTATCCTGGAAGGAATTGATTTTACGGTGCAGGCCGGCAGCGCCGTCGCCATCACCGGAAGCTCCGGTTCGGGCAAGTCCACGTTGTTGGGACTATTGGCCGGGCTGGATGTTCCCAGCGTGGGCAGCGTGCATCTGGCCGGGCAGGACCTGTTCGCCCTGGATGAAGACGGCCGCGCGCGCTTGCGCGCCAATCATGTGGGCTTCGTGTTCCAGTCGTTTCAGTTGCTGCCCAACCTGACGGCGCTGGAAAACGTGATGCTGCCGCTGGAACTGGCCGGGCAATCCGCGCGCGAGGCCGCGCAGGCCATGCTTGAGCGCGTGGGACTGGGTGCGCGCCTGCATCATTACCCCCGCACCTTGTCGGGCGGCGAGCAGCAGCGGGTGTCGCTGGCGCGCGCCTTTGTGGTGCAGCCCGACCTGTTGTTCGCCGATGAGCCCACCGGCAGCCTGGATGCCGCCACCGGCGTCACCGTCATCGACCTGATGTTCGACCTGCACCGCGAGCACGGCACCACGCTGGTGCTGGTGACCCACGATCCGCAGTTGGCGGCCCGATGCGGCCGTCAGCTTGTGCTGGCCGCGGGCCGGATGGTGCAGGGCGACTGATACGCCCCGAGCCGGCCGGCCCCGGCCCCGTTCTTACTTCGCCTTGGCCACCGCCTGGTTCCAGGCCGCCACCACCGATTCATAGTCGGTGGCGGCCGCTTCCTGGCTGACGGGGAAGATCTTGATGGTCTTCAGGTCGGGCAGGGTGGTCAGGCTGGCCACGGCCACGTCGGTGCGCGTGGGCCGGCGAAAGTTCTTCACCAACTGCGCTTCCTGCGATTCCTTGCTCAAGAGGCCGTCGTACAGGGCTTTTGCCGCGTCCAGGTTCTTGGCGCCCTTGATGATGAACATGCCTTCCGGCGCCAGGTAGCTGCCTTCGGTCGGATAGACGAGCTTGATTTCCTTTTGCCCGCCGGCCACATATTCCTGCGCGGCGTATTCCAGCGTCATGCCCACGGCGTACTCCCCCGCGGCCACGCCCTTGTAGGTGGTGCCCGACGACGCGGTGACCACGGCGTTGGCCGCGATCTTGTCCAGGCCGGCCTGTCCGAATTGCTTGTACAGGCCGTACACCAGCATGTACGCCGTGCCGCTCTTGGACGGATCGGTAATGGCGAACTTGTTCTTCCATTGGGGCTGCATCAGGTCCGACCAGGTGGCGGGCGCGGGCAGGCCCTTCAACTGGCGTTCGTTGACCATCATCACCATCACGTGCACGTTCGTGCCCACCCACAGGTCGTCGGGGCCACGGAATTCGGCGGGAATCTTGTCCAGGTCGGCGGGGCGATAGGGCTGCAATTGCTGGCGGTAGGCGCCCAGCGTCCCAAAGCCGCCGCTCCAGAAAAGATCACCGCGCGGATTCTGCGATTCGGCCTCGATGCGCTTCATCATCGTGCCGGTGCCGCCCGTGACGGGCTGCACGTTCAGCTTGGGGTTCGCCTTCTTCACGGCATCCAGCGCGGTCTCGATGGTTTCCGTGTTGTTCGACGAATAGAGCACGACGTTTTGCGCGTGCGCGGCGCCGGCGGCCAGGGAGGCGGCCAAAACGCTGGTCTGGATCAGGTGCTTGAGTTGCATGGAGAGCCTTTGGGTCGAGGGGGTTATTTGCCGGAGAACAGCTTGATGCGGAACGTCTTGACCGACACGATGATGGGCAGCACGATCACCGTGACCAGCGCCGCGCCATAGGCCGACGCCATGCCCAGCCTGCCGCCGTCAACCTGACGGAAGATGGCGATGGGCATGGTTTCCAGGCCGCCGCTGTAGGCCACGATGGAGGCCGACAGCTCGGATATCGTCGTCAGCCACATCAGGATCGCGGCCGAGATGATCGACGCCTTCATGGCGGGCAGGATCACCTTGAAAAACGTCATCAGGGGCGACACGCCCAGGCTGATCGACGCTTCCTCGATCGAGTCCGGAATGTTGAATAGCACCGACGATGCATTGCGCACCGCGAAGGGCAGGCGGCGCACCGTGTAGCACAGCACCATGATCCCGGAGGTTCCCGCCAGCACCAGCCAGCCCGTGTTGAAGGTCTGCACCAGCGCAATGCCCAGCACCGTGCCGGAAATGGTCAGCGGCAGCACGACGATGTAGTCCAGCACCTGCGTGAACGCGTTGCGCTTCTTGATGGTCAGATAACTGACCAGCACCGCGAAGGCCACGCCCAGCATGGTGGCCAACGAGGCGAACTTCAGTGAATTCAAAATGGGTTCGGGCGCGCCATGCACGGCGCGTTGCATGCTGGCCAGCGACCACTGGCCCCATTGCATGACGGGCCCGCTGGTCTTGGTGAAGGCGGCGATGAAGACGATGATGAGCGGCAGCATCGACACCAGGATCACCAGCCCCACGCCACCCGCATACAACACCGCCGTCCACGAACGCACCCGCACCGCGGCCGGGGCGCGGCCTTGCGTCATCGTGTAGACCTTGCGTTCCACAACGCGCTTCTGAATGAACAGCACGATGGCGACGATGGCGATCGACACCACCGACATGGCGCTTTGCAGCGTGGGGCTGCCGCCCATTTCGCTGACGAAGGTGTTGTACGTCATGACCGACAGCAGCGGCACGCGGCTGCCCAGCAGCATCGCCAGCGCAAAGTTGCCGACCACCAGCGTGAACACCACCAGCGCGTTCACCAGCACCGCCGGCAGCAGCACCGGCACCAGCACGCGCAAGCGGGTCAGCAAGGGCGGCGTGCCCAGGCTGAGTCCGGCTTCTTCCAACTGGCCATCAAAGCCGCGCAGCGCGGCCAGCACGCCAAGATAAATGTAGGTGTAGTAGACGAGCGTCATGGAAAACACCATGCCCGTCCAGCCGTAGAAGGACGGCAGCGAGATGCCCACGTCGCCCAGCAGGTTGGTCAACAGGCCGTTGTTGCCCAACAGCAGCAGCCAGGACTGGCCCACGATGATTTCCGGAATCACGATGGTCAGTACCGGCAGTATCGCCACCAGGTTCTTCAAGGGGAAGTCGTAGCGCGCCACCAGATAGGCGAACGGCACGCCCACCAGCACGGTGCAGGTGGTCACCGCCAGGCCCAGGATGAGCGTGTTGCCGAAGGCCTCCAGGTATTGGGAATCGGCCAGCAAGGCCTTGAAGCCTTCCAGGGAAAAGCCACCGTCCTGGCCCGTGACGCTGTTGCCGAACAGCACGCCCAGCGGATACAGCACGAAGAACAGCAGCAGGACCAGGCAGATTGCGGTCAGGATGCCCCAGGGCCACCATTTGATTTTCATGGCGGGCGCGTCCTCAGGCGTTCACGACGCGGCTGTCGGCGGGGATCAGCACCTGCACGGCTTGCCCGGGCTGGAACTGCGCCACCATATTGCCGGCGTGCAGCTCGACGCGGATCTCAGTGCCGTTGTCCAGCGCGATGCGGTACGCGGTCTTGAAGCCCAGGTACTGGCGGCGCAGCACCTTGCCGGGCAGGGTGTTGGGAACGTAGGGCGCGGGCGCCATCAGCGCCAGCTCTTCCGGGCGGGCAATCAACACGCCGCTGGCGTCCAGTTGCGCGCTGCCCTGTACGCCGTCAAAACGCAGGCCACACAATTCGTAGCGCACGTGTCCTTCCGGCGCGCCCGCCAGGCCGGTCTGCGCCGGCACCGGGATCACGTTGGCCGAACCGATGAAGTCCGCCACGTAGGCGTTGACCGGCGTGCCGTAGAGTTCCTCGGGCGTGCCCAGTTGCGCGATATTGCCGTGGTCCATGATCGCGATGCGGTCCGACATCGCCAGCGCTTCTTCCTGGTCGTGCGTGACGAAGACGGTCGTGATGCCGGCCTCGCGCACCAGATCCAGAATGACGTCGCGCATCTGCAAGCGCATCTTGGCGTCCAGGTTGGAGAGCGGTTCATCCATCAGCAGCACGCGCGGCCGAATCACCAGCGCGCGGGCCAAGGCCACGCGCTGGCGTTGGCCGCCGCTCATCTGGGCGGGGTAGCGGTCGGCCAATGAGAGCAGCCCGACCTTGTCCAGCGCTTCGTTGGCGCGCCGCGTGGTTTCTGCGCGAGCCACGCCGCGCGCACGCAGGCCATAGGCCACGTTGTCGAAGGCGCTCTTGTCGGGGAACAGCGCATAGTCCTGGAACACCATGCCGATGTCGCGGCGGTGCGCGGAAACATGGGTGACGTCGTCCTGGTCGAACAGGAGCCGGCCGCCGTCGGGCGCGTAAAAGCCTGCTATACAGCGTAGCAAGGTGGTCTTGCCGCAGCCGCTGGGACCCAGCAGCGTGTAGAACGCGCCGTCGGGAATGTGCAGCGACAAATTGCGCAACACCTGCTGTCCGCCAAAAGTCTTGGCGATGCCGTCTACCGTGATCGATGCCATAGTCCGTTCCTGCTTGGGTTCACGGCATCATAGGAACGCACCCGGCTAGCGACCAGCAGTGTTTTTTAAGGCATGGCGTTAGATTTTCTAAGAGGTCGCCGCCGCCACTATCCCCTAGAATGCGGCAGAACAGCGCAGGCGTGGCCATGGCCGCGCCGCCAATAATTAGACGACAAGGGTAAACGTGGGAAAGAGCAGCACAGCCTTGCGCCTGGCCGGCGCCTGGGCGGGCGACCGCTGAAATGGCCGGGCAGAGCCTGCCGCCGTTGAAAGCGCTGCGCGTGTTCGAAGCCGCGGCGCGCTTGCGCAGCTTCACGGCCGCCGCCGATGAACTCAGCATCACGCACAGCGCGGTCAGCCAGCAAATACGCATTCTTGAAGAGTATGTGGGGCAGCCGCTGTTTGCGCGCGAGGCGCGTGGCGTGGCGCTGCTGCCCTGCGCGCAGGCGTATTTTCCCGAAGTGCAGGCCAGCCTGGAACGCATCGCCGTCGCCACGGCCAAGCTGAAATCACCCGCCCACGGCGGCGTGCTGCGCGTGTGCGCCACGCCCTCGTTGACCATGAAGTGGCTGATCCCGCGCCTGTCGACCTTCCAGGCGCTGCATCCTGGTGTAGACGTGCAACTGAGCACGCAGGCGCGCCCCTTCCTGGACCGGGGCGGCGACCCCGGCAGCGACGTGCTGATCCGGCATGGCTTCATGGCGCATTCCGACCTGGCTTGCGTGCATTGCCTGGACGACTTCCACGTGCCCGTCGCGTCGCCGCGCTTCATCGACCGCAACCGGCTGAACACGCCCGCCGACTGCCTGGGCCATCCGCTCTTGAAGATCTCTGGCGGCATGGACCATTGGCCGCGCTGGTTTGCGCTGGCCAAGGTGGACGTGCCGGCGCAATTGCCCGGGCCCGTGTTCGACCACCAGTTCCTGTGCATGCAGGCGGCCATGAACGACCTCGGCATCGCGCTGGCGCCCTGGTGCCTGCTGGAAGACGACATCCGCGCCGATCGCCTGCGCCCCTTGTTTCCCCACCCGCACCTGCCCAACGCCGGCATCCATGCGATGTATCGGCAGGATGGCCCGGCCTCGGCATCCGCCCAATTGTTCATCAACTGGCTGTGCGCACAGCGTTCCAGCTTGCCCATCCCCGCCTAGACAAGGATTGCCATGCTTTATTCGTCCACAGTTCCTGGCTTGCACTGGCGCGGCATCACGCCGCCGCTGGCCTTGTCGGACTACAAGGTCATTGCGTTCGATATGGATTCGACGCTGATCTCTATCGAGACGCTGGATGAAATGGCCGATCTGATGGGCAAGAAAGCCGAAGTGGCGGCGCTGACGGAAGCCGCCATGCGCGGTGACCTCATCGACTACAAGCAAAGCCTGCGCGACCGCGTGGCGTTATTGGCCGGCATGCCCGAAACCTTGCTGGATACGGTCTATGACGAACGTGTGCGCATCAATCCCGGCGCCGAAACCCTGATTGCCGCTTGCAAGGCGGCGGGTCTGACCTGCCTGTTGGTGACGGGCGGCTTTACCTGCTTTACGGACCGCCTGCGTCAGCGTCTGGGGCTGGACGACGTGCGCGCCAACGTGCTGGAGGTGTTTGACGGACGCCTCACGGGCAAGCTTGTACCGCAGCCTTGGGGCGATATTTGCGACGGCGAGGAAAAGCGACGCAAATTGGCAGAGGTGTGCGCGCAGCGCGGCGTGGGGCTGGATCGGGCGATTGCCGTGGGTGACGGTGCGAACGACTTGCCAATGATGCGCGCCGCGGGCTTGTCGGTCGGCTATCGGGCCAAGGCGGTCGTGCGCCAAACCGTCAATGTGGTGATCGATGAGGGGGGCTTGGATAGGCTTTTGGAATTGATCTTGACGATAAACGCGAAATAAGCGGCGTTTTTAGACTTAATGCAGATTGATACGATAAATGCTTCAGAGTAGTCTGATTAGCAACCGAGACATGGAATTCGCCAAGGCGCCTGCATAACAGCGCTTTGACGCCGCCCTGATGCCACGGCGATGTCGAGGGAATGCAGTTTGGCGGGCAAGCCTGCGCGCCAGACGTTGCCACGCTCTGGAGCCGCCATGACTATTCGTCGTTCAGCGCTTGTCCTTTCCCTAGCTGCCTTGCTGACCCCGATGACGGTCAGTGCCGCCGGCGGCATCATCCGGTTTTCCGGCTCGATCGTGGAACCCGCTCGCTGCCAGGCCAGCCGCGTTCCCACTGCGGGGCAGGGCGCGCATCAGGTCAGTTGTGCGCCCGCGCCCGGCAGGCAGCCGGTAACCAGTGAAAGTATCGTCAAGGTCAGTACGAAGGCGCTGCGGCCCTTGCCCGGCGGACCTGGCGGCGTGGCCGTGCCGCATCGTTTGGTGACGTTGGATTATCTATGACGCCCTGCGCGGCCGGGCTTGCCCGGCGCGCAGGCCGCAGGAGGCGATCAAACCGCGATCAACCCGCGATCAAACGAGGCCGCGAATATCCACGGCCGGATCCACATCGGCGTCGTAATCCACCCCATCGATCTCGAACCCGAACAGGCGCAGGAATTCCTGTTTGTAGCCCGCGAAGTCGGTCAGTTGGTAGATGTTGTCGCTGGTGACCTGGGTCCATAGCGCCTGCACCTGCGCCTGCACCTTCGGATCCAGTTCCTTGTAGTCGGCGCGCAGGCGGCCCTGCTCATCCAGGATGGGCGTGTCGCTGCACAGGCTGTCCTTGTACAGACCGTACACCTGCTCGATGCAGCCTTCGTGCGTGCCTTCCGCCTTCATGATCTTGAACAGCAGCGACAGGTACAGCGGCATCATCGGAATGGCCGAGCTGGCCTGGGTGACCACGGCTTTCAGCACCGACACGCGGGCGTCGCCGCCGCGCGCGGCCAGCTTGGTGCGAATGTCCAGCACCTTCTCGTCCAGGTCCTTCTTGGCCGCGCCGATCGACCCGTTCCAATAGATGTCGTGCGTGATCTTTTCGCCCAGGTAGGTGAAGGCCGTCGTCGTGGCGCCTTCAGCCAGCACGCCGGCATCCAGCAGCGCGTCGATCCACATCTGCCAGTCTTCACCGCCCATGACGGCCACGGTGGCGTCGATCTCGGCTTGCGTGGCCGGCTCCAGCACGGACTCCTTGACCACTTCGCGGTCGGTGTCCAGGCCGCGCAGGTTGACCGCGTTGCCGATGGGCTTGAGCGTGGAGTTGAACACCTGGCCCGTCTTGGGGTGGGTGCGGCGCGGGGCGGCCAGGCTGTAGATGACCTGGTCCACCTGGCCCATGCCAGCCTTGATGGCGGCAATGGTCTTTTGCTTGATCTCGTCAGAGAAGGCGTCGCCGTTGATGCTGGTGGCGGTCAGGCCCTGGGCTTGTGCCGCCTTGTGGAAGGCGGCGGTGTTGTACCAGCCCGGCGTGCCAGCCTTGGCGGCGTCGGCGGGGCGTTCGAAAAACACGCCCAAGGTTTCCGCGCCACAGCCGAAGGCCGCGCTGATGCGGGCGGCCAGGCCGTAGCCGGTTGACGCGCCCAGCACCAACACGCGTTTCGGGCCCCCGGCGATGGGGCCTTGCGCCCGAACGTAGTCGATCTGCTTGTTGACGTTGGCTTCGCAGCCAACGGGATGGGTGGTGACGCAGATAAAGCCGCGCACACGGGGCTTGATGACCATGAAGACCTCGCTCGGGGAAATGCCGGATGCTGGAAGCTCAAGCGCGAAAGCGCAAAAAGCGACCAGCATTGTACGGGAGCCGCTCCGCGCGCGCCGCGTACGCGTCCCGCCGTGGGTTCAGATGCGGATTGCGCCGTCGATCTAGCGGACAGCAGCCCTGGCGGCTGCCGCACTGATGGCCAGGCTGCGGCGCCATTCGATCAAGCCGATGCCGATGCCGCTGGCGCAGATGATGGCGATGCCCAGCCAGGTCAGCGGGTCCGGGAAATGGCCATAGACCAGCCAGCCCACGGACGTGGCGCTGATGATCTGTAAATAAATGAAGGGCGCCAGCGTGGACGCCGGGGCTCGCCGGTACGCGGCGATCTGAAACAGATGGCCCACCCCGCCAGTCAGGCCGGTCGAGATCAGCAAGAGCCAATCGAACCCGGAAAGCCCCTGCAAGACCGGCAGCGCCGCGGGCAGCACGAAGGGCAGCGTTACCGTCAGGCAGGCGGTGCCCACCGCGCCGCTCCAGATCAGCGATGTAAACGGATCATCGCCCGCGACCCGCCGCGTGGCGATGAATTGCGCGGCAAAGCAACAGGCCGTCAGCAGCCCGAAAATGGTGCCGACCGGGTGCAAGCCGCCGCCGGGGCGGATCACGATGATGACGCCGATAAACGCAATGCCCGCCGCCACGAAGCGCGACATGCGGGCGGGCTCTTTCAGGACCCAGGGCGCCACCGACAACACCAGCAAGGGCGCCAGGAAGTTGATGGCCGTGGCCTCGGCTTGCGGGATGTAGCTGAGCGTCGTGAAGAACATCAGCGTGGCCAGGAACATGGAGCCGCCGCGGATCAGTTGTTCGCGCGGCTTGTTGCTGCGCAGCACACGAAGCCCGCGCGTCGGCAACACCAGCGCCAGCACCAGGATCAGGTGCACCACATAACGGAACCACGACAGCACCAGCAGCGGCACCCCCGCATTCATGACCCATTTTCCGCTGGCGTCCAGACAGGAAAGCGTCCACATCGAAAGCACCAGCAGCAAGATGCCGACGAGCGGGCCGCGCGAAGCGGGCGCGGGGGCTTGTGGGCGACCTGGATCGGCCGGTGACATGGACGGGCTCCTGATGAGGAAATGGGCGGCTGCCATGATACGCTCATCGCGCCGGGGGAACAGGCCAATGATCGAACTACGTAACGTCGAAACTTTTTTTTGGGTCGCCACGCTGGGCAGCTTTCGCGCTGCCTCAGACAAGCTCAACACCACGCAGCCCGCCGTGTCGCAGCGCATCGCCTCGCTTGAGGCGGACCTGGGGGTGCGGCTCTTCGAGCGCGACGCGCGCGGCGTCAAGCTCACCGCCAAGGGCCACGAACTGCTGTCGCATGCCGAGCGCATGCTGCAAGTGCGGCGCGATATGTTCGAGGCCGCGCGCGAACAGAACGTGATGACCGGCACCGTGCGCATCGGCGTGGCCGAGACCATCGTGCAGACCTGGCTGCCCACGCTGATCGAACTGATCCATTCGACCTACCCGGCGTTGGTGCTGGAGATCGAGGTGGACACCACCCATGTGCTGCGCCCACACCTGATGTCGCGCCAGATCGACCTGGCCTTCCTGATGGGGCCCGTGCTTGAGGCCCGTGTTGAAAACCTGGCGCTGTGCAGCTATCCACTTGCCTGGGTGGCCAGCCCCACGCTGGACCTCGGCCCCGAGCCGCTGACGCTTGAGCGCATCGGCAAGCTGCCCATCATCACGTACCCGTCCAACAGCTCGCCGTACCGTGTGGTGCGCGACATGCTGACGCGCGCCGGCGTGGCCTCGCCGCGCATGTATGGCAGTGCCTCCATGTCCATGGTGGTGCGGATGACGCAGGACGGCATCGGCACCAGCGTGATCGCGCCGGTGTTCCTGGGCAAGGAACTGGCGCGCGGCGAGCTGCGCATCCTGCGCGTGCAGGCCGACCCCTTGCCCGAGTTGAGCTTCACCGCAAGCTGGGTGCAGGGGCCGGACAGCCACGCGGTCAGGGTGATTGCGCAGATGGCGCAAAAGGTCGCGGCGCAGGCCGGGAACGGAATTCCTATCTAGGTGTTTTCCCCTGGTCAGGGGCCGACACAGGGCGGCCAGGGGTATCGTCAGCTATGCGCAGCCTTGCCTGCCACCGCCGGCAACACCGCGCCAGGCCGTCATTTGCGTGAATTCCGTCCGCGCCGTCGGGCGAGACCCAAGAAATATTTATACCCCCACATCGCAACTTACGATTGGACGCTTCCCGCCGTGGCGGATGCAATGGCGAGACATCAAAAATGCAACGCCTGGATACACAGTGCGGGGGAAAAGCATGAATAGTCACTCGATCCAATTGCAGACCCTGGCGCCACGTCCTCGGCCACGCGCAGCGCGCGTTCATCGCGCCTGACCACCTGAACCCAAACCGCACGTGATCGGGGTAACGGGATCCCGCGTGCGCAGACCATCCCGCCAGCCAGGAGTTTTGTCCATGAAGAAGTCTCTTGTTTTCGCCGCCGTCGCCGCCAGTTTGCTGACCGGCGCCGTTCACGCGCAGGACCTGCCCAAAACCCAGTTGAAGGTCGTGGGAGGCCTGTCCAACCTGACCGCCTATAACGACTACGAAAAGCCGTTCTGGACGAAGACCATTCCCGAGCTGTCCAAGGGCCAGGTCACGGCCGAAATCAAGGGCTTCAACGAAATGGGCCTGAAGGGTCCCGAGTTGCTGCGCTTGATGTCGCAAGGCGTGATTGAATTCGGCACCGCCACGCTGTCGTACTTCGCCAGCGACAACCCCATCAACGAAGCCATCGACCTGGCCGGCCTGGCGCCTGACGTCAAGACCGCCCGCGCCGTGACCGACGCCTTCGAACCCGTCTACGCCAAGCTCTACGGCGAAGGCAACAACGTCAAGCTGCTGGGCATTTCGACCTATCCGGCGCAAGTGCTGTTCTGCAACGCCGAGATCAAGGGCCTGGCCGACATCAAGGGCAAGAAGGTCCGCACCAGCAGCCGCACCACGGCTGAATTCGTCGAAGCGCTGGGCGGTTCCAGCGTGACGATGGCGTTCGGTGAAGTGGTTCCGGCCCTGCAGAACAAGGTGGTCGATTGCGCCATCACCGGTTCGCTGTCGGGCTACTCGGCCAAGTGGTACGAAGTGTCCACGCACCTGGTCGCGCTGCCGATCAACTGGAACCAGCAGATCCACGCCGTCAACCAGAAGGCCTGGGACAAGCTGGACCCCGCCGTTCGTACGTTCCTGCAAACCAACGTGAAGACGCTGGTCGACAACATCTGGGACGCCGCCGCGCGCCAGACGCAGGAAGGCTACGACTGCAACACGGGCGCCGCTGCCTGCCCGTTCCCGGTCAAGGGCAAGATGGTTCTGGTTCAGCCGTCCGACGCTGACCGCGCGCTGCTGAAAAAGGTTGCCCAGGAAGCCGTGCTGCCCAAGTGGGCCGCCCGTTGCTCGGCACAGTGCGTGAAGGACTACAACGCCACCATCGGCAAGACGCTGGGCTTGACCGCCAGCAAGTAAGCGCTGGGCAGCGCCGCCGCATCGCGCGGCGGCGCGTTTTCCCGCCAGTCATACCGGGCGCATGCCCGCAGAGGTGCTATCCATGACCCAAACCGAAAACTTCCGCCTGCTGGGCGGCCTGTTGCGGCGCGCCGAGAGCTTGTCGCGCGTCGCCGTCTGGGCCGGCGGCGCGTTGACGGTGGCCAGCGTGCTGCTGATCTCCTTCGACGTGCTGGCCCGCAAATTCCTGGGCTTTACCACCGGTGGCGCCGACGAGCTCTCCAGCTACGCCTTCGCCATCAGCACGTCCTGGGCCTTGGCCTTCGCCACCTTGCAGCGCGCCAACGTGCGCGTTGACGTGCTCTACCAATATTTGCCGGTGCGCCTGTCGGCCGTGCTGGATTGGATTTCCATGGTGGCGATGGCCGTCTTCATGGTGTTCCTGACGTACTACGCCTACGACGTGGTGCAAACCTCGTGGGCGCAGAAATCCGCGGCCAACACGCCGCTGGCCACGCCCTTGTGGATCCCGCAGGGCTTGTGGCTGCTGGGCCTGGCCTGGATGTGCATCACCGTCGCACTGATGCTGACGCGCGCATCGGCCGCGCTGGTCACCGGCGATATCGAACTGGTCAAGCAGATCTGCGGCGTTCGTTCGGCGCAGGAAGAAGCCGAAGAAGAAGCCGCCGCCGGCGAGCGCATGGTGAAGGGAGAAGCGGCATGATTTCCACCGCATTGACGTTGTTGCTGGTGCTGATCGGCCTGTCCATTCCGGTGGGCGCGGCGCTTGGCGTGCTGGGCCTGATCCTGGACCCGCTGTTCTCGATGCTGCCGCTGTCGCGCGCCATCGGTGAAATTTCCTGGAGCTCGAACAACGAGTTCCTGCTGGTGGCTATTCCGCTGTTCATCATGCTGGGCGAAGTGCTGCTGCGCGCGGGTTTCGCCGAACGCATGTACGGCGCGATGAGCCTGTGGTTGTCGTGGCTGCCGGGCGGTTTGATGCACGCCAACATCGGCGCCTCCACCTTGTTCTCGGCCACGTCCGGTTCCAGCGTGGCCACCGCGGCCACCGTGGGTACCGTCGCCATTCCGCAGATTCGCAAGTACGGCTACAACGAGCCGCTGTTCCTGGGCAGTCTGGCCGCGGGCGGCACGCTGGGCATCTTGATTCCGCCGTCGATCAACCTGGTCATCTATGGCGTGCTGACGAATTCGTCGGTGCCCAAGCTTTATCTGGCCGGCATCATTCCCGGCTTCGCGATGGCCGCGTTGTTCATGCTGATGATTGTCATTGCGTGCGTCGCCAAGCCGTCCTGGGGCGGCAAGAAGATCCACGCGAGCTGGGGCCAACGCCTGGCCAGCCTGGTGCACCTGGCGCCGCCCATGGGCATCTTCTTCCTGGTGGTCGGTTCCATCTACGCGGGGCTGGCCACGCCGACGGAGGCCGCCGCGCTGGGCGTGCTGGGCGCGTTCATCCTGGCTGCCTGGTTCCGCCGCCTGAGCTGGACGATGCTGCGCGAAGTGATGGAAGGCACGATGCGGTCCACGGCGATGATCATGCTGATCGTCATCGCGGCCAGCTTCCTGAACTTCGTCATGTCGGCCACCGGCCTGACCGATGCATTGACCAAGTCGATCACCGGCCTGGGCTTGTCGCCCGGCTGGATGCTGCTGATTGTGGTGATCTTCTACCTGGTGCTGGGCTGCTTCATGGAAACGCTGTCCATGATGATCACGACCATCCCCATCGTGGCGCCCATCATGATTGCGCTGGGATACGACCCGATCTGGCTGGGCATCGTCATCATCATCCTGGTCGAAGCCGCGCTGATCACGCCGCCCGTGGGCCTGAACCTGTTCGTGGTGCAAAGCCTGCGCAAGAGTGGCTCCATGGGTGCCGTCATTGTCGGCAGCCTGCCGTTTGTCGCCGCGATGTTCGTGATGCTGGCATTGCTGGCGTTCTGGCCCGACATCGCGCTGTGGCTGCCGCGCGCCTTTGGTTGATTGCTTGTTTGAACCGGGTGCGGCCCGTGGGTGGCCGCACCGTTTTCCACCCGTTATTTCCGCAGGACTGATATGAAAGCCGTATTCAACATCGACGACGCCAATCCCCGCCAGGTGGAAGTGGACTTCAACACCCTGATCGTGGCCGGCTGGGCCGGACGCGACATGGCCGCCATTGAGCACCACATCGAAGAGCTGGCCGCCATCGGCGTGCCGCGCCCGACCAGCGTGCCGCTGTACTACCGCATTGCCGACAACCAACTGACCCAGGCCACGCAAGTGCAGGCCGTGGGCGAAGATTCGTCGGGCGAAGTGGAAACCTTCGTGTTCGCCGTGGATGGCGAGATGTACGTCAGCATCGCGTCCGACCATACCGACCGCAAGCTGGAGACCGTCAGCGTCGCCATGTCCAAGCAGGTCTGCGTCAAGCCCGTGGCGACCGTCGCCTGGCGCCTGGCCGACGTGGCGGACTACTGGGACGAACTGGTCATCCGCTCTTACATCGTCGAAAACGGCGAAAAGGTGCTGTACCAGGAAGGCCCGCTGTCCACGCTGCGCACGCCGCAGGACCTGATCGCCGGCTACACCGGCGGCGCGGCCGTGCTGCCGCAAGGCGCGGGCATGACCTGCGGCACGGTGGGCGCCATCGGCGGCATCCGCGCCGCCGCCGACTTCACCATGGAACTGTTCGACCCGCGCCGCCAGCGCACGATCAGCCACCGCTATCATGTTGAATCGCTGCCCGTGGTGGCCTGATTCCGGTTCCTGATGTGATGGGATCGCATTGAACGCCAGGCGCGCCTTTTCTCAAGGTTGCGCCTGTCCGCACTTTTACGCCGCAAGTCGGCACGAGGACAAAGATGGTTTCGACCTTGAATGAACTGACCTTGGCCCTGGGTGAAGGCCGTACCACGTCGGTCGCCCTGACCGAACTGGCGCTGGCACGCGCCCAGGATGCGGCGGGCGAGGGCGCGCGCGTGTTCACCAAGCTGTATGCCGAATCGGCGCTGGCCCAGGCCCGCGCTTCCGACACGCTGCGCGCAGCCGGCATCGTGCGCTCGGCCGTGGAAGGCCTGCCGATCAGCATCAAGGACCTGTTCGACATCGAAGGCGAAACCACCATGGCCGGCTCCGTCGCGCGCGAAGGCGAGCCCGCGGCCGACGCCAACGCCGAAGTCGTGCAGCGCCTGATCGCCGCCGGTGCTGTCATCATCGGCCGCACCAACATGACCGAATTCGCCTATTCGGGCCTGGGCATTAACCCGCACTATGGCACCCCGTTGAACCCGTATGACCGTGGCACCGGCCGCATTCCGGGCGGTTCTTCCTCGGGCGCGGCGGTGTCGGTTGCCGACGGCATGGCGGTTGCCGGCATTGGATCCGACACCGGTGGTTCGGTACGCATTCCGGCCGCGCTGTGCGGCCTGACGGGCTTCAAGCCCAGCGCGTGGCGCGTGTCCATGACGGGCGTGCTGCCGCTGTCGGTCAACCTGGATTCCATCGGCCCCATCGCGGGCAGCGTGCGCTGCTGCGCCGAGCTGGACGCCATCCTGTCCGGCGACGGCGGCCCGGTGCCCGAGGCCATGGCGCTGCGCGGCCTGCGCCTGGCCGTGCCGACCACGCTGGCGCTGGACGCCATGGAAAAGCACGTGGCCGACAGCTTTGCCGCTGCCGTGGCCAAGCTGAAGGAAGCGGGCGCGCTGGTCGAGGAAATTGCCATTCCCGAATTCGCCGAATTGGGCAACATCAATAGCAAGGGCGGCTTCACGGCGGCCGAAGCCTGGGCCTGGCACCGCGACCTTATCGCGCGCGCCGGCAAGCGCTACGACCCGCGCGTGGTGTCGCGCATCATGCGCGGCCAGGACATGAGCGCCGCCGACTACCTGGACCTGCTGGACGCGCGCGAAGCCTGGGTGGCCGCCGTGGACCACCGCATTGCCGGCTACGACGCGCTCATCATGCCCACCACGCCCATCGTGGCGCCGGCGGTGGCGGACCTGGTGGCTTCCGACGAGGCCTATTACGCGGCCAACGGCCTGATCCTGCGCAACCCCACGTTGATCAACTTCCTGGACGGTTGCGCGCTGTCCCTGCCGTGCCATGCGCCGGGCATGGCGCCCGTGGGCTTGATGATCTCCGGCAGCAATGGCGCCGACCGCCGCATCCTGGCCGTTGGTCTGGCGGTTGAAGCGCTGCTGGCAGGGCGTTGATCGCCAAGCGGCTCACAACCCGCATCAAGAGGAATTGTCATGTCGCCCGTCGACGTAGTACGCAATAGTGTCGAACTGGCCCGCCAGGCCCGGCTGGACGCCCGCAGTGGGCGCCTGACCGGCCCCACGGCCAACCTGGCGCCGGGGCACGTGCAGGCCAACCTGGCCATCCTGCCGCGCGCGCTGGCCGCCGAGTTCCTGCATTTCTGCCAGCGCAACCCCAAGCCTTGCCCCTTGCTGGCCATGTCCGAGCCCGGCAACCCCGCGTTGCCGGAACTGGGGGCAGATATCGACATCCGCACCGATATCCCGCGCTACCGTGTCTGGAAAAACGGCGAGCTGGTGGCCGAACCCACCGACGTGCGTGATATCTGGCGCGATGATCTCGTGTCGTTCCTGATCGGATGCTCGTTTTCGTTCGAAGAAGCCATGTTGGACAACGGCTTGCCGGTGCGCCACATCGAGCAGGGCTGCAACGTGCCCATGTACCGCACCAACATCCCCACGAATCCGGCCGGCTCGTTCAGCGGCCCCTTGGTGGTGTCCATGCGCCCTTTGAAGGCGGCTGACGCCATCCGCGCCATCCAGGTGACGTCGCGCTTTCCGTCCGTGCATGGCGCGCCGGTGCACATCGGCGACCCCGCATTGATCGGCATCGCGGACATCAACCGGCCGGATTACGGCGACGCGGTTGAGATCCGCCCCGGCGAAATGCCGGTGTTCTGGGCTTGCGGCGTCACGCCGCAGTCGGTGGTGTCGTCGGTGCGGCCGGAGTTCTGCATCACGCATGCGCCGGGGCATATGCTGGTGACCGACCTGGTCAACAGCCGAATGGCCATGCTGTAAAAAAAAGACCCATCACGACAACGCGATGGGTCTTTTTTTGGGGAACGCCAGGTTTTAGAAAATGTGGCGGAAGCCCACGGCCGCGCCCACCTGGTGGTTCTTGCCGGCAATTTCGTTGGTGGCGGCGTTGCTGACCTTGTTCCAGTCCACGGTGCCGTAGACCTGCGAACGCTTGGACAGCGCGTATTCCGCCACGGCCACCAGCGCATAGCGCTTGCCCTTGTCGCCGTCTTCAACCACGTTCTTGCTTTGGTCGTAGTAGCCGGCGCCGGTAATGGCCCAACGCGGCGTGGCTTGCCAGGTGACGCCGGCGAAGTAGCCGTTGTCCTTGCGGTCCAGGCCGGCGGTGGTGGTGGCGCCGCCCATGACGGCATTGACCCAGCCGGTTTCGTCGCGGCCGTTGAAGTAGCCGACGAACACCTTGGCGCTGTCGAACTGGTAGGACGCGTTCAAGTTCCAGACGCGTTGGCGCAGATCGGAATCCAGGCCGTCGTAGGTCTGCTGATACGCCGCGCCCAGGCCCAGCTTGCCGACCATGTAGCGCAGGCTGGCGCCGTATTGCTGGCCGGCCTTGCGGTCTTCCCAGCTTTCGCCGTTGGCCCACGACAACGCCAATGACAGGTCGCCAATGGTGTTTGAGTACTTGGTCATGTTGTTGGTGCGCACGCGCGACATCGCGGCGGGCAACCAGGCGTTTTGATCGTAGTTGCCCACGGTCAGCGGGTCGAAGTGGTCGGCCAGCAGGTCGAACATCGGCGTGTTCTGCAAGCCCAAGGTCAGTTGGCCAATGTTGCCGCCATCCAGGCCCACGTAGGCCAGGCGGCCAAACGTCTTGCCCGTGGCCGACGAATTGCCGTTCTGCATGTTGAAGCCGTTTTCCAGGCGGAAGAAGGCGCGGTTGCCATTGCCCAGGTCTTCCGAACCACGCAGGCCCCAACGGCTGTTCGAGATGGCGCCGTTTTCCATCGACACACGGCTGCCGTCCTGGCCAACGCTGCCGGCGCTGGTGCTCAGGTAGCGGATGCTGACGTCAGCGATACCGTACAGGGTGACGCTGGTTTCCGCCGAAGCGGCGCCGGCGGCCAGGCCCAGGCCTGCTGCGGCCAGCGTTAGGGTGATGCGTTTCATTTGAGACTCCTCCTGTGTAGCTGATTTGTTTTGATTGCGTCCGGCTTGTGGCCGGAGATGTTGCGCCGGAAGGGTCGTCCGACGTTGGGCTCTTGCACCGACGCTTTGGATTCAGCGCGGGTCCGGAGCAGTGGCCCAATGGCGTAGGCGAAAAGGCTGCGCCAACTTGGTGCAGCCGTTTGACGCCAGGGGATTCTAAGAAAATTGGCGCTGCTGTAGTGCCCAATTGGATTTGGCGTTTTCCCTGGTTTACAGAACGCGGAAAGCAGAAAAGGGAGCGCGCGGGCGAAAAAAAAACCGGCCGCCTGAAGCGACCGGTTTTGCGTGCAGCCCTAAGGCGTCACAGCGTCACAGCGTCATGTGCAGAGGTAGCCACGTCGCGATGCCGGGGACGAAATACAGCAACAGCACCGCCACGATCATCAGCAAGAACATCGGCATCGAGGCCCGCGCAATGTAGGGCAGTTCGCGCCCGCTCATGCCGGACAGCACGAACAGGTTGAAGCCTACCGGCGGCGTGATCTGTGCCATTTCCACCACGAACACGATGAAGATGCCGAACCAGATCAGGTCGATGCCCGCGGCCTGGACCGTGGGCAGCAGCACGCCCATGGTCAGCACCACGATCGAAATGCCGTCCAGGAAGCAACCCAGCACCACGAAGAACACCATCAGCGCCATGATCAGGCCGAATTGCGACAAGCCCAGCCCGCCGATCCATTCGGCCAGCGCGCGCGGCAGGCCGATATAGCCCATCGCCAGCGTCAGGAACTGCGCGCCCGCCAGAATTAGCGCAATCATGCAGTACAGCCGGGTGGCGCCCAGCAGCGATTGCTTGAAGGTTGACCGGTTCAACGAGCCTTGCAGTGCCGACAGGATCAACGCGCCCACCACGCCCACCGCCGCCGCTTCCGTGGCGGTGGCAATGCCGCTGTAAATGGAGCCCAGCACGGCCCCGATCAGCACCATGACGGGGATAAGATGCCGCGATTGCGACAGCTTCTGCATGAACGACATGCCGGGATCCGCCTTCGGCACTTGGCCGGGATTGCGTATTGCCCACAAAGCGATGTAGCCCATGAACAGCAAGGCCAACAGCGCCCCGGGGAAGATGCCCGCGATGAAGAGCTTGGCGATCGACACGTCGGCCGCCACGCCGTACACGATCATGATGATGGACGGTGGAATCAACAGGCCCAGCGTGCCCGCGCCCGACAGCGTGCCCAGGATCTTGTCCTCGGGATAACCACGGCGCGTCAGTTCGGGAATGGTCATCTTGCCGACGGTGGCGCAGGTGGCGGCAGACGACCCCGACACGGCGGCAAAAATCGCGCAACCGATCACGTTCGTGTGCAGCAGCCTTCCCGGCAAGCGGTTCAGCCACGGCGCCAATCCCTTGAACAGGTCTTCGGACAGCCGGGTGCGGAACAGGATTTCGCCCATCCACAGAAACAAGGGCAGGGCGGTCAGCGTCCAACTGGACGACGCACCCCAGATGGTGACGGCCATGGCGTCGCCCGCCGGGCGGCTGGAGAAGATCTCCATGCCGATCCACGCCGTACCCGCCAGCGTCAGGCCGACCCAGACCCCGCAACCCAAGAGCACGAAGATCGAAACGACCAATAGGGTAATGACAAGAAGTTCATTCATGGGTTTGCTGCGAGGTAGCGGCGGCCACGCCGCGTGAACGACGGACCAGTTCGTCGACAAGGGCGACCAGGAACAAGACCGTGCCCACCGCCATGCTGATCTGGGGAATCCAGAGCGGCGTGGCGTCGTTGGACGTAGAGATGTCGTTGTACAGCCAGGAGTCGTACGTCAGCTTGATGCTGAAGAAGGCAAAGGCCGAAGCCAGTAGCGAACCCACGGCCAATGCAAAAATATCCAGCCGGCGGCTGCCGGCCGGCGCCAGCGAATTCAGCAACAGCGTCACACGGATGTGTTCGCCGTGCTTGAACGTGCTGGCCAACGCCAGAAAACCCGCCGCGGCCATGAAGTAGCCTGCGTACGCATCGGTACCCGGAATGTTCAAGCCGAGCTGGCGGGCGATGATCGCCGCCAGCACCGACACCAGGACGCCGATCGTGCACAAGCCGGCCAACAGGCCGGCCGCGCCGTAAAGACCATCTAAAAAGCGGCGCATGGAAATATCACTGCTTCTTGTAGGTGTCGATCATGGTTTTGCCATCGGCGCCAGCCTTCTTCAGCCAGTCATCCAGCATGCGCTTGCCAATCACCGACAGGCCTTCCTTCAGCTCGACGGTGGGCTGCACGGTTTCCATGCCGTTCTTGGCCAACTGTTCCTGATACCACTTGTTCTTTTCTTGCGACAGCTTCCAGCCGCGCGACTCGGCTTGCGCGCCGGCCTTCTTCAAGGCGTCCTGCGTGGCGGGGTCCAGGGCGTCGAAGGCCTTCTTGTTCACGATGATGGCGTTCTTGGGCAACCAGGCCTGCGTGTCGTAGAACTTCTTGATGTACTCGTAGGTCTTGGTGTCGTAGCCGGTGGAAGCCGACGACATATAGGAATCGATCACGCCGGTGGCCAGCGCTTGCGCCAGTTCAGCCTGCTGCACCGTGACGGGCTGCGCGCCCACCAGTTCAGCGATCTTGGCCGTGACCGGGCTGTACGCGCGCCACTTCAGACCCTTCATATCGCTGATCTGCTTGATTTCCTTGTTGGCGAAGATGCCTTGGGGCGGCCACGCCACGGCGTACAGCAGCATCATGCCTTGCGACTCAAGCTTCTTTTCCAGGAAGGGCTTTTGCGCTTGGTACAGCTTGAACGAAGCGTCGTAACCCGTGGCCAGGAAGGGCAGGCCGTCCAGTTCGTAGATCGGGTCTTCGTTGGCGAAGTTGGTCAACAGGATTTCGCCGATCTGCGCCTGGTTGCCTTGCACGGCGCGCTTGATTTCCGGCGCTTTGTACAACGAGGCATTGTTGTGCAGCTGGATCTTCAGCTTGCCTTGCGACAGCGTATCCACGTCCTTGATGAAGTTCGTCAGGTTCTCAACGTGGAAGTTGCTGGCCGGGTAGGCGCTGGGCAAATCCCACTTGGTTTGGGCCTGTGCGCCGGCGCTGAACGCCAGGACGATGCTGCCGGCCAGCATTGAAATTTTCTTGTACATGGATGGTCCTTCTGTGCGAATGGTGAAGACGGGTTTTGCCCGATAGGCATTCTTGAAAGAGACTGCTGCGCGGATCGTGCGCGGCTTGAAAGCCGTGCCATTCTATGGTGCTGCGCGGCACCATCGCGCAGAATATTCGCGGTTTTACGGGTTAATCCTAGGCTTGGACGCGCCAATTCGTTGAAGGTTAAATCGTTGTGCACCCCATGGACACCCGGCATTCAGCCCCCCGTTTTTTCTTCTAAGATTGCGGCTGTTGAATGCACGCCGCAGAGGCCACTTGTGAATTTCGTTTTCCGCCGAGATGAGTTGCTGGTTGAAGAAGCGTCCAGCCTGTTGCCGGACCTGGCGTTGTGCGAACGCATCGGCCTGTCCCTGCCGGCCATGCAGCCGATCTGGACCACGCCCGATTCCCCGTATCGGACGATGCATGTAGACCCCACGCTGGAGGCGCCCGAAGGCTATGCCTTCAAGAAGCTGCGCTCGCTGTTCGGCGTGCTGGACGACGAGCGCATGGCGCTGGCGGGCCGCGCCTACCAGATCGCCGAATGGGCGCGCACGCATCGGTTCTGTGGCGCCTGCGGGACGCCTGCCGAGCGCGTGGCGCACGAATTCTGCCTGCGCTGCCCGTCCTGTGGTTTTTCTGCCTACCCGCGCATCTCGCCGGCCATGATGGTGCTGATCCGCAAGGGCGACAGCATTCTGCTGGCGCGGCACACCACCACCGCCACGTCCCGCTACACCGCGCTGGCGGGCTTTGTGGAACCGGGCGAGAGCATCGAAGAAACCGTGCACCGCGAGGTCTACGAGGAAGTCGGCCTGAAGGTCGGCAACCTGCAGTACTTCGGCAGCCAGCCCTGGCCGTTCCCGCATTCGCTGATGGTGGCGTTCACCGCCGACTACGTCTCGGGCGATATCCGCGTGCAGGAAGACGAGATCGCCGATGCGCGTTGGTTCGGGCCGGACGACCCCATGCCCGACATCGCGCCGCGCATTTCGATTGCGGGCTGGCTCATCCGCGCCAATCTGCCCATGGGATGGACCGCGCCGTAGGCGACATCGCGCTGCTCCAAAGGGCATTCAGGTTCGTATAACGCTAGGGGTATTCCCTCGAAACGGCCGTTTTCGGCCGTTCAGTGCTTATTTTTTATGGATGAAATGCACATAAATTATTAGTATTTCGACCAGATAAACTTGGTTCGAGCGTTCCATGAGCTCCACGTTGATAGCCTCGTCGGCCCACCTTGCCGGCGGCAGTGCGCCCGATCTGTCCGAAGTCGAATTCGGCCTGATGATCGCCAGCCATGCCTTTGACCGCTGGACCGTGCGCTGCATGGCGGCGGCCGGGCTGCCCGACCTGACGCCTACCGACGTGATGGTGTTCCACCATGTCTACCACCGGCAGCGCGCCAAGAAGCTTGCCGACATCTGCTTCACGCTCAACGTCGAAGACACCCACATCGTCAGCTACGCGCTGAAGAAGCTGGAGCGCCTGGGCGTGGTCAAGGGCGAACGCAGCAGCAAAGAAGTGTTCTACAGCGTCACGCCGGACGGCGCGGCCATCCTCAAGCGCTATGGCGATATCCGCGAGCAATGCCTTACCGCCGGCCTGGACGGGCCGGGCGGGGGCGGGCTGGATTTCAGCCGCCAATTGGCGCATGCCTTGCGCTCGCTATCGGGCCTGTACGACCAGGCCGCGCGGGCGGCAACCTCACTCTGAATCTGTTCGGGCATGGCCCGGCACACCGCAACCCGACCGCGGCGGCACGCGCCGTGGCCGTTTGTTTTCAAGGATCACGCATGAAGAAGTGGCAATTCTGGATCGATCGTGGGGGTACCTTTACCGACATCGTGGCGCGCCGCCCCGATGGCACGACCACCACGGCGAAGATGCTGTCGGAAAACCCCGAGCAGTATCGCGACGCGGCCGTGGCCGGCATTCGCAAGCTGCTGGGCGTGGCGCCTGGCCAGCCCGTGCCGGTCGAGCAGGTTGAGTGCGTGAAGATGGGCACCACCGTCGCCACCAACGCCTTGCTGGAACGCAAGGGCGAACGCACGCTGCTCGTCACGACGCGCGGCTTTCGCGATGCGCTGCGGATTGCCTATCAGAACCGGCCCCGGCTGTTCGATCGCAATGTCGTGCTGCCCGAAATGCTCTATGAATCCGTCGTCGAAGCCGACGAGCGCGTGGCCGCCGACGGCGAAGTCATTCGCGACCTGGACGAAGCCGGCCTGCGCGCGGGCATGCAGGCCGCCTACGACAGCGGCATCCGCGTGGTGGCCATCGTGTTCATGCACGCCTGGCACGCCACCGGCCATGAACAACGCGCGGCCCGCATCGCCCGCGAAGTGGGCTTCACGCAAGTGTCGGCCTCGCACGAAGTCAGCCCGTTGATCAAATTCGTGTCGCGGGGCGACACCACGGTGGTTGATGCGTATCTGTCGCCGATCCTGAAGCGTTACGTGGATCAAGTGGCGGGCGAACTGCCGGGCATCCGCCTGATGTTCATGCAGTCCAGCGGTGGCTTGACCGACGCGCACCGTTTCCGTGGCAAGGACGCCATTCTGTCCGGCCCGGCCGGCGGTATCGTCGGCATGGTGCGCACCAGCGAAATCGCGGGGTTCCCCAAGGTCATCGGCTTTGACATGGGCGGCACCTCTACCGACGTGTCGCACTACGCGGGCGAGTTCGAACGCGAATTCGAAACCCAGGTGGCGGGCGTGCGCATGCGCGCACCCATGATGAGCATCCACACCGTGGCGGCGGGCGGCGGCTCGATCCTGCATTTCGACGGCGCGCGCCTGCGCGTCGGCCCCGATTCGGCGGGCGCTAACCCCGGACCCGCCTGCTACCGCCGTGGCGGCCCGCTGGCGGTGACCGACTGCAACGTGCTGTTGGGCAAGATTCAGCCGGACTTTTTCCCCAAGGTCTTCGGCCCCGATGCCAACGAAGCCCTGGACCGCGACGCCGTGGTTGAGCGCTTCACGGCCATGTCGGACGAGGTGCGCGCTGCCACCGGCCGCGAGATGACGCCGGAACAACTGGCCGAAGGCTTCCTGGAGATTGCCGTCGGCAACATGGCGGAAGCCATCAAGCGCATCTCGGTGCAGCGCGGCCACGACGTGACGGAATATGCCTTGACGGTATTCGGCGGCGCGGGCGGGCAGCATGCCTGCCTGGTGGCCGATGCGCTGGGTATGACAACGGTGTTCGCGCACCCGTTGGGTGGCGTGCTGTCGGCCTATGGCATGGGCTTGGCCGATCAGACCGACATGCGCCAGAAGACGGTTGAAAAGGTGCTGGACGCCGACCTGATGGGCGAGTTGAAGGATGAGCTGGATGTGCTGGCCGGCCAGGCGGTGGGCGAGCTGCGTCGCCAGCATGTGCCGGATGGCGACATCAGCGTGCAACGTCGCCTGCATTTGAAATACCGGGGCACGGATACGGCACTGGAAGTCGCCTTCTCCACCCTGGAGCAGGCGCGTGGCGATTTCGAAGCCGCGTATCGACAGCGCTATTCCTTCCTGATGCCCAATCGCGAACTCGTCGTTGAAACCATTTCGGTGGAAGCCACCGGTGGCGGCGAGCGCGTGGGCGAAGCATCGGTCTCGCGCACCCGGGACGGCGCCTTGTCGGCCCGCCGCGTGGTCAGCATGTACAGCGCGGGGGAATGGCGCGACACGCCTTTGTACGTGCGTGAAGACATGGCGGGTGGCGACGTGGTGGCGGGTCCCGCCATCATCTCCGAGCCCAATCAGACGACCGTGGTCGAACCCGGCTGGCAGGCCGAACTGACATCGCAGGACCATTTCGTGATCCGGCGTGTCGAGGCGCGTGCGGATCGGCGCCGCATCGGCACGCAGGCGGATCCGGTCATGCTGGAGGTGTTCAACAACCTCTTCATGTCGATTGCCGAGCAGATGGGCTACCGCCTGCAAAACACGGCGTATTCCGTCAACATCAAGGAACGCCTGGATTTCTCGTGCGCCATTTTTGATGCGCAAGCCCGCCTGATCGCCAACGCGCCGCACATGCCGGTGCACCTGGGGTCCATGGGCGAATCGGTGCGCACGGTCATGAACGCCAACGCCGGCCGCATGATGCCGGGCGACGCCTATGTGGTGAACGACCCTTACCACGGCGGCACGCACTTGCCCGACGTGACGGTCATTACCCCGGTGTTCGATCACGCCGGCCGCGAGATCCTGTTCTACGTCGGTTCGCGCGGGCACCATGCGGATATCGGCGGTACGACGCCGGGTTCCATGCCGCCGGATTCCAAGACGGTCGAAGACGAGGGCGTGCTTTTCACCAACTTCCAGTTGGTGAAGAACGGCGAATTCCGCGAGCAGGCCGCGCGCGACATCCTGGGCTCGGGCCGCTGGCCCGCGCGCAATCCGGATCAGAACATCGCCGACATGCACGCGCAGATCGCCGCCAACGAGAAGGGCGTACAAGAGCTGCTGCGCATGTGCGACCACTTCGGCCTGGACGTTGTGCGCGCCTACATGGGCCACGTGCAGGACAACGCCGAAGAAGCGGTGCGCCGCGTGATCTCGGTGCTGAAGGACGGCAGCTACGAATACCCGTTGGACAACGGCGCGGTGATACGCGTGGCGGTGACGGTGGATACGCAGGCGCGTAGCGCGGTGGTCGATTTCACCGGCACGTCACCGCAGTTGGACAACAACTTCAACGCGCCCGGGGCCATTGCCGTGGCGGCGGTGCTGTATGTGTTCCGCACCATGGTCAACGACGATATCCCGCTGAACGACGGCTGCCTGGCGCCGCTGTCCATCATTCTGCCGGAAGGCTCGATGCTGCGGCCAAATTCGCCGGCGTCGGTGGTGGCGGGCAACGTGGAAACGTCCATGTGCATCGTCAACGCGCTGTACGGCGCGCTGGGTGTATTGGCGGCCAGCCAGGGCACGATGAACAACTTCACCTTCGGCAACGCACGCCATCAGTATTACGAGACCATCTCGGGCGGCACGGGCGCAGGCCCGGTACGCATCGACGCGGCGGGTCCGCACGACGAGGGCTTCGCCGGCACGTCGGTGGTGCAGGCGCACATGACGAATTCGCGCTTGACGGACCCCGAGGTGCTGGAGTTCCGCTTCCCCGTGCGCCTGGAGTCCTACGAAATCCGCAAGGGTTCCGGCGGCGCGGGCCGCTATCCCGGCGGCGAGGGTGGCGTACGCCGCATTCGGTTCCTGGAAGACATGACGGCGGCCATCCTGTCCAACAACCGCCGCTACGCGCCCTTCGGTCTGGCGGGCGGGCAGCCCGGCGCGATGGGCCGAAACTCGATCGAGCGCGTCGATGGCTCCATCGAGGAACTCGGCCCGCAAGACAGCGCCCAATTGCAGCCGGGCGACGTGTTCGTGGTTGAAACCCCGGGGGGTGGGGGTTACGGGAAGGCGTGATGGTATCGCCTCGGTGCACAAAATAGGCAGGTCGTAGGATGGGTGAAGCGCGCGAACTCCGGGGGCAAGAACCCGACGTACAACGCGCGCAACCCATCGTGCAACGGTGGCTCTGTGGCTGAGTTGGCCCCAAGCCCACCACCGCTTGATGGGTTGCGCGCATTCAATATCCATTCCCTGTTCCAGGACGGTGCGCGCTTTACCCATCCTACCCATCACCCCCGGCTAGTCCGGTTCCGACATTACATCCAGCGCAATGTCCGCCATCTTTCTGCGGTCATAGACTCGCAACGTGACCTCGTCGTCGCGGATTTCAAACATCGCGGTTGCCAAGGTATTTTCACCATCCGGATCGGCCGCGTCGGTCCGCAAGATAGGCAGGGCGCCCAGCGTCTCGTGCAGTGCGGCCAGCATGTCCGCGCTGCCGGTTTCAGGTGACCAGCCATCCACGATCCCCTCGATCCGGTTTTGCCGGTCGCGCGATGATTCCGTAATCACTTGCGGCTGGTCGCGCGCTTTGGCATGGACCATATGGTTGGCATGGCCGTAGCGCGTGCCGATATCCATGGTGGACACCAGACCCGGCGCCGCCTCGGCGCTGATCAGCCGGGGGTCCGTTGCGCTACCCAGCAGATGGTGAAAGCCGCCGGAATGCGGCAGGTCTTGAAGCAGGGCGACGGCCTCATCCAGCGTGGAACAGTCCAGCACCGCGCGGGCCAGAAACATGCGTGGCACGCCCGGTTGGCGCAATCGGGTGCGCAGGTTATTGATGGTTTGCACCAGGCCTGCCCGATTGGCGCCGAAGGTATGCCCCGGCAACGAACCCGGGTAGTAGAAGCTGACATAGCCGGGCGCGTCGTCCAGGGCCACATCAACCAGGGGGCAGCGCCCATACAAGTAGGGGTCGCCGTCTTCGTTATGCCCGATCCAGCGGGTGCCGTCTGCGCCTTTCAGCGCGACGGACGTGCAGCCGTCGGTGGTGCTGTGCAGCAAGTCGCCACGGCAATTCCATAGCAGCACGTCTTTCACAGGCATGCGCAGGCCGTCGGCCAGCCCTTCAATCTCTTCCCATATCTGCGGCAACGCTGCCCGGGCCTGCTGGCCCAGTTCATCCACATAGGGGTGGTCACGCCAGCGCCGCAGGGCTTCCCAAGTGCTGCTTTGATTCAGGTACGCCGACATCATCGGGCGTGCCAACTTGCCCAGCGCCTGGCCAACTTCGCGCCGGTTTCCGGCTATGCGTACATACTTGTAGGGCATGGGGATTCTCCGGGGTGACATGCGGATTGTAATTTTTCTAAGCTCTGCCGGGTGGGGACGGATGCGTTAAGATCGCCGATAAGCAGCGCCGGAGATCCCGGCGCAGCCAGGAATCATGCCCCTACAACAACCCGGGGAGCCGACGGTCCCCAAGAGGAGAGTTTCATGATCAAACGTAAAGTCGCCGCCGCCTTGGTCGGCCTGTCCGTGGCCATGTTCGGCGCCGTGTCCGGCGCGCAAGCCCAGGGCAAGGAATTGGTGGTGGCCACCGATACCGCTTTCGTGCCGTTCGAGTTCAAGCAGGGTAATACCTATGTGGGCTTTGATGTGGATCTCTGGGCCGCCATCGCCAAGGAACTCAACCTGAAGTACAAGCTTCAGCCGATGGATTTCAACGGCATCATTCCGGGCCTGCAAACGAAGAACATCGACGCCGCGCTCGCGGGCATCACGATTCGAGACGACCGCAAGAAGGTCATCGACTTCTCGGATCCCTACTATGAAAGCGGCCTGGCCATTCTGGTCAGCGACAAGAACACCGATATCAAGGACGCCAAGTCCCTCGCCGGCAAGACCGTTGCCGTCAAGACCGGCACCGCCACCGTGGACTTCCTGAAAGCCCAGGTGCCGGACGCCAAGCTCAAGCTGTTCCCCAACATCGACAACGCCTATCTTGAACTGGCCACGGGCCGCGTGGACGCCGCCGTGCATGACACGCCGAATGTTCAGTACTACGCCAACACGGCAGGCAAGGGCCGCGTGAAGGTGATCGGTTCCGTCAAGAGCGGTGACTTCTACGGCATCGCCTTCCCCAAGGGCAGCGATCTGGTCCCGCAGGTGAACAAGGCCTTGGCCACGTTGAAAGCCAACGGCCAGTACGACGCCATCTATGAAAAGTGGTTCGGCAAGAAGCCGTAAGCGCTGGGCATGGCATTGCTTTGGGCGCCGTCCGCAATGAAGTCTGCGGGCGGCGCTTCGATGATGCGGCGCGCGACGGCGCCTTGGGGGGACTACCGTGGAATTTGACTGGGCAGTAATTCAAGACGCGATACCCAATCTGCTTGAGGGTACGCTGATGACCATCAAGATCACGTTCTGGGGCTTGGTTGGCGGTTTCCTGCTGGGGGCGTTGTCTGGCGTGACCCGTGCTTACGGCCACCCGGTCCTGTCGGCGATCGCACAGGTCTATGTGGCCGTCATCCGCGGCACGCCGATCGTTGTGCAGGTGATGTTCATCTACTTCGCCTTGCCGCTGTTGGCTGATATCCGGGTAGATGCCGAATGGGCGGCCATCGTCACCCTGATCATCAACTCGGGCGCCTACATCTCTGAAATTGTGCGGGGTGCGCTGCTGTCCGTGCACAAGGGGCTGAAGGAAGCCGGGCAGGCAATGGGCTTGCCGTTCCACAAGATCTTGTTCCACATCATCGGGCCCGTGGCGTTTCGCCGCATGATCCCGCCGCTGGGCAACCAGTGCATCATCAGCTTGAAGGATTCATCGCTGTTCATCGTGATCGGCGTGGCCGAACTGACACGCCAGGGCCAAGAGATCATGGCCAGTAACTTCCGCGCCGTTGAAATCTGGTCCGCTGTCGCGATCGTCTACCTGATCCTGACCGGGCTGATGGCGCTGAGCCTGCACCTGGTGGAAAGAAGGATGCGCATATTATGAGCATGGTCGAATTCCATAACGTCACCAAGCACTTCGGCGAATCCATGGTGCTGGACGACATATCGCTGAACATCGACGCGGGTGAGGTTGTAGTGGTGGTGGGTCCGTCGGGTTCCGGCAAGTCCACTTTCCTGCGATGCATCAATGTGCTGGAAACCATCAACGGCGGTGACTTGCTGGTGGATGGCCTGAGCGTCAAGGGCGATACGGCGCAGGTGCGCGAGATTCGCCGCGAGGCCGGCATGGTGTTCCAGCAGTTCAACCTGTTCCCACAGATGACCGCGCTGGAAAACGTCATGTTCGGCCCCGTGCATACGCGGGGCCAGCCGCGCGGCGAAGCACGCGAGCTGGCCGAGGCATTGCTGGACAAGGTGGGCCTTGCTGAGCGCATGCATCACTACCCGGCGGAGCTGTCCGGTGGTCAGCAACAGCGCGTGGCCATTGCCCGCGCCCTGGCCATCAAGCCCAAGCTGATGTTGTTCGACGAGCCCACCTCGGCGCTCGACCCGGAACTGCGTCACGAAGTGCTGAAGGTGATGCGGGACCTGGCGGAGGAGGGCATGACGATGGTGGTCGTGACCCACGAAATGGAATTCGCGCGCAAGGTCGGCAGCCGGCTTATCTTCATCGACGCGGGAAAAATCGCGCACGATGGGCCACCGGCTGAACTACTGAGCAACCCGCCCAGCCAGCGTTTGAAGGATTTCCTGCAGCACGTGAAGTGAGGCGCGATTCACTCATGGCGTAAAAAAACCAGCATGCTGCTGGTTTTTTTTGTGCCCCGCGATGGGGCGTGACGAAATGGCGTCAGCCTTTCACCCGAACGATCTTCTGCACCTGCGGCACGTGCCGAATGGCGCGGATGACCTGGGCCAGGTGCTTGCGGCTGTCGACCTGAATGGTCAGGTGCAACGACACCGTGGAGACCGCATCGTCGTGCATCGTCACGTGCATGATGTTGGCGTCGGCCGCGGTAACTTCCGCCGCCAGCCGGCCCAATACGCCGCGCTCGTTGCGGGTGATGATGTCCAGGCGCGTGGCCAGGTGCTTCGCGGTGTGGGCGTCCCAGGCGACGTTGATCCAACGTTCGGGTTCGCGCAGGCGCTGGCGCATGGCCACCGGGCAGTCGGCGGTGTGTACCACCAGCCCATGACCCATGCGCATGCCCGCCACAATCGGGTCGCCCGGCAGCGGACCGCAACACGGCGCCAACTGCACGGCCTGGCCTTCGTTGCCTTGGATCAGGATGGGGGCGCTACGCGCGGAAGTCAGCTCGTCCACCGCCGCCGCAGTGGTGGCGACCAATTGGTGTTCGGGCGCAAACCGGCGTGCGACAACGGCGGCCAGACGCTTACCCAGGCCGATATCGGCAAGGATTTCCTCGCGCGAACTGGCGCCGGTGCTGCGCGCCAACTTCTGCCACGCGGGGTCATCGGTGGCCGGCATCGGCATGTGCAATTCTTGCAAGGCCTGGCTCAGCAAGCGTTCGCCGAACGCCACCGATTCTTCGTACTTGACGGTGCGCAGGTAGTGCCGGATTTCAGAGCGAGCGCGGCCGGTGCGTACGTAATTGAGCCACTGCGCATTGGGGCGCGAGGCGGGTGACGTGACGATTTCCACCGTGTCGCCGCTGTTGAGCTCGGTGCGCAGCGGAACGAACTCGCCGTTGACCTTGGCCGCCACGGCCTGGTTGCCGATGTCGGTATGGATGGCGTAGGCGAAGTCCACGGGCGTAGCGCCGCGTGGCAGCGAAATGATCTTGCCGCGCGGCGTGAACACGTAGACCGCATCCGGGAACAGATCCACCTTGACGTGTTCAAGGAATTCGCCGGAATCACCCGTCTGGCTTTGAATATCCAGCAGCGATTGCAGCCATTGATGGGTGCGCTTTTGCAGGTCGTTCAGCGTCAGGTCGGCGCCCTTGTACAGCCAGTGCGACGCCACGCCTTCTTCGGCCACGTGATGCATGTCGCGCGTGCGGAACTGGAATTCCACCGGCGTGCCGTAGGGGCCGACCAGCGTCGTGTGCAAGGACTGATAGCCGTTCACCTTCGGGATGGCGATGTAGTCCTTGAACTTGCCGGGAACGGGTCGATAGAGCTGGTGCAGCGTGCCCAGCGCCAGATAGCACTCGGGCAGGGTGTGCACGATGACGCGAAAGCCATAGATGTCGAGTACGTCGGAAAACGATTTCTTCTGGTCCACCATCTTGCGGTAGATGCCATAAAGCGTTTTCTCGCGGCCCGTGACTTCGGCTTCGATACCGGCGGCGGGCAGCGAGGCCCGCACTGAATCGGCAATCTTCGTAATGACTTCGCGGCGATTGCCGCGCGCGGCCAGCACCGCCTTGTACAGCACCTGATAGCGGTTCGGGTACATGGCCGCGAAGCATAGGTCCTGCAGTTCGCGAAACAGCAGGTTCAGGCCCAGGCGATGCGCAATGGGCGCATAGATATCCAGCGTCTCGCGGGCGATGCGTCGGCGCTTCTCGGGGTTGACCGCGTCCAGCGTGCGCATGTTGTGCAAGCGGTCGGCCAGCTTGATGAGAATGACGCGCACGTCGCGCGCCATCGCTAGCAGCATCTTGCGGAAACTTTCGGCTTGTTGTTCGGCCTTCGTGGCGAAGTCCAGGCGGTCCAGTTTGGACAGGCCATCAACCAGCTCGGCGACTTCAGGGCCAAAGCGTTCGGCAAGCTCGTGCTTGGCGATGCCCTGGTCTTCCATCACGTCATGCAGCAGGGCGGCCGACAACGCGTTGACGTCGAGCTTCCAGCCTGCGCAGATTTCAGTGACGGCGATCGGGTGCGAAATGTAGGGCGACCCGCTGGCGCGGAATTGGCCCAGGTGCGCCTGATCTGCGAAGCGATAGGCTTCGCGCACACGTTCTACATCTTTGGGATCGAGATAGCTGCCGATGATTTCGGTCAGCGGTGCCAGCGAAGCAACCGGCGAAGCGGTTGCGTCCGCCGCTTCTTGCGCAGCGACAGACGGTGGCGTAGCGAGGTTCTTGCTTTTCTTACCCGTGCGGCGCCCAAGACGGGAGCCGGCACGTAGCGCGGCAAGCAGACCAGATGAAGCGTACTTCAGCCCGGGAAAAGCCATACTTGCCGCCCCCCGGAGAGTATCAGGTGGGAACTTTACGCAGCATTTCCACGCCGGTTAGGCCGCCCGCGATTTCGCGCAGTGCAGTGACCGTGGGCTTGTCTTTGCTGTCCAGGCGCGGGGCATGGCCTTGCGCCAACTCGCGGGCGCGGTACGTCGCGGCCAGCGTGAGCTTGAAACGGTTGGGGATTTGATTCAGACAGTCTTCGACGGTAATGCGAGCCATTAGGACACCTGGTGCTGATGGATTATTGGGGAGAATGCAGTCGGCTCAGTGCTCGGCGGGAATGCCAAGTTGTGAGAACAACTGAGCGTGCCGGGCGGCCTGAGACGAAAAACGCAGCCGCGCGGCGCTGACTATTTGTATCAGTTCCGACAAGGCTACGCTAAATTCTTGATTAATAATAACATATTCGCATTCTGGCGCGTGGGCGATTTCACCGCCCGCGGCCATCAGCCGGCGCGCGATCACTTGCGGCGCGTCCTGGCCGCGCGCCTTCAAGCGGTTTTCCAGTTCATCGATCGACGGCGGCAGCACGAAAATGCCGATTGCCCCCGGAAAACGCTGTTTTACCTGGCGCGCGCCTTGCCAATCGATTTCAAGCAGGACGTCGCGCCCTTCGCGCGTGGCGGTGTCGATGCGGTCGCGTGGGGTGCCGTAGAAATTGCCATGCACTTCGGCCCATTCCAGCAAATTTTGCCCGTCGCGCATCTGCCTGAAGTCTTCCGCGGACACGAAGCGGTATTCACGGCCATCTTCTTCGCCGGGCCGAGGCGCGCGCGTGGTGCAGGAAATGGAAAGTTCGATGGAAGGGTCTTGCTGGAGCAATGCCTTGACCAGGCTGGACTTGCCCGCGCCGCTGGGCGCGACGACCATGAAGACGTTTCCGGGATTGGCGTGCATGAATATGACCGGCGTGTGATGCTAAGACCGGAAGTCTAGCAAATCACGCGGTGCGGCAGGGGAAAACCCGATGCCGCGCCGCGTGTTTTTTCATGTCCTTTGGGTGGACGCGACTCAACTCGCCGGTTTGGCATTCGCCTGGATCAGCGTGCCGCCCGGCGGTGGGGCATCGCTACCCAGCAGATGGCCATTGACTTCGATGCCGTAGAGGGAATCGTCCGAGTCATGGTATTTGGCTCGCGTTGCCGCAACCGATTCTTTGTAGCGCGGGTCTTGCGGGCGTTCGTGCGCATTCATGAAGTAGGCCACGTCCCAGGCTTCCTGATCGCTCAGCATGCCGGCCTGGCCCAAGGGCATGTTGGCCTTGATGAAGCCGGCGGCGTTGCCGATCTGGTGCATGCCGGCGCCCCAATTGAACGAGTCGGCGCCCCACAGCGCCGGAAACACCCAGTGCTTGCCATTCTTCTGACCCTGTCCTTGGGCCCCGTGGCATACCGCGCAGTACTGCGCATAGACCTCGCTGCCGCGCACGTAGTCCGCCTTCTGCGCGGGCGCGGGCAGTTTGCGGTAGCCCTGGCCCTCCAACACTACGCCCGTGGGCGCCTTGCTGGCCAGCCAGAACATATAGCTTTGCAACGCGGTCAGCACCGGGTCATCCGCCGCCGGGGCCTTGCCGTTCATGCTGAAACGAAAACAGCCTTGCAGGCGTTCGGCCAGCGTGTTGACGTGTTCGTTCTTCACGCGGTAGGCCGGGTAGAGCACGTAGGCTGCCCACATCGGCGCGGAATCGGGCCTGCGTCCGGCATCCAGATGGCAACTGACGCAGTTCAGGTTATTGCCCACGAACTTGCCCGCCATTTGCGGGGTATGCAGGAAGATCTGTTCGCCTTGACGCACGATCTTGCCGAAGTCGGTGTCCGGCAACGAGGCCGCGGAAGGCGGCGTGAAGGTTGGGCGGGTGTCGGCCGCGAACGTGGTGGACGGCGCAAAAAATAGAGTGGACAGCGAGGCGAGCAGCGCGCCGGTGAACCCGGCCCTGCGCACCGCGCGGAAGATCGAACAGGGCTTCATTGCGTCTTCCCTTGGTTGGCGGGCGATTGCGTGGCAAGTTGATCCGCGGCGGCGGGCAGGCCGGCGTAATAGGCCGACACGGCGTCGATTTCCGCGTCGCTCAGGCGGGTGGCCACGGCGGGCATCAAGCCCAAGGGGCCGGGCGGGCGCTGGCCTTGCTGCCACGCGCGCAACTGGCCGGCGATATAGGCGGCCGGTTGTCCCGCCAGGCTAGGGAAGTTTTCGCCAACGCCGATTCCTCCTGGCCCGTGGCACTGATTACAGGCGGGCACGTTCTTGTCCCAGGCGCCGCGTGTGGCCAGCCACGCGCCGGTGTCGGCCGGCTTGACCGGGTGCATGGCCGTCGCGGCCAGGCGGTCGGTATTGAGCGGGGAGGGCAAGCCTGCGTAATAGCGGGCCACGGCCTCTTGCTGCGCGGGGTTCAGAGCCTTGGCGGTCGCAGCCATGATGGGGCTCACGCGCGAACCGTTGGCCATGGCTTCCAGTTGTTCCGCCAGATACTTGGCGCCGATACCCGCCAGTTGCGGAAAGCCCGCGGCCGGGTTGCCTTCGCCCCGTGCGCCGTGACAGGTAATACAGGCGGGAGCGCCGTTGGCGCCTTGCATGCTGATCTGTTTGCCGTCAGGCGCGCCCTGCGCATGCGCAACCGTCGCGCATAGCAGACCTGCCAGCAGCGTGGCGCGTAGGGACCGTGGGGTCATGGTTGCCTGCTCCGTAACTCGTTATTGGATTTTGGGTAATAAGCTAATTCCCGCAAATTATATAAAGACTTGTGACCGATCGCGCGCCTTTTGCAGCTTGATGTCGGCCGCCCGCGTTTCTTCTGCTTGCAAGCGGTCGCGCCGCATTGTGTCCGCGTTGGAAACTTTGCTTGCAGCTTCGCAAGAATGATTGCGGTAGCATCTCGCCGATTGATAACAAGGAGAATTCGATGCATACGAACGAGATCGAACCGCCGCGCGTAGCCCTGGTAACCGGCGCAGGGACAGGAATTGGACGTGCGGTAGCGCTGGAATTTCTGGCCCAAGGCTATCGGGTAGTGCTGGCGGGCCGTCGGCGCGATCCGCTCGAGGCCACCCGCACGGCAGCGGGCGAAGATGGTGTGCGCGCCCTGGTGGTGCCTACCGATGTCTCGGACGAACACGCCGTGCGTGATCTATTCGACACGGCGCAGCGTGAATATGGCCGCCTGGACGTGCTGTTCAATAACGCGGGCCGTGGCGCGCCCGCCATGCCCATTGAAGAACTGCCCGTGTCGGTGTGGCGCGAAGTCGTCGACACCAACCTGACCGGCATGTTCCTGTGCGCGCAAGCCGCCATCCGTGTGATGAAGGCGCAGTCCCCGCAGGGCGGCCGGATCATCAATAACGGGTCTATTTCCGCCCACGCGCCGCGCCCGTTTTCCATTGCCTATACGGCTACCAAGCACGCCGTGACCGGCTTGACCAAATCCATCTCGCTGGATTGCCGCCCCTATGGCATTGCCTGCGGGCAGATCGACATCGGCAACGCCGCGACTGACATGACCGAGCGCATGGCAGCCGGCATCCTGCAGGCCGACGGCAGCACCAAGGTCGAGCCGCGCATGGATGTGGCGCACGTGGCGCAAGCCGTCGCCGCGATGGCGCGCCTGCCCCTGGATGCCAATGTGCAGTTCATGACCATCATGGCTACGAACATGCCCTTCGTGGGCCGGGGCTGAATGCACGAAGCCTGCCGGCTATTGCCTGGCAGGCTTCGATATCCCTGACATGCCAGGCGCCCAACGGGCGCCTTTTTTTGCGCTGGTTCGCCGTCCCCAATGCCTGAACGCGATTCCTTAGCGCGAGGCTTGCGCCAGCATCTGGCCCTGCGTGGTGTCCAGATAGCGCCGCGCGCCAACGTAGCGCTTGGTCCAGTAGGGGTTCTTCATTTCGTCGACGCGCACCTTGGTGCCGCGCCGAGGCGCATGGACGAATTTGTTCTGGCCGATGTAGATGCCCACGTGCGACGTTACGCCGCGGCCACGGGTGGCGAAGAAGACCAGGTCGCCCGGACGCAGTTCTTGCTTGTTAGGTACGGACTTCCCTTCGCTGCGCTGGGCGCGGGCGGTACGGGGAAGTTCAAGTCCTGCGATCTCGCGGAAGACATACAGCACCAAGCCGCTGCAGTCGAAGCCTTCGGCGTCGTCGCCACCCCAACTGTAGGGAGTGCCGATGGCGTCCAGGCCCGCTTGCACGACACGTTCACGCAAGGTCGGCACGGTGGGCTCTTGCGCCAGGCGCAGGCCGCTGAGCGTGGGGCGGGCTTGCTCGGTGGGCAGGGAGGCCTGAGCAGCGCCTGGTATCCACGAGAGGGTCAGAGCAAGAAGGGGGGCAGATAGAAAAACGGGAATGCGGAAATTGGCAATTCGGACTTTTCGCGTAGGCGGCGTCATTACGTCACTTCAGAAATCGGAGTAGGCGGCATGGCTTCGCCCAGAGGGGGCAAGCCGGCGGAAAGGGGTGGCTTCGGGACGCAAAAGGCCTCGGAAGCTGTTGAATTATAGTGGAATAAAGTTTCATTACATTTGTAGTGCAATGCAGCAAAATTTGGGTGCAACCGTTACCTTCGCCAAGGGAAACGACGTAACGGTTGCAGCATTCGTGGCTTGAAAAGTTGGGTTTTGATAAGCGGCCCTTCAGCCAGCCACCGTTCAGCCACCCACAGTTCAACAAGCCGCGCCTCAGAAGCTGCCGCGCAAGCCCACCATGACGGCGCGTCCGCCTTCCGGCGCCACGTCGCGCAGTACCGAGGTGGCGTAGCGGATGTCCTGATTGGTCAGGTTCAAGCCGCGCACGTAGGCCTCCCACTGCACGCCGATGGTCTTGAAGCGGTAGCCGGCGTTGGCGTCCAGGCTGTAGTACCCGGCGGTGGAGGTGTCGTTGGCCGGGTGGTCGTGTTGGGCAAAGGCTTTGGACACGCTCACCCCCGCGCTGTAAGGCCCGTAGCCGTAGTCCAGCGCCACGCGCAGGCGCAGCGGCGGAATGCGCGGCAGCGAACGGCCCGTATCCCGGTTGCGCGAGAGGGTGTAGTCGCCAGACAAGCCCAGGTCCAGGGTATGGCCATCACGCTGCAAGACCCGCGTCACGTTTTCGGCTTCCAGGCCGTACAGGCGGGCGGGCACGCCTTGGTAGCGCGCCTCGGGCAATGCGTCGTCGTCGCCCACCGCGACCACGTCGCCGTCGTCGTTGCGATAGCGTCCGGTGTTCGTTTCCGCCAGATAGTTGGAGAAGCTGCTGTAGAACACCCCGATGCTGCCGTGGTCGGTGTCATTTTTGTAGCGCAACGACAGGTCGCCCGACCACGCGCGTTCCTTGCCCAGGTTCTGGTCACCGACCAGGTATTGGCCCGTGGCGGCGTGGGGGCCGTTGGCGTAGAGCTCGTAGAAGGTGGGCGCGCGCTCGGTATAGGCGCCGTTGGCGGCGACCGACCAGCGGCTGTCCAGCTTGTAGATGCCGCCCACCGAAAAGCTGCCCGCGTTGAAGTCGCGGCGCGAGGATCCGTCGAAACGGTCGTTGCCGCCCGCCGTCGGCGTCAACTGCGTGTGATCGATACGAGCGCCGGCCGACAGCGTAAAGCGGTCGGTCAGGTCCCATTCCTCCAGCGCAAAGAGCGCGGCGGAATCGGTGTCGGTGGTGGGCACCAGCGCTTCGTCGCCCAGCGCTGAAAAGCGAGTCTGCCCGAACTGCAGGCCCAGCACGCCGTGCAGCGGACCGATGTCGGCGTGGCGCGCCTCGATTCGCGCCTCATAGCCCCGGTTCTTGAACACCGTGCCGGTTTCGCCGTCTTCCACTTCCTTGTGCTGGTAGTCCGTGTAGGCGAAGTTGAGCTTGATGCTTTTGAACGGCCCGTCAAGGTCACGCAGCTCGCCGGCCGCGCCGAAGCGTTCCTGGTGCATCTTGATGCGCACGTCTTCTTCGGCGACGGAACCATAGTTGGCGTCGTAACCGCTGTAGGACAAGCCTGCGTAACCGTGATCGCTTGTCCATGACATGCCCAACGCGCCGCCGCTGGCCTCGCCGTCGCTGTTGGGCAGGCGGCCGCGGGGTTGATCGGTATCTGGCCCGTCGGCCGCGCGTTGCTGCGCCGTGCGCGCATAGCCCGGAATGCGCAGCGTGTCGGTCTTGCGCCCGAACACATCGGCGTGGATGGCAAAGGTGCCGTCGCCGCCTTCCAGTTGCACGGCGCCGTTGCGGTCATTGTTGGCGCCGCCGTAGCTGCCGCCCACCTCGCCATGGATGCCGTCGATGGCTTCGGTGGGAATGCGGTTGTCCACGGTGTTGACGACGCCGCCGATGGCGTTGCCGCCGTAGAGCAGGGCGGCGGGGCCGCGCAGCACCTCCACCCGGTTCATCGACAACGGGTCCTGCGGCACGGCGTGGTCGAACGACAGCGACGACGCATCCAGCATGCCGACGCCGTTGTTCAACAGGCGGATCCGGTCGCCGTCCAGCCCGCGGATGATCGGCCGGCCCACCATGGGGCCGTAACTGGTGGTGGACACACCGGGCAGCCCGTTCAGTGTTTCACCCAGATTCGAGGCGCGGCGCAACGCCAGGCCTTGGCCTTCCAGCACGCTGGCGGGCGTGGTCAGCGCGTCGCTGCCCAGCGGATTGGCGGTAATGACGACGGGTGCCAGCGTGGCGGCGTCGGACGGGGTTTGCGCCTGCGCGGCGGCGGGTAGGGCGTAGGGCAAGGCAGCCAGGCAGGCAAGCGTCAACGGGCGCATGGCAACAGCGCGCAGCGCGGCACGCGCCCCGGCGGAATAGGTCGGGAAACTCATGGTGGCAATCCAGGAGCCGGCGCAAGGGCCGGCGGATGAAATCAGAAAAGGGGAGGCTTGCGGATTTCAGCCCTGGACGGGCGGGGCGCGGGATTGGAACCAGGTGCCGCTGATGGCGATGGCGCTGGTTGGCGCTGCGAACGCGGGCGTGGAGGTGGCGGTAGGGGCCGCATTCCAATGAAACGACGACGGCAGCGGCGCATCCAGCAGGTCCCAGAGATCGCACAGGTCGCAATGGCCCGGCTTGTCTTGTGGATGGGTGTCGTCTTGGCTTGCGGCGGGCGGCTCGCCCAGGTGGGTAAGCGCGTGGCGAAGGTTGCCGACAGGCGCCAGCAGCAGGCAGGCGCACACCCAGCCGAGCACCACCCACCGCGTGAATCGCAGTGGGGTGTTGCGGGGTGGGGGAAGCTGAAAACGCATCCGTCTAGGGCAAAAATAAAGTACGGAATGATATATCGTTTCGTCCGTGCGCGCGATGCCTGCCTAGTCGCCAAAGGGCTGAATGTGTCACTTCAGGCGCGTAGGGCTCGGGCATAATCGTCGACATACCCGATAAGACAGCGATAAGACAGAAAAGAAGCGGAGTAGAGCTCAATGATGAACGCAGTACACCCTTTGTCTTCCATGAACCGGCCCGACGCCTTGCCCTTCGAACCTTTCCAGGATGCGCGGGCCGCCGTCGACCGCTTGTCCGAAATCTACGCGCGCAACACGGCTTTCCTGCGCGCCGCTTTCCGCGAAGTGCTCAAAGGCCCCGGCAACGGCCCCGAGCGTGCCCGCGCGTATTACCCGGCAATCCGTATCGTGGTTGAAACCTACGACCCGATCGACACGCGGCTGTCCTACGGCCATGTGGCCGAACCCGGCATTTACCAAACCACCATCACCCAACCCGAATTGTTCCGCGACTACCTGATCGAACAAGTGGGTCAACTGTTGCAGAACCACCGCGTGGCGGTGGAAGTGGGCGAATCCGATTCCCCCATCCCGCTGCATTTCGCCTTTCCGGAAGGCGCCTATGTCGAAGGTGAACACCTGGAAGCGCTGAAGCGCCCGCTTCGTGACCTGTTCGATGTGCCTGACCTGGCTGTCACCGACGACGCCATCGTGAACGGTTCCTGGCGCGGCAAAGAGGGTGAGCCCAAGCCGCTGGCGCCGTTTACTGCACAACGCGTCGACTATTCTCTGCACCGTTTGCAGCACTACACGTCCACCGCGCCGGCGCATTTTCAGAATTTTGTGCTGTTCACCAATTACCAGTTCTATGTCGATGAATTCTGCGCGCGCGCTCGCGCACTGATGGCCAGCGGCAACGAAGACTACGAGATGCTGGTCGAGCCGGGCAACCGCATCACGCGGCGTGGCGAAAACGGCCCGGGCGACGAAGGCCAGGGCGTGCGCCTGCCGCAAATGCCCGCCTATCACCTGGTGCGCAGTGACCACTCCGGCATCACGCTGGTAAATATTGGCGTGGGCCCGTCCAACGCCAAGACCATTACCGACCACATCGCCGTGCTGCGTCCGCACGCCTGGTTGATGCTGGGCCATTGCGCCGGCCTGCGTGATTCCCAACGCCTGGGCGACTACGTGCTGGCGCACGGCTATGTGCGCGAAGACCACGTCCTGGACGATGACCTGCCCACCTGGGTGCCGGTGCCCGCCCTGGCCGAGGTGCAGGTGGCCTTGGAACAGGCGGTGGAAGAGGTTGCCGGGCTGTCGGGGTGGGACCTGAAACGCATCATGCGCACGGGCACCGTGGCCACCATCGACAACCGCAACTGGGAGCTGCGCGACCACGTTGAACTGGTCGAGCGCTTTGCGCAGTCCAGAGCCATTGCATTGGACATGGAATCGGCCACCATCGCCGCGAACGGCTTTCGCTTTCGGGTGCCTTATGGCACGTTGCTATGTGTATCCGACAAGCCCCTGCACGGTGAATTGAAACTGCCCGGCATGGCCAGCGTGTTCTATCGACGGCAGGTCAACCAGCATCTGGAAATTGGCATCCGCGCGCTGGAGCGCCTGCGCGACATGCCGCCTGAACGCCTGCATTCGCGCAAGCTGCGTACCTTCATGGAAACGGCCTTCCAGTAGGTCTGATCCGTCCCCAAACCGCTCGCCGTTTTTGCGGCGGGCGGGTTTGCGCTATTCTCGCGCGTTGCTCGGTAACCCCAGGCTTTCGCGCGGCAAATGCGCGGACGCTTTCAAGACGTGAAGGAATGCATTTTGGCCCCCTCGGAACATGATGAACGCCGCTCCGGCGGCACGCGCGCGGCGAAGGCGAGTGCGCCTTCGGAGCTGCGGCGCACCTTGTCCGCGCGCCACCTGACAATGATCGCGGTAGGTGGCTCCATTGGCACGGGGCTGTTCGTGGCCTCGGGCGCGACCATCGCCACCGCGGGCCCGGGCGGTGCGTTGCTGGGCTACGTGCTGATCGGCGTGATGGTCTATTTCCTGATGACCAGCCTGGGCGAACTGGCTGCCGCCATGCCCGTGTCGGGTTCGTTTTCCACTTACGGCGCGCGCTACGTCGAAGACGGTTTCGGCTTCGCGCTGGGTTGGAACTATTGGTACAACTGGGCGGTAACCGTGGCGGTGGACCTGGTGGCCGCGCAGCTCGTCATGGCCTATTGGTTTCCCGACGTGCCGGGCTTCTACTGGAGCGCCTTGTTCCTGGCGATTACCTTCGGGCTGAACGCGATGTCGGCGCGCGGCTTCGGTGAAGCGGAATTCTGGTTTGCGCTGATCAAGGTCGTGGCCGTGCTGGGCTTTGTGGCCATGGGCGTGATGATGCTGTTGGGCATTATCCGGGGCGGCGAAACCGGCGGCGTGGCCAACTGGACGGTGGGCGATGCGCCCTTCGCCGGCGGGTTCGCCGCCTTGATCGGCGTGGCGATGGTAGTGGGGTTTTCTTTCCAGGGCACCGAGCTTATCGGCATCGCCGCGGGCGAATCCAAGGACCCGGCGCGCAACCTGCCGCGCGCGGTTCGCCAGGTGTTCTGGCGCATTCTGCTGTTCTACGTCATGGCGATTCTGGTGATCGGCCTGCTGATCCCGTACACCGACCCGCATCTGCTGCGTAACGACGTCGAAGACATCAGCGTCAGCCCGTTTGCGCTGATCTTCGAACGCGCCGGGCTGTTGGGGGCGGCCTCCGTGATGAACGCCGTGGTGCTGACGTCGGTGTTGTCGGCGGGCAATTCGGGCATGTACGCCGCCACTCGCATGCTGTACAGCCTGGCGCGGGAAGGCAAGGCGCCGCGCATTTTTGGCCGAATTTCGCGCCATGGCGTGCCGCTGTGGGCGCTGCTGGCCACGACGGTGGTGGCAGCCTTGTGCTTCTTCACCTTTATCTTCAGCCCGAACGCCGTGTACATCTGGCTGCTGAACACGTCTGGCATGACCGGCTTTATCGCGTGGCTGGGCATCGCCATCAGCCACTATCGATTCCGACGCGGGTATGTGAAGCAAGGCCATAGCCTGGCTGACCTGCCTTATGTGTCGCCGTTCTTTCCCTTCGGCCCGATCTTCGCCTTCGTGCTGTGCCTGGTGATCACGCTGGGCCAGAACTACCAGGCGTTTCTGCAAGACCGCATCGATTGGGGCGGCGTGGTGGCCACCTATATCGGCATTCCGCTGTTCCTGCTGATTTGGCTGGGCTACCGCCTGGCGCGGGGGTCGCGTTTCATCAGTTATCGGAACATGCGCTTCCCGGAACCGCGCGCGCGTAGTGAATATCTGGATTCAGCCTTGCGCGGAGAGCCCGCAAAGGGTGAGGCGCGCTAGGCGTAACAGGCGCCGGCGCGCGCCCCAAGGGCGACACACCGCCAGCGCCAGGCCGCGTTCAGGCCATGGGCCGGCACTGCTCAAGCATCCATGCGCCAAATTCGCGCACCAGCGGCGTGTCCGCCTGCGCCTGGGGATAGACGAAATAGTAGGCGTCGGTGCTGCTTAGCACTTGCGGGAACAGTTGGATCAGTTCGCCCGAGTCGATCTCGCGTTCAACCAGGAAGCGGGGAAGCAGCGCCGTGCCCAGACTTGAGGCGGCGGCTTGCGCCAGCATTGCCGCCTGTTCGAAATGCGGGCCTTGCATGGCGCGCGCCGAACTGGCGCCGTGCTGGTCGAACCACGTGGCCCACTGCGCGGGGCGTGAGGTCTGGTGCAGCAACACCACCTGGTCCAGGTCCGCGATATGCCGGATGCCATGGCGCCGTTGATAGCCGGGGCTGCACACGGCAATCACTTCTTCGGGCATCAGGTATTCGCACACGGCGCCGGCCCAGTAAGGCGCACCAAAGTGGATGGCTGCGTCAAACGGCTCTTGCGAAAACTCGAAGGGCAGGGTGCGCGAGGTGAAGTTGATGGTGACCTCGGGCTTGCGCGCCATGAAGTCCCCCAGGCGGGGAATGAGCCAGCGCGTGCCCAGCGTGGGTAGCACCGCCAGGTTGAGCTGGTCGCGCCGGGTGCAAGCCATGGTGCGCCGCGTGGCATCGGACAATTGGTGCAGCAGGATGCGCACTTCCGAGGCATAGGCGCGGCCGGCATCGCTTAACACCACCCGTTGGCGCACGCGATGGAACAGCGTGACGCCCAACTGCGTTTCAAGCTGGTGGATCTGGCGCGATACCGCGCTTTGCGTCAGGTGGAGCTCATCCGCCGCGCGCGACACGCTGTTGCGCCGGGCGACTGCTTCGAAGGCCAGCAGGTTGGCGACGGGCGGCAGAAAGGTCTTGCGGAACATGGCGATTCCTAATCGGTACGTCCTGAAAGTAAACCCGCCATGACAACATGCCCGCGTGGGCGCCCGAATAGGAAAAGTCTGAAATGCAAAAAGGCCGCGCTATCGCGGCCTTGAAGCATTGGCAACGCGCGTCGCGTTACTCGATGTTTTGCGCCTGTTCGCGCATTTGCTCGATCAGCAGTTTCAGATCCATGGCGGCGCGCGTCACGTCCATGCTGCCTGCCTTGGAACCCAGGGTGTTGGCTTCGCGGTTCATTTCCTGGAACAGGAAATCCAGGCGCTTGCCGGCGCTGCCGGCGTGCTTCTTGCCCGATGCCGCCTTGCCGCCGCCATCGGTCAACAGGTGACGCAATTCCTCAAGGTGCGAACGCAGCCGCGACAGTTCTTCCGCGACATCAATACGCAGCGCAAACAGGTTGGCTTCCTGCGACAGGCGCTCGGACAATTCCGTGCCCGAGATGTGCGTGAAACCGCCCGGAAACGCCGACTCCACGCTTTCGCGCAGCTTGGCAGCCAGCTTGTCGCGATGGTCGGACAGCAACTGCGGCAGATGCGCCTGAACGATGTCGACTACACGGGCGACCCCATCGGCGCACTCGCGCATCATGCCCGCCAGGCGTTCGCCTTCGCGCGCGCGGCCTTCCTGCAATTGCGTCAGGGCCTGTTGCGCGGCTTGCAAACAAGCGGCGCCCCAGATCTGCGGGTCGAGCGCGTCGTTGCCGCGTTGGCCGGGCCAGTTGAACAGTTCCACCAGCCGGGGGGGAGAGATATCGGGAACAATGCGGCGGGCCGCCTGGAGCTGCTCGGCCAGGCTTTCCAGCCAGGCCGGATCGAGATTGGACAGGTCGGTGCTGGCATTGCGGGTGAACGACACACGGATCTCGACCTTGCCGCGCGCCAGGTTGGCCGTCAACAGCTCGCGCAGCGGCGTTTCAACGTGCCGCAGTTCGTCGGGCAAACGGAAATACAAATCAAGGAAGCGACTGTTGACGCTGCGCAGTTCAATGGCAAGCGTGCCTTGTTCTAGGTCTGCTCGGGCGTTGCCGAAGGCGGTCATGCTGCGAATCATGGGCGTGTCCTGGTGAAGCTTGGGGTAAGAGCCGGTTGCGCCGGGACCCGCGGCATCCTGGTAAAGGGGGCGAGTCTGTTTATTGAACCGGATATATCGCGGCAGGATACTCCAAGCCGGGATTTCCTGCGGCGGCTGCCCGTACAATGCCGCGAACCCTATTTCTGTCTGGAGTCTGCCTGTGACCACTACGCCCACCATCGCCCGTCCGTCTGGCCGCGCCGTCGACGAATTGCGGCCGTTCAGCCTGGAGCGCGGCTTCACGCGCTACGCCGAAGGCTCGGTACTGGTGAAGGCGGGCGACACGCATGTCCTGTGTACGGCAAGCGTGCTGGAAAAGGTGCCGCCGTTTTTGAAGGGCAAGGGTGAAGGCTGGGTCACGGCAGAATACGGCATGCTGCCGCGCGCGACGCATACGCGCGGTGACCGCGAAGCCGCGCGCGGCAAGCAAAGCGGCCGCACGCAGGAAATCCAACGCCTGATCGGCCGCAGCCTGCGCGCCGTGTTCGACATGCGCGCACTGGGCGAACGCACCTTGCATCTGGATTGCGATGTGCTGCAGGCTGACGGCGGCACCCGCTGCGCCAGCATCACCGGCGCCTGGGTAGCGGCAGCCGACGCTGTGGCCTTGCTGATGAAGCGCGGCGACCTGGCGGTAAACCCGATCCGCGACGCCGTCGCCGCCGTGTCCGTGGGCTTGGTGCAAGGGCGTTCGGTGCTGGACCTGGACTACCAGGAAGATTCCGCCTGCGACGCCGACGTCAACGTCATCATGACGGGCAGCGGGGCGTTCGTGGAAGTGCAAGGCACCGGCGAAGGCGCAACCTTCACCCGCGCTGAGTTGGACACCATGCTGGTGTTGGCGGAAGGCGGAATCGCGAGCCTGGTCCGGGCGCAGCGGGCTGCGCTGGTATGACCTATGCGCTGCGCTGCCGCGACCTTTGTAGGATGGGTGCAGCGCGGGAGGCGGATGGCAAGAATTCGGCTGGGAAACGCGCGTAACCCATCGTTCGGCGGTGATATCTGGCTCCGCTGTTTTTTTGCGGGAATTGGCCTTTGCTTCACCGCTGCTTGATGGGTTTCGTGCGTTTGGATTCAGTTTTCTATTGAATCGGAATCTCGCGCTGCACCCATCCTACGGGGCAATGCTTGGCTGCTTGCAACGTAGGATGGGTGCAGCGCGGGAGGCGGATGGCAAGAATTCGGCTGGGGAACGCGCGTAACCCATCGTTCGGCGGTGATATCTGGCTCCGCTGTTTTTTTGCGGAATTGGCTTGTGCTTCGCCGCTGCTTGATGGGCTTCGCGCGTTTGAATTCAGTTTTCTATTGAATCGGAATCTCGCGCTGCACCCATCCTACGGGGCAATGCTTGGCTGCTTGCAACGTAGGATGGGTGAAGCGCGGGAGGCGGATGGCAAGAATTCGGCTGGGGAACGCGCGTAACCCATCGTTCGGCGGTGATATCTGGCTCCGCTGTTTTTTTGCGGAATTGGCTTGTGCTTCGCCGCTGCTTGATGGGCTTCGCGCGTTTGAATTCAGTTTTCTATTGAATCGGAATCTCGCGCTGCACCCATCCTACGGGGCAATGCTTGGCTGCTTGCAACGTAGGATGGGTGAAGCGCGGGAGGCGGATGGCAAGAATTCGGCTGGGAAACGCGCGTAACCCATCGTTCGGCGGTGATATCTGGCTCCGCTGTTTTTTTGCGGGAATTGGCCTTTGCTTCACCGCTGCTTGATGGGTTTCGTGCGTTTGGATTCAGTTTTCTATTGAATCGGAATCTCGCGCTGCACCCATCCTACTTGGGTAATAGGGCGCCTACCTTGGCTGCCTTTTCCAAACCCCAGATTTTGTCGATCAGGCTACGTAACTCCTGTTCCGTCGCCGCGTTGGCGTAGCGGCCCAGGCTTAGCGTCTTGTCTTCGATTTCCGGGCGGCTCAGGGTGTTGCCGGGGTCGCCCTTGGGTTCGTCGACGCGGCCGTGCAGCGTGCGGCCGTCGCGTGTGGTGACGGTGACTTTTCCGATCCAACGTTGCGGATAGGCATTGTCGACCTCGGCGTCCAGCACCATCTCCACTTTCCCCCGGAACGCCGCCACCGCCGGGTCATCCAGCCCCGCATCAAATTCCGCCAGCCCCGCACGCCCTTGCCGGGCGATCAGCGCCAGCACCGTGCCCATTGAAAACTTGGACTGGTGCACCGTTTGCGGGTTGACCACCGGGCCCAGCACATCGATCGCGCCCTGGTGCACATGCGCCACCACGCGTTCCACATCCGTCTCCGTCAGCTTGTTTTCCCGCAGCGCCTGTTGCAAGGCGTCCGCCGCCGGGTGCGTGTGACGGCACGAAGCATGGAACTTGAATGACGTCTCGGCCAAGGCCCAGCGTTCGCCCAGACGGTCGCAAAGCTTGGAAGGGTCCGCATCCGTGGACATGCCCGCCGCCATGCCCTGCGGGCCTTCCAGGATGTGGCGCGCGCCGGTGAAGCCCTCGCGCGCCAGGTACGCGGCGGTCATGCCATCGGCTGCGGCCTTGGCCGTATGCAGTTGCTTGGAGTCGGCCGCATCACGCAGAAACTCCCACAGACCGGCCGCCTGTGTGCCGGCCGAACCCAAGGCGTGCAGCATCTGCTCGGGCGTGAGCTTGAGCAGGCGACCGGTGGTGACGGCGGCGGCCAAGGTGCCGGCCGTGCCCGTCGTGTGGAAAATCTTGTAGTGCGAGCGCCCCAGGAATTCACCCACCCGGATGCCCACTTCATAGCCCGCAACCGACGCCACCAACAGGTCACGCCCCGAACTGCCCAGCGCCTGCGCAACCGCCAGCGCGGGCGGGAACACCACGGCGGCTGGATGGAACACCGAGCCATTGTGGACGTCGTCCTGCTCCACCACGTGGGCCGCCGCCGCGTTCACCATGGCGGCAAACAGCGGCGTGGTGCGGCGGCGGTTGATCAGCACTTCGCTGGGGCCATCGGTCGGCCCCATCGCAGCGGCATAGCGGTCTATGGCCAACACAGCGCGCGCCGACGCGCCGGCGAGTATCGACGCCAGGCAATCCAGCAACAGATCTTCGGCGCGGCGCAATACGGGCGCCGGGATGTCTTCATAGCGCAGGTTGGCGGCAAAGGCGGCCAGTTCGGCGCTTAGGTGGGGGGTGTCTTTGGTCACGGTCATGGGCATTGGCGTCGGGTCAGAAGGAACGGGGCAAGCCCAGGATGTGTTCGGCGACGTAAGACAGAATCAGGTTGGTCGAGATGGGCGCCACCTGATACAGCCGCGTCTCGCGGAACTTGCGTTCCACGTCGTATTCGGTGGCAAAGCCGAACCCGCCGTGGAACTGCAGGCAGGCGTTGGCGGCTTCCCACGACGCATCCGCGGCCAGCAGCTTGGCCATGTTGGCCTGCGCGCCGCAGGGTTGGTGCGCGTCGAACAGCCGGCAGGCTTCATAGCGCATCAGGCTGGCGGCTTCCACGTTGATGTGGGCGCGGGCGATCGGGAATTGCACGCCCTGGTTCTGGCCGATCGGGCGGCCGAACACCATGCGTTCCTTTGCGTAGGCGGTGACCTTGTCCACGAACCAGTAGCCGTCGCCGATGCACTCGGCGGCAATCAGCGTGCGTTCGGCGTTCAGGCCATCCAGGATGTACTTGAAGCCTTTGCCTTCTTCACCGATCAAGTTTTCGACGGGAATTTCCAGGTTGTCGAAAAACAGTTCATTGGTCTCGTGATTGACCATGTTGGGAATGGGGCGGATCGTCATGCCGTGTTTGACGGCGTGGTGCAGGTCCACCAGGAAGATCGACATGCCTTCCGACTTGCGCGTGACCTGGTCCAGCGGCGTGGTGCGCGCCAGCAAGATCATCAAGTCCGAATGCTGCACGCGCGAAATCCAGACCTTCTGGCCATTGATGACGTAGCGGTCGCCACGGCGCACGGCGGTGGTCTTGATCTTGGTGGTGTCGGTGCCGGTAGTGGGCTCGGTCACGCCCATCGACTGCAGCCGCAGTTCGCCCGCGGCGATGCGCGGCAGATACTCGCGCTTCTGCGCTTCTGACCCGTGGCGCAGCAAGGTGCCCATGTTGTACATCTGGCCGTGGCAGGCGCCGGAATTGCCGCCGCTGCGGTTGATCTCTTCCATGATGACCGACGCTTCGGTCAGCCCCAGGCCTGAACCGCCGTATTCCTGGGGAATCAGCGCGGCCAGCCAGCCGGCCTCGGTCAGTGCGCGGACGAAGTCTTCGGGGTAGCCGCGTTCTTCATCAACCTTGCGGAAATACTCGCCAGGAAATTGCGCGCAAAGATCGCGCACGGCTTCGCGGATGTCCTGATAGTCGTGTGAGGCGTGGGGCATAGGGGTGTAGTGGGTCTTGTGAAAGGCAAAAGAATGGATCGGTACAGCATCGAATGTGCCGCATGGGCGCGGCCGTGCCAATTCACAATTCCTTAATACGGGGTTCCTGTTCGCAAAAGCGCACTTTCATGACGGGCGTTAGTCAGTCGTCACGGCAGTTGTGTCAAGAAATTGCCAAACTGCCTGTCCATAATCCATGGCACTGCGCCCCACGGCGCCCGGTTTTAAACGGATGGATATGCGGAAAAATCTTAGGGTCACCACGGCGGTATCGGCCATTCTGGCGTTGTTCGTGTTGCTGTTTGCGATAGCGGCGGCGGCGGGCATCGCGGTATTGCGCGACAACCGCGCCGACATCGAAGCCCTGGGCCGGGGCAGCATCGAACGCGCCAGCGACCTGGCCAACATGACCAGCCGGTTGTTCCAGGCGCGCGCCGCGCTGGCCGACGCCAAGACCAGTATGGAAGGCGGGCTGGAAGAGGCGCGCAACCAATCCCTGGCGCAGGCTGAGGCGCTGCTCAAGCAGGCGGGCGAGAGCCTTGCGCGGCTGCGCGGCAATCCGGATACCAGCGCGCAAGGCGGTCCGTTGTTTGAACAGTTGCTGGCCGCGTACACCGCCTTCGCGGACCAGACCCTGGCCCCCATGCTGCAGGCGACGCAAGGATGGAACGGCATCGAAGTGAACCGGCTGGTGGACAAGGTGCTGCCCGCCAGCGGCGCGGCCTATGTTAAGCAGGCGGACGCCTATCAGACCTACGCACGCGAGCAGGGCCAGGCCGCCGTTGCCAGCGCCAGCCAAACCCTGGAGCGCGTCATCATGGTGGCCGGCGTGGTGCTGGCGGTGGTGCTGTTGCTGGCCGTGCTGATCCGGCTGGCGTTTCGGCGCGGCATTCTGCGCCCGCTGAACGAGGCCGGCGCGCACTTCGACCGCATTGCCGATGGCGACCTGACCGGCGCCATCGCCATGCGCGGCGATAACGAAATCGGCGTGCTGTATTCGGCCATGCGCCGCATGCAAACGGGGCTGTCGGCGGCGGTGGCGTCGGTGCGCCATGGTGTCGAGGAAATCCACACCGGCTCGGGTGAGATCGCGGCAGGCGGGGCGGATATGTCCGACCGCACCGCGCGCCAGGCCGGGTCCTTGCAGGAAGCCGCCGCCAACATGACGCAGTTGGCCCACACCGTCCAGCTCACGGCGGGCAACGCCGACCTGGCCAGCCGCCAGGCGGAAAGCGCCACGCAACTGGCCCAGCGCGGCGGGCGAGCGGTGGACGAGGTCGTGCAAAGCATGCAGGGCATTGCCGACAGCGCGCGCCGCATCGGTGAAATTGTGGGCGTGGTGGATAGCATCGCCTTTCAGACCAACATCCTGGCCTTGAACGCCGCCGTCGAGGCGGCCCGCGCGGGCGAGCAGGGCAAGGGTTTCGCGGTAGTGGCGGGCGAGGTGCGTTCGCTGGCGCAACGCAGCGCGCAGGCGGCCAAGGAAATCAAGGGGCTGATGGAAGACTCCGCCGAGCGCGTGCAGGCCGGCGTGCGTCAAGTGAACCTGGCCGGCGACACCATGCGGGACATGGTGGTGTCGGTGGACCGGGTGACGCAGATCGTGGCCGAAATCTCAAACGCCACGGCCGAGCAGGCCGCGGGCATTGCGTCGGTGAACGACGCGGTGGCCGACATTGAACGATCCACCCAGGAAAACGCCGCCATGGTCGAGCAGACCGCCGCCGCGGCAGCGGCCCTGGAGATCCAGGCGCAAGGCCTGCGCCGGGCGGTGGCCGTGTTCCAGATCGCCCAGGCGGCGCAGAACGCCTCCGCCGTGCAGGCCTCGATTGGCCAGTTACGCGGCCAGGTCGGGCAGGACGCCGCCGGTGTAGCGCTCGATCACCAGCGACAGGTTCCCATGCTTGACCTTGTGCTTGACGTTCGCGGCGGCCGACGCGATGTCCTCCGGGCGGATGCGCTCGCATAGTGAGGGGGTGACGGTCAGCGCGCCCACGCCCAGCGTGACGAAGGGGAAGAAGCGCGGCACGCCGTAGCGGTCTTCCGCTTCGATACCGCCATTCTTGCGGCCCAGGTCGTCGTACAGGGCCGTGGCCTGTTCGTTGAATTCCGTGATGATGCGCTGCACGCGCTCGGCCCAGTCCGGGCTGCGGAACAGCACCACGAAATCATCGCCGCCCACATGGCCGACAAAGTCGCGCAAGGGGTCGCAATGTTGCTTGATGACCTCGGCGGTCAGCATGATCATGTCGTCGCCGCGCCAATAGCCGTATACGTCGTTGAAGGGCTTGAAGTTGTTCAGGTCGCCATAGCAAACCGTGAAGTCGGCCGCGTCTTCCAGCAGGGTTGCAATGTGGCGGCTGATGGGGATGTTGCCGGGCAGGGACGTCAGCGGGTTGGCGTAGCGCGCCGCTTCGATCCGCATCTCGGTCACGGAACGCACCAGCGTTTCGCCGGTTGCCAGGCCGTCGTAACGGCCATCCCGCGTGATGATCAGGCCGTCCATCAGGTAGCGCTGGTCTTCCGAAATCAGCACATGGCTGAGCTGGTCGATGGACACGTTAAGGTCCACCAGCACCGGTTCGGCGTTCATGAAGGTTGAACAGCGGTCGCGGCCGAACAGTTCGCGCGTGTAGCGCTGCGCGTAGTGTTCCGAAAAGTCGCGCCGGTTGATGATGCCCACGGGCCGGTTGTCGGCGTCGACCACCGCCACGGCGTGCATGTTTTTTTGTTCGATAAACAGCCGGTGCACGTCATCGTTGGTGTGTTTGTCCAGCAAGGCGGCCGGGGCTTCCACCCGCAGGCTGGCCGCCGTGCCGCCGGCCGCGCGTTGCGACAAGGGGGCGGTACTGCGCACGCGCAGCGAATCGCGCACGGGCGCGGTCAGTTCGGTCAGCAGTGTTTCTTCAGGCCGGCCCAAGTACCAGCCTTGCGCATAGCGGATGTCCAGCTCGCGCACCATGGCCAGGTCTTCGGCGGTCTCGATGCCTTCGGCCACGATGGCCGTGCCCAAGTGCTGGGCCACCTTCAGGATGGCGCGCACCATGCTTTGCTTGCGGTCGTCGTGGCCAATGCCATCGAAGAAGTAGCGGTCGATCTTGACCAGGTCGGGCTGCATTTCGGCCCACAACTGCAAATTCGAGTTGCCCACGCCGTAGTCATCCAGCGCGATACGCATGCCGTGCTCGCGCAGGCAGGCAAACGCATCGCCCAGTTCCTGCATGTGATCCGACAGCGGATCTTGCTCGGTCAGTTCGACGATGATGCTGGAGGCGGGCAGCGCGCAATCCTTAAGCAACTGCTGCGGCATATCGCCGCCCCAAAGCGTCCAATAATGAAGCAGCGCTGACCCCGACAGGTTCAGGAACAGCTTGCCGGACGCTTCGTTGCTGTGGAAACCCTGGGCACCGGCCCGAAAGCTGGCCAGTTCCAACTGCGGATGCAGGCCCCGGCGCCGGGCTTCGGCAAAGAGCGCGTCCGGAAAGTGCAGGGCCGTGTCGGCGGGGCCGCGTATCAGGCTTTCGTGCCCGTAGATGCGGGTGTGGGACAGGTCAACCACGGGCTGGTAGCGTGGCCGAAGTAGACGATCTTGCAAGATGCCGGCCAAGCCGACGGATGCGGGCGCGTCGCCCGGCAAAGTGAATGGCGTGCGGGCCGGGGTCGGCCGGGGCAGAGCGTGAAGGGAGGTCATCGCCGAGGCGTTCAGATACGATCAGTGACAAGATTGGTCATGGTGACAACAAAATATGTCTGCGTTGTTGCCGCTGCGCGCGACGCGCAATCTTCAAGTGCTGTTACATGGGTGTCAACCGAGGTTTCCCCTTGCTATGAGCGGGGGCAGGGGCCGCGCGCCACCCCGCGCCCTATACAATTTGCCCCATGACTTCCCCCAAGATTCCCGAATCCCTGCGCCGCATCGTGCTGGCGTCCAACAACGCCGGCAAGTTGCGTGAGTTTTCCGCCTTGTTCGCGCCCTTGGGCGTAGAACTCGTGCCTCAAGGCGAGCTCGGCGTGCCCGAAGCCGAAGAGCCGCATGTGACCTTTGTTGAAAATGCCCTTGCCAAGGCGCGCCATGCCAGCCGCTTGACCGGCCTGCCGGCTCTGGCCGACGACTCCGGCCTGTGCGTGGCCGCCTTGGACGCCGCGCCCGGCGTGTATTCGGCCCGCTACGCCAAGATGCACGGTGGCGAAAAATCCGACCAGGCCAATAACGCGCTGCTGGTGCGCAACCTGGCGGGCGTGACCGACCGCCACGCCTGGTATGTGGCGGTGCTGGCCCTGGTGCGGTCGGAAAACGACCCGTGTCCCATCATTGGCGAAGGCCTGTGGCACGGCGAGATCATCGACCAGCCCGAAGGCGCGAACGGCTTTGGCTACGACCCGCACTTCTACCTGCCCGATATGGCGCTGACCGCGGCCTCGCTCGACCCCGAAGAAAAGAACCGCGTCAGCCATCGCGCCCGAGCCCTGCGCGAACTGCTGAGCAAACTCAGCCACGCTTAACCGCATGTCCATCACCATTCCCATCCGCAACGACATGGGCGCGTCGCCCTCACGCGTGCGCATGCCGCCTGGGGCGACGCTGACCAGCCTGCCGCCGCTATCCATTTATGTGCACGTGCCGTGGTGCGTGCGCAAATGCCCGTATTGCGATTTCAATTCCCATGCCGCGGCAGGAGAAATCCCCGAACGCGCATATCTGGACGCCTTGCGCAGTGATCTTGAACAGGCGCTGCCGTCCATCTGGGGCAGGCAGGTGGTGTCCGTCTTCATTGGCGGTGGCACGCCCAGCCTGCTGTCGTCAGCCGGCTTGGACGAACTGCTGGCCATGCTGCGCGCCTGTCTGAACCTTTGGCCAGACGCCGAGATCACCATGGAAGCCAACCCCGGCACCGCCGAGGCCAGCCGCTTCCGTGACTATGCCGCAAGCGGCGTTACGCGGTTCTCGCTGGGTATCCAGAGTTTTGACGACGCGCAACTGCAAAAGCTGGGGCGCATCCACGATGCCGCGCAGGCGCGCGCCGCGATCGACATGGCGCAGCGCGCCGTCTCGCGCGTGAACCTGGACATGATGTTCGCCTTGCCCGGCCAAAGCCTGGATGCCTGTGTGGCGGACCTGCGCCAGGCCATCTCGTTTGGCACCGAGCATCTGTCGCTGTATCACCTGACGATGGAACCCAATACCGTCTTCGCCAAGTTCCCGCCCGCGGAACTGCCCGATGACGACACCAGCGCGGCCATGCAAGACGCGGTCGAAGCGGAACTGGCCGCAGCCGGCCTGGCACGCTATGAAGTGTCTGCCTATGCCAAGCCGGGCGCGCGCTGTCGCCACAACCTGAATTACTGGGAATTTGGCGACTACCTGGGCATCGGCCCCGGCGCGCACGGCAAGCTGTCATTTCATGACCGTATCGTGCGCGAGGCGCGGCTGCGCAATCCGGAGTCCTGGATGCAGGCAGCCATGGCGCGCGACGGTAGCCACCTGGCCGAAAGCCGGCAGGTCGGACCGGACGAACTGCCCTTTGAATTCATGCTCAACGCGCTGCGCCTGAAGGACGGGGTGCCGGCCACGGCGTTCAACGAACGCACCGGTTTGTCGCTTGCCGCCATTGCGCACCAATTGGAGGCAGCATCGAAACGGGGCTTGCTGGACGCGGATCCGACACGTTTAAAGGCCACGCCCTTGGGCTGGCGGTTTCTGAACGACTTGCAGGAAATGTTCCTGTAGTTGCTTTTGCACCAAAACGGAGCAATCATGCTCCATCTTTTGCACCATGATGGTGCTGCGTGTTTCCATAAGCGTGCGGTTTTCCCCCGGGATTCCCTAGGGAAAAGCTGGCACGCTTATTGCTTCCCTCTTTTATGCCAGTCGAGCGGCAAAGCCCTCGACCCTTTTATCTAATGGAGATGACATGGCAAGCCCGAAAGACGTCCTGAAACAGATCGCCGATAACGAAGTCAAGTTCGTGGATTTCCGCTTTACCGATACGGTTGGCCGTGAGCACCACGTTTCCGTGCCCACCTCCGCGATCGACGAAGACAAGCTGGAAAGCGGGCAGGCTTTCGACGGTTCGTCGATCCCGGGTTGGAAGGGCATCGAAGCGTCCGACATGCTGCTCATCCCCGACTGCTCGACCGCCAACCTGGATCCGTTCCGCGAAGAGCCGACCCTGATCCTGTCGTGCGACGTCGTTGAGCCGTCGGACCTGAAGGGCTATGACCGCGACCCGCGTTCGCTGGCCAAGCGCGCCGAAGCCTACCTGAAGTCCTCCGGCCTGGGCGACACCGCCTACTTCGGTCCGGAACCCGAATTCTTCGTGTTCGACGGCGTGACCTGGAACACCGACATGTCGGGCACGTTCGTCAAGATCAAGTCCGAAGAAGCCTCGTGGTCGACCGGCCTGGAATTCGAAGGCGGCAACACCGGCCATCGTCCCGCGGTCAAGGGCGGCTACTTCCCCGTTCCCCCGGTTGATTCGTTCCAGGACATGCGTTCGGAAATGTGCCTGCTGATGGAACAAATGGGCGTGCCGGTTGAAGTGCACCACCATGAAGTGGCCGGCGCCGGCCAACTGGAAATCGGCACCAAGTTCAGCACGCTGGTTCAGCGCGCCGACTGGACCCAGATCGTCAAGTACGTCGTGCACAACGTGGCCCACGCCTACGGCAAGACCGCCACGTTCATGCCCAAGCCCATCGTTGGCGACAACGGTTCCGGCATGCACGTGCACCAATCCATCTGGAAGGATGGCCAGAACCTGTTCGCGGGTAACGGCTACGCCGGCCTGTCGGAATTTGCGCTGTACTACATCGGCGGCATCATCAAGCACGCCCGCGCCCTGAACGCCATCACCAACCCGGGCACGAACTCGTACAAGCGTCTGGTTCCGCACTACGAAGCCCCGGTCAAGCTGGCTTACTCGGCCCGCAACCGTTCGGCCTCGATCCGCATTCCGTACGTTGGCAACCCGAAGGGCCGCCGCGTTGAAGCGCGTTTCCCGGACCCCCTGGCCAACCCGTACCTGGCTTTCTCGGCCCTGATGATGGCCGGTCTGGACGGCGTGCAGAACAAGATCCACCCGGGCGATCCGGCCGACAAGAACCTGTACGACCTGCCGCCGGAAGAAGACGCAAAGATCCCGACCGTGTGCTCCTCGCTGGAACAAGCGCTGGAAGCCCTGGACGCCGATCGCGAATTCCTGACCCGTGGTGGCGTGTTCAGCAACGACATGCTCAACGCCTACATCGACCTGAAGATGGGCGATGTGAATCGTCTGCGCATGACGACGCACCCGGTCGAATTCGACATGTACTACAGCCTCTGATCCTTTAGAGGCTGTGGCGGGGGGGAGCGCGATGATGGTGGCAGAAACCAGGGCCCACACATCGCGCACCACCAGGTCGCGGCTCGACGGTTTGTCCGCCAGGCATCACGCCTGGCGGGCAGGGCGCCGGGTTCCGGCGCCGCCGTCGCGGGCGCGTTCCGCTTTTCCCCTGTCATTCGGGTACGTTGAAAAATGAATGTAGAAGCTCTCGATCTGCTTGCCACGTCCGTTTTCCTGGTCAACGAGCGCGGCCACATTGAATACGCCAACGCCGCCGCCGAAGATCTGTTCGGCCGCTCACGCAAGCAACTGGCCGGGCACTCCGCCGCCACGTTGTTCGACACCCCAGAAAACATCCAGTCCTCCATTGACCGCGCCGCCGCAGGCAGGTACGCCGACGTCAGGCAATTGGCCTCGTTGCGCCGCGCCGCCGAATCCGTCGAAGTCGCGGTCACCACGGTGGGGTTGACGGGCCAACGCTGGCCGGTATTGATCGAAACCCGCGAGATAGAACAGCGCGTGCTGGCCGACCGCAATCATCGGCTGGTGGACGAAATAGAAGCGCACCGCGAGCTGTTGCGCAATCTGGCCCATGAAGTGAAGAATCCCCTGGGCGGTTTGCGCGGCGCCGCGCAATTGCTCGAAGCCGAGCTGCCCAGCGCGGCGCTGGCTGAATACACCCAAGTCATTATTTCCGAAGCCGACCGCCTGCAGGCGCTGGTGGACCGCCTGAGCGGCCCGCAACGTGTGCCGCTGAATGCGCGGCCGGTGAACATCCATGAAATCTGCGAGCGCGTGTGCGCGCTGATCCAGGCCGAGTTCCGCAACGATGTCACCATCCTGCGCGACTACGACGCCTCGGTGCCAGATTTGAAGGGCGATGCCGCCCGCCTGATGCAGGCGGTGCTGAACGTGGCGCGCAACGCCGCGCAGGAACTGGTTGCGCGGCCGCAAGGCCCGCAGACGGAACCTGGCGTGGTCACCTTGCGCACCCGCGTGGCCCGGCAGGTCATGCTGGCGCACCGGCAACATCGGCTGGCGCTGGTGCTGTCCATCATCGACAACGGTCCCGGCGTGCCGGACCACATCCGCGACCGCATTTTCCACCCGCTGGTCACGGCAAGGGCCGGCGGTACCGGGCTGGGCTTGAGCCTGGCCCAGGACTTCGTGCAACAGCACGGCGGCATCATCGAATTTGAATCCCGACCCGGGCGTACCGAGTTTCGCCTGGTCCTACCGATGGAGCCCGCACACTGATGAAACCCGTATGGATCGTCGACGACGACCAGGCCATCCGCTGGGTCCTCGAAAAGGCCCTGGCCCGCGCTGGAGTCCCCACCCGTAGTTTTTCCCAATCGGCCGACGTGCTGGAAGCGCTGTCGCGCGAAACGCCCGTCGCCTTGGTGTCCGATATCCGCATGCCTGGCGGCAATGGTTTGGAGCTGTTGCGCCAGTTGAAAGAACGCCATCCCGGCTTGCCGGTCATTGTGATGACCGCGTTCGCCGACCTGGACAGCACCGTGTCCGCCTTCCAGGGCGGCGCGTTTGATTACCTGGCCAAGCCGTTCGACGTGAACGAAGCGGTGGCGCTGATCCAGCGCGCCATGCAGGAATCCGCACAGCCCGAAAGCCCGGAAGGCCAAGGCGAGGGCGCGCAGAACAACGAACGCTGGATGATGACGCAGTCGTCTTCCACCGCCATGCAGGAAGTGTTCCGCGCCATTGGCCGGCTGGCTCAGTCCAAGGTCACGGTATTGATCACCGGCGAATCTGGCACGGGCAAGGAATTGGTGGCCCGTGCGCTGCACGGCAGCGGCGTGCGCGCCAACGGGCCCTTCGTGGCCTTGAACGCGGCGGCCATTCCGCGCGACCTGTTGGAAGCCGAATTGTTCGGCCACGAACGCGGTGCGTTCACCGGCGCCAACAATTTGCGTCGTGGCCGCTTCGAGGAAGCGCATGGCGGCACGCTGTTCCTGGACGAAATCGGCGATATGCCGATTGAACTTCAGACGCGCTTGCTGCGCGTGCTGGCCGAAGGCAGCTTCTATCGCGTGGGTGGCGCGCAGCCGGTGCGCGTGGACGTGCGCATCGTGGCGGCCACCCACCAGCCGCTGGAACAGCGTGTTGAGCAGGGCCTGTTCCGCGAAGACTTGTTTCATCGCTTGAACGTGATCCGGTTGCGTCTGCCGCCCTTGCGTGAGCGCGTGGAAGATATCCCCGCGTTGGCCCAGCACTTTCTGACTGCCAGCGCCCGCACGCTGGGGGTGCCGGTCAAGCGCCTGACGCCGGATGCGCTGGCCGTGCTGACCAAGTTCGACTTTCCGGGCAACGTCCGGCAGTTGGAGAACTTCTGCCACTGGCTGACGGTCATGGCCCCCGGCCAGACCGTGGACCGGGCCGACCTGCCGCCGGAAATCCGCGCGCTGGAACACCAGCAGCAACAGCCCGCGTTGGCGCCGTTGCGTCCGGCCGCGCCGATTTCAGGCATCGGTACGGTGGTGCAGGCGGGGCAAGGGCAGGGTATTGACGAGGGCGCACCGCGCAATTGGCAAGATTCCCTGCTGCGCGACGCGCAGTACCGGCTGGAACGCGGTGAGCCAGCGGTGATGGCCACGCTGACCCGTCAGTTTGAAAAGATCCTGCTGCAAAGCGCCCTGGACGCCAGCCGCGGCCGCCGCGTGGAAGCCGCATCGCGATTGGGGATCGGACGGAACACCATCACGCGGAAATTGCGGGAATTGGGAATTGAGGACGAGTGATGGGTTGCGCGCGATGGGCGCCCAGATTCTTCTGGGCGGCATGGCGGGACCCATCCTGCGCACCTTGTAGGATGGGTGCAGCGCGTTCATATCGCAGCAAGAACCCCGCCATAAATCGCGCGAAACCCATCACCCCATCCCCAACAAACTCTCACACAACCTCGGCGATTTCAGCTTCTGCAGCCACCATTTCAGCGCTTCCCCCGGCGCTTCCGCACGCCAGGCGTAAGCCACATGTTCCGTCAGAGACATCCCTTCATCCGTCTCGCAGACCACCAACAACCCCTGCGCCAAATACGGCGCAGCCATTGTCAGCGGCAAATAACCGCATCCCAATCCCCGCACCTGCGCGTCAACCTTCGCCTGCATTGATGGCATGACCAGCGTGGCTTGATCCGCCAGGATGCCGCGTGATTGCGGCGGCAGGTTGCGCGACGTATCCGCCACCACCACCGCGCAGTACTTCGTGATGTCCGCGCGGCTAAGGGGTTGCGGCAAGGACGCCAAGGGGTGGTGCGCCGCCACGCAGAAACCGAACTGGGTCGTGCCGATGGCCTGCGATCGATACGGCCCGGTGGGCTCTGCATTGGCCCCTGCGCCGATGACCAGGTCCGCGCGGTTGGACGTCAGCGCATCCCAGTTGCCGCTTAGCACCTCGCTGGAAAACCGCAGCGTGGTCGCGCTTTCCAGCGTCTGGAATTCTTGGATCAGGTCATAAAGTGGCCGCCATGGCAGCACCGCGCTGACGGCAATGCGCAGTTCCACTTCCCACCCCGTGGCGATGCGCTTGACGCGGCAAGCCAAGTCGTCCAACGATTGCAGCACATGCCGCCCGTCCTTCAGCAGCGCCTCGCCCGCTGGCGTCAGCAGCGCGCGATGACCTGAGCGGTCGAACAGCAACACGTCCAACCCATCTTCCAGCTTGCGTATCGAATAGGTCACGGCCGAGGGCACCTTACCCAATTCGCGGGCCGCTTTGGCAAAGCTGCCGTGGCGGGCGATGGCGTCTACCAGGATGAGTAATTCAGGCGTAATAGGCTGCATGTCAGGTCGAAAAGTAAGCATTCAAAATATCTGAACGAATTCGTCAAAATATAGCGCCAAAACGCCTATCTGACGCGCGCAGAATATCACTCATGCCAAGGGTGCAGCGAAACGGCAACGAAACAGCGCAGGCGCAGCACCCCGACAATCATTCATATTATTGAAACAGGAGTCCACAATGCTTACGATTCGCCGCGCTAACGAACGGGGTCACGCCAACCACGGATGGCTGGATTCGTTTCACACCTTTTCCTTCGCCAACTACTACGACCCGGCTCACATGGGCTTTGGCTCGCTGCGCGTCATCAACGACGACCGCATCGCCGCCGGACGCGGTTTTGGCACCCACGGCCATCGCGACATGGAAATCATTACCTATGTGCTGGACGGCGCCATCGCCCACAAGGACAGCATGGGCAGCGGCTCGACCATCAAGCCGGGCAATGTGCAACGGATGAGCGCGGGACGCGGCGTGATGCACTCCGAGTTCAACCCGCTGCCCGACACTGAAACGCACATGCTGCAAATCTGGATTGAGCCCGACGTGACCGGTATTGCGCCGGAATACGAAGAGCGCGAATTCAGCGATGCGCAAAAGCGTGGCCGTCTGCAAGCGCTGGTGTCGCCCGATGGCGAAGACGGTTCGATGAAGATCCATCAAGACGCGCGGCTTTACGGCGGCCTGTTTGATGGCGATGAATCCGCCACGCTGAAGTTGGCGGCGGGGCGCCGGGCCTGGGTCCACGTGGCGCGCGGTAGCTTGACGGTCAACGGCGTTGAACTGTCGGGCGGCGACGCGGCAGCGATCACGGATGAAACCCGTGTCGAACTGTCGGCCGGGAAGAAGGCCGAAGTGCTGGTGTTTGACCTGGCGTAAGCCACGGGCGCCGGGCGGAAGCGGTTTCCGCCCGGCTTGTTATTGATGAGGCCAATGGGCCTTTTTAAGACGGCCGATGGCTTTTTTCTTACGATGGCCACTGACCTCTTTTACGATGGCCCTTGGCCAATTCATGCGGAGCTCTACACCATGTCCACCTTGTCCGAAGCAGGCGAAAGCCAGATCGAAACCATCGTTGTGCCGCGCACCAGCGACCTGGGCGGGTTTTCCGTCCGGCGCGCCATTCCGTCAGCCCAGCGCCGTACGGTCGGGCCCTTCGTGTTCCTGGACCACATGGGTCCCGCCGATTTCGACGTAGGCACCGGCATCGACGTGCGGCCGCACCCGCATATCGGCCTGTCCACGGTCACCTATCTGTATGAAGGGTCGATGGTGCATCGCGATGGTGCTGGCCATACGCAGACCATTCTTCCCGGCGAAGTGAACTGGATGACGGCGGGGCGCGGCATTGTGCACTCCGAGCGTTCGTCGCCCGAAGCCCGCCTGTCGCCGCAACGCCTCTGTGGCCTGCAAATTTGGGTGGGCCTGCCCACGAAATACGAAGAAACGGACCCCGGCTTCACGCACTACGGGCTGGACGCGCAGCCGGTGATTGAAGGCGAGGGCGTGCGCGCCCAGGTCGTGGCGGGCTCGCTGTTCGGCAAGACGTCTTCCGTCAAGACGCTGTCACCGCTCTTCTACGGCGACCTGCAACTGCAAGCCGGCGCCACCACGGTGCTGCCGGCGGAATACGAAGAACGCGCCGCCTACCTGGCGCAAGGCACGGTCGAAGTCGACGGGCAGGTCTTTGAGAGCGGCCGGCTGGTCGTCTTTGCACCCGGCCGCCCGGTGCAGATCCGCGCCGTTACCGCAGCGCGCTTCGCCGTGATCGGCGGCGAGCCCCTGGATGGCCCGCGCTACGTCTGGTGGAACTTCGTATCCAGCAACAAGGACCGTATCGAACAAGCCAAGCAGGATTGGCAGCGCACGCGTTTTGATCAGGTTGTGCCGGGCGACGAAACGGAATTCATCCCGCTGCCCGAACCGCGCGCCTGATTACCGGCGGCGCATCGCGTAACGTTCAGCGCCCGCGGGCGAAAGCCTGCTCGCGCTGTTCTTCCAGCGCTTCGCGCCGGATGAAGTCGCGCACGAAGTCGTTACTCGGGCGATGGTGCAGGTTGTAGGGAGTGTCCCACTGCGCGATGCTGCCCTGGCTCATTACTCCGATGCGATCCGCGATGGCGAAGGCTTCGGCCTGATTGTGGGTGACGAGGATGGCGGTGTGGCCGGTCGTCTTGAGGATGTCTCGCACCTCGAACGCCAGGCGCTCGCGGGTGTCCACGTCCAGGTTCGAGAACGGTTCGTCCAGCAACAGCAGGTCGGGCGAGGGCGCCAGCGCGCGCGCCAGCGCCACGCGCTGTTGCTGGCCACCCGAGATCTCGTGCGGATAGCTGTTGGCGGCATGGGCCAAGCCCACCAGCGTCAGCATTTCTTCGACACGGCGGGCGCGCTCATCGCGCGGCAGCTTGCGCAGGCCGAAGGCGACGTTCAGCGCTACCGTCAGGTGCGGGAACAGGGCGTAATCCTGGAACATCATGCCAACGCGGCGGTGTTCGGGCGCGACTTGTTCGGTTGGCGATGAGATCACCGTACCGTCCAACAGGATGCGGCCGGCGCGCACGGGCTCAAAGCCGGCGATGGCGCGCAGCACCGTCGTCTTGCCGCAGCCGGATTCCCCCAGCAAGCAGCCGATATGGCCCACGGGCAAGCCCAGCGACAAGTCCTGCACAACGGGCTTCAAGCCCTTGGGCGTGTCGTAAGCCAGGGAAAGATGTTCGATTTCTAAGAGATCGGGCACGATGATCAATGTCCCATTTTCAGATTGGTGCGCGCCAGCAGGATGACGGGCAGAAGGCCGGCCAGCACGATCGCCAGCGCCGCCACGGCGCCTTCCTCGTACGTGCCGCGGGCGGCTTCGGCGTAGAGCCAGGTTGCTAGCGTGTCGAAATTCATGGGCCGCAGCAGCAGGGTGGCCGGTAGTTCCTTCATGGCGTCCACGAACACCAGCAGGGCACTGGCCGCCAGCGCGGGGCGCAGCAGTGGCAGGTGGACGCGGCGCAAGGTGCCGCCGGCACTTTCCCCCAACAGGCGCGATGCCTGCTCAAGCGAAGGCGGAATGCGCGCAAGGCCGGCTTCCAGCGCACCGGTGGAAATTGCCAGGAAGCGGATCACGTAGGCACATACCAACGCAGCCATGGACCCCATCAGGAACAGCCCGGTTCCGCCAAAGACCTTGGCGACCGCGGTGTCGATCCACACGAAAGGCGTCAGCAGCCCGATGGCCAGCACGGTGCCGGGCACTGCATAGCCCAGGCTGGCAATACGCGCGCAGGCGCGGCCGGGGTTGAATCCCGCGCTTTCGCGCAAGGTGCGCCCGGCCCAAGCCACGATCAAGCCGCAAAGCAGCGTGACGATGGTGGCGCTGAACGCCACGATCAGCGTGTTGCTCAGGCCGTTGATCAGTTGCTCGGACACGCCGCCCACCAGATGCAGGCGCTTGTAGGTTTCCACGACCAGGTACAAGGCCGGTGCTACAAAGCCCAGCACGACGGGGATCCAGCCCAGCACGGCGGCGATGGCGGCGGCCGGCCCGTGCAGCCGACGCGCCTGCATTGGCCGCATGCGCTGCGTGTTGGCATAGCGTTGCCGCTTGCGGCCATGGCGTTCCAGCAGGATCAGCCCGATCACGATGGCCAGCATCGTCAGCGCGATCTGCGCCGCGCCCGCCAGGTCGGACCGCGTGACCCAGGTGGTATAGACCGACACCGTCAACGTCTGCACACCCAGGAATTCAGAGGCGCCGATGTCGTTCAATGTTTCCAGCAGCGCCAGGCTGACGCCCACCACGATGGCGGGGCGGGCCAGCGGCAGGGCCACTCGGCAAAACACGGCGATGCGGCCGGCACCCAAGGTGCGCGCGGCTTCCAGCAGGCTGGCCGCCTGCGTCATGAACATGACGCGCGTGCTCAGGTAGACGTAGGGGTACAGCACGAAACCCAGCACGAAGATGGCGCCGTAGATCGACCGCAGGTCAGGCAAGCGGAAATCGCGTGGGCTGTCGTAGCCCAGCAGGGCGCGGATGGCGGTCTGGATGGGGCCGATGGGGTGCAGCAGGTCCAGGTAGGCAAACGCAATGATGTAGGTGGGTACCGCCAGCGGCAGCAATAGCGCCCAGGTCAGGATGCGGCGCGTGGGAAAGTCGTAGGCGGTCACCAGCCAGGCAGCGCCCGTGCCCAGCAGCGTGACGACCACGCCCACCCCTGCAAGCAGCATCGCGGTGTTGGCCAGCGCTTGCGGCAGCACGTAACTGGCCAAGTGCTGCCAGTGCGCCAGTTCACCGCCCAGCGCCCACCAGCCCAACGTCAGCACGGGGGCCAGCACGGCCAGGGCGATCAGCCCGGCGCCCGCCAGCCAGCCCGCGCCGCGTTCTGTCCAGCGCAGGCGCATGGGCCGGGGCAAAGGCCGGGGCAAAGATTCAGTGTGCATACTTCAAAGTCGATGGCATCAATGGCAAGGCCTGTTCCCTTCAAAAAAAGGGAACAGGCCCAATACTGTCAGACCGCCGCATCACGCCATAAGCGTCATGCGGCTATCGAAAGATCAGTTGTCGAAGCCGACCTTGTCGACCAGCTCGCTGGCTTGTTTGCGATGCTTGGCGATTTCAGTCAGGGGCAACGGATCAACCTTCAATTCACCAAAGCTGGCAATAACCGGGTCCAGCTTCACGCCCTTGCGCACGGGGTATTCGTAGTTGGCCTGGGCATACAGCGCCTGGGCGGGTTCCGACACCAGGAAGTCCAGCAGCTTGATGGCGTTGGCCTTGTTGGGCGCGTGCGCGGCCACGGCTGCGCCGCTGACGTTCACGTGCGTACCGCCGCTTTTCTCGTTGGCGAACGTCGGGCGGATGACCTTGATGGCATCGCCCCACTTGCGCGCGTCGGTGCCGGGTTGGGCGTTCTTCATGTGGCCCACGTAGTAGGCGTTGGCCAGGCCGATGTCGCAAATGCCGCCGAGGATGTCGCGAGCCACGTCGCGGTCACCGCCCGCGGCCTTGCGAGCCAGGTTGGCCTTGACGCCGCGCAGCCATTTTTCGGTGGCTTCGGCGCCGTCATGCGCGATCATGGACGCGACCATGGCGGTGTTGTAGGGGTGCTGGCCGGAACGGATGCAGACCTTGCCCTTCCACTTGGGGTCGGCCAGGTCTTCGTAGCGGAAGGACTCCAGCTTCAGGTCCTTTTCTACATACAGCACGCGGTCGCGCAGCGACAGGGCGTACCACTTGCCGTCGGCGCCACGCAGGTTGGCGGGAATCACGGATTCCAGGGTTTGCGACTTGATCGATTGCGTCACGCCGCCGTCAACCAGGTCCAGCAGGTTGCCGATGTCCACGGTCATCAGCACGTCGGCGGGTGACTTGGCGCCTTCGGCCTTGACGCGTTCCAGCAGGCCGTCCTTGACGAATACTGTGTTGACCTTGATGCCGCTTTCTTTCGTGAAGGCGTCCAGCAGAGGCTGGATCAGCTTCGGTTCCCGAGTGGTGTACAGGCTGACTTCTTCGGCGGCATTGGCCGAAACGGTGAAGGCGGCGGCGCCTGCCAGCGCGAGGGCGCGCAGCAGCGAATTCAATTGGGGACGCTTGGTCATGTCGGGAACTCCGGCTAGGGCAGCTAGCGGACAGGGCAGGGCGAAAAGCCTGATCTTTCCACTGCTTAAAACAGTCTGCTAACGAAAATGATTATCAACTGAGAACGCGACAATAACAGGAAGCAAAGGCGCATTCAACTTTTCGTAAGGGGTGGCTGTTCCAGGCTTGATCCCTATCAATACGGCATAAGCGTATTACGGAATAATGAGACAAGTTCCCAACAAGACCTGTAGAATAGGGTCAACCCTAATACAACGAATCCGACATGGCTGCTTTCAACACTGAGCGCGTACTTAGCGTGCACCACTGGAACGACACCCTGTTTTCCTTCACCACGACTCGTGACGCGGCCTTGCGGTTCCACAACGGCCACTTCGTCATGATCGGCTTGGAAGTTGAAGGCAAACCGCTGCTGCGGGCCTACAGCATCGCCAGCGCCAACTACGAAGAAAACCTCGAATTCCTCAGCATCAAGGTGCAGAATGGCCCGCTCACGTCGCGGCTGCAGCATCTGAAAGAGGGCGACACCATTCTGGTCAGCCGCAAGCCGGTTGGCACCTTGATTGTCGATGATCTGAAGCCCGGCAAGCATCTGTTCCTGTTCGGCACGGGCACCGGCCTGGCGCCTTTCATGAGCATCATCAAAGACCCGGACATCTACGAACGTTTCGACAAGGTCATTCTTGTGCACGGCGTGCGTTGGGTCAGCGAACTGGCCTACGCCGACTTCATCGAGAAAGAACTGCCGAACAATGAGTTCTTCGGCGACGTCGTCCGCGAAAAGCTCGTGTACTACCCCACCGTCACGCGCGAACCGTTCCGCAACCAGGGCCGCATTACGGAACTGATGGAAAACGGCAAGCTGTGCGACGACATCGGCATTCCGCAAATCAACCCGGAAACCGACCGCGCCATGATCTGCGGCAGCCCGCATATGCTGGCTGACATCAGCGCCATGCTCGACAAGCGCGGCTTCACTGTGTCGCCGGGCGTGGGCCAGCCGGGCGACTACGTGGTTGAGCGTGCGTTTGTTGATAAATAATCGATAGACAAGCCGTCCAGGGCTTGAAGAAAAAACCCATCGCATGCGATGGGTTTTTTGCTATGGGGCCAGCCACGCGCCAAGGTGGCCCCACTGCGCCTGCATCATTCCGGCTGGATACCCGCCTTCTTGATGATGTCGCCCCACTTCTTCGATTCGGCTTGCTGGAATTTCGCCAGTTCCTCCGGCGTGGAGCTGGCGGCGTCGGTGCCTGTCTGCGCATAGAACTGCTGGGCGGGCTTGGCCTTGGTGGCGTTGACCAGCAGTTCGTTCAGGCGCTTGACCACATCAGGCGGCGTGCCGGCCGGCGCGTAGGCCGCGAACCAGTAGCCCATTTCGTAGCCGGGCACGCCGGCTTCGGCAATCGTCGGCACGTCCGGCGCCAACGGCGAGCGCGCCGTGCCCGTCACGCCCAGCGCGCGCAGCTTGCCGGATTTGACCTGCGGCAGGCCGGTGGCCGTGTCGGTAATCATCATGTCGATCTGGCCGCCCAGCAGGTCAGTGACCGCCAGCGGGTTGCTCTTGTACGGCACGTGCAGCAGTTGCACACCGGCCATCTGCTGCAAGAGTTCACCTGCGATGCGGCTGCTGGAGCTGCCGCTGCCAAAGCTCAGCTTGCCGGGCTGCTTTTTGGCTTGCGCCAGGAACTCGCCCACGGTCTTGGCCGGCGAGCTGGGGTTCACCACCATGATCTGGCCGCCTTTGCCCAGCAAGGTGATCGGCGCGAAGTCCTTCACCGGGTGATAGGTCAGCGACTTGTACAGGTGTTCATTGGCGGCGTGGGTGGTGTTCGTGGTAATCAGCACCGTGTAGCCATCCGGCGTGGCGCGCGCACCGGCGGCGGCGCCGATCATCGCGCTGGCGCCCGGTTTGTTTTCAATGACCACGGCCTGGCCGGTCTGCTCGGTGACGCCCTGGCCGATAGCGCGGCCGATCTGGTCGGTGGCGCTGCCGGCTGCGAACGGCACGATGAAAGTAATGGGCTTGGTGGGGAACGATTGGGCCAGGGCGCTCAAAGGCAGGGCCGCGGCCAGCAACAGGGCCAGGCGGCCCTTGGATGAAATGCGCATGTTGTGTCTCCTGTGATGTTTTTATAGGGGGTGGAAAAGAATCAGGCGGCCGGGGGACGGTCGCCGGGTACATCTGGCAGCCGGCGCGCCAGTTCAGCACTGACCTCCACCGTCAGGTCCAGCAATCGGAAAGACAGGCTCTTGCCGTGCGTGTCCAGGTTCAGTGCGTCGTTCACGCCGCCGTCCAACACGCCTTCCAGCACGAAGTTCATGGCGTGCAGGGTGGGCAGCAAATAGCGCGTAACGCGCGCGGGATGGCGGTACGCAAACCAGTCGGCCACGCGCGCCTCGGTCACCTGCGCTGCCAGCACTTCGTAGCACTCCGGGTCCCAGGCGATCAGGCTCAGGTTGGAAATGTTGCCCTTGTCGCCAGAGCGGCTGTGAGCCAGGCGGTACAGCGGCACGGCCTGCGAGTTTGACGATTGGCTCATGGCGCGATGGCCTCCAGGAAGTTCCAGCCGCTTTGTACGGCGTCGCGGGGGATGGTGCACGACAGCATGTTCAGCCGCGGCCGCAGTGCGGTGCGCACGCCGCCGCCGCCGGCTGGGCCGCAGGTGTACAGCGCCGTGACTTCGCGCAGGATGCGTTCGGCCTGGCCGCGGTCGGCGTGTTCGCCCGCCAGGCGCAGGCGCACATCGCGCGCATGGGAATCGGGCAGCGCGCGGCGCATTTCGCCTGCGTCGTCGCCCAGGATGCTGATGGCGCCGATCAGGTCGGCGCGCAACGTGAATGAGGATCCCAGCCGCTTTTGCACGATGTCTGCCGCCAGGCGGGCGCGCGCTTCGGCTTGCACGCCAGCGTAAGAGATCTCGGCTTCGGCCAGCCACCCACCGCGATAGCAGACGTTGACCTTCAATTCGGACGGCCGTGCGTGGCCGGTGATGCCGTGCACGGCGACGCGGTTGCCGCCCAGTTCCATGACACGCGCCTGGCTCAGGTCAGCCACCACATCGGGCGTGAGATAACGCGCGGGGTCGTGGACTTCGTACAGAAGCTGTTCCTTTACCGTGCGGGCGTCCACCGCGCCGCCGGTGGCGTCGGCCTTGCCGATGATGAATTCGCCGTCGGCATCAATCTGCGCAATGGGAAAACCGGCAGCGTGCACGTCGGGCACCTCTTTCAGGCCCGGCACGCAGAAGTAGCCCCCCGTCACCTGCAAGCCGCATTCCAGCATGTGGCCGGCCATGGTGGCGCGGCCCAGGCGGGGCCAGTCTGCCGCGTCCCAGCCAAAGTGAGCCAATGCCGGACCCAGCGTGAGCGATGGGTCGGCCACGCGGCCGGCCACCACCACCTGTGCACCGGCCGCCAAGGCCTCTGCGATTTCCGTAGCGCCCAGATAGGCCGTCGCGCTGACCACGTCGTGTCCGGCCAGCACGGCGCCCAAGCGTTCTTGCAACAGGGCGCGTTGCTCGGGCGTGTTCAGCGCGTCGCCATGGATGACCGCAATGCGCGGCACGGGCAAGCCCTGTTCGCGTGCGATGGCCGCAATGCGTCGGGCGGCCGCCTGGGGGTTGGCCGCGCCGAAGTTGCTGACGATGTTGATGCCGTGGCGCAGGCAGTCGGCCAACACCGGCGACACCAACTCGTCCAGCAGCGGTTCATAGCCGCGATCGGGGTCGTCGTTGCGCGCCAGTTGCGCCAGCGCCAGCGTGCGTTCGGCAAGTGTCTCGAAGATAAGCGTGCCGCCGCCCTGTGCGGCCAGGGTGCGCACCACGGCGGCGGCGCCATCGCTTCGGTCGCCCGAAAAGCCAGAGGCACAGCCGATAAGCAGGGGAGATTGAGGCATGAGAGGTCCAGTCGGCCTTGCGGTTTCAGGCCACTATAGGCATGCACGGATCATCCGTAAAATAGAAAGATCGGATTAATTGATAGAGAAAATCCATGAATCTATCTGCCCGGCAACTGCGCGCCTTTGTTGCGCTTGCCGACGAACGCCATTTCACGCGGGCCGCGCAGCGCTGCCATCTGACGCAGCCCGCCTTCAGTGCGCTGATCCGGCAACTGGAAGACAGCGCCGGGCTCAGGCTGTTTGACCGCAACACCCGGCACGTTGAGCTGACCGCCGAGGGCAGGGTGCTGGATGCGTCCGCGCGCCGCCTGCTGGCGGACATGGACCTGGTGATGGAAGACATGCGCGACCACGCCGCCCGCCGCCGTGGCCGCGTGGCGCTGGCCGCGCTGCCGTCGCTGGCCGCGGGCTGGTTGCCTGGCCTGCTGGCCCGCTTTGGACAGGCGCATCCGGGCATCGTGGTGGACTTGCGCGACGCCTTGCTGGACCCATGCCTGGACATGGTGCAAAGCGGGCAGGTGGATTTCGCCGTGGCCTCGCGCCGGGCCGACATGACGGACCTGGACAGCGAATTCCTGCATGCCGATCGGTATTTTCTGGTGTGCAGGGTGGATCATCCCCTGGCACAGCAGGCCAAGGTGCGGCTTCGGGATATCGCCCGCTACCCCGTCATTCAGCTTGCGCGCGGCAGCAGTGTGCGCAAACATCTGGACGAGGCCTTCGGCGCCGATGCGCCTTTGCCCGTGTTTGAAGTGGAGCATCTGGCCACCGTGACCGGGCTGGTTCGCGCCGGGCTGGGGGTGTCGGTTGTGCCCGCCATGACGCTGTTTCATTTCGCCAGCCAGGACTTGCGCGTGGTGCCGCTGGCCGGGCGCGCGCTGACCCGGCCGCTTTACCTGGTGCAGCGCAAAGGCCGCAGCTTGTCGGTGGCCGCGCAGGCGTTGGCGGACTTGTTGATTGCGCATCGGGGCGATATCGGCGGCGCCGGCCATCAGGCAGAGGTATGAAACAGGGCTTCAATCATCCCTGCGGCATTCGGCCACTTTCGCAAACGTCTATTGCTGGATAAACTTCGATAGTTGTAGCTTCTATCCGTCACCTCAAGGATTCCGCCCATGAGCAAGCAAATCATCCATACCGACGCCGCACCCGCCGCCGTTGGCCCTTACTCGCAAGCGGTTGCCGTTACCGGCACCAAGACTGTCTACCTGTCGGGCCAGATCGGCCTGGAACCGGGCACGGGCGATCTGGTCTCCGAGAATTTCGACGCACAAGTGCGTCAGGCCTTCGCCAACATGCAAGCCGTGATCACCGAAGCCGGTGGCACGCTGGACAACGTGGTCAAGCTGACCTTGTTCCTGACCGACCTGGGCAAGTTCACCGCCGCCAACTCCATCATGGCCGAGATCATTCCGCAGCCGTTCCCGGCGCGCTCGACCATTGGGGTGGCCAGCCTGCCCAAGGGCGCGCAGTTCGAAGTCGAAGCCATCATGGTTCTGTAAGGCGTACCCGCACGCAGCATTCCAGGGGTTCGTTCCAGCATGCCGGCCGCGGCCGTGGCTTCCAAGCGACCCGGCGCCGATAAAAACGGCGCCGGCAAACCCATGACGGATACAGAGCGCAAGCTTCGTAATCTGGGTCTGGTGTTGCCCGAGGACTTCGTGCTGCATCTGCCGCTGCGCTACGAGGACGAAACCCGCGTCATTCCGATCAGCGCCTTGCGGCCGGGCTATGCCGGGCAGGTGGAAGGCGAGATCACAAAATCCGAGGTGCAGTACCGGCCTCGGCGCCAACTCACCGCCACGTTGGCGGACGAGACCGGCGAAATTCAACTGCGCTGGTTGAACTTTTATCCCAGCCAGCAAAAGCAGATCAGCGTCGGTAAGCGCCTGCGCGCGCGCGGGGAAGTCCGCAGCAATCTGTTCGGCCGTCAGATGGTGCACCCGCGCATGACCAATGCCGACGCACCATTGCCCACTGCGCTGACCCCGGTCTACCCCTCCACCGAAGGCCTGCCGCAACTGACGCTGCGCCGCGCCATCGCCCAGGCGCTGGATCGTGCCGACTTGTCTGACACGCTGCCGCAGGAAGCCCTGCAACGCTACGACCTGCCGCCGTTCGAACCGGCCATCCGCGCCTTGCATACCCCCGCGCAGGGCGAGTCCGAACAAGCGCTGCTGGACCGCGTGCATCCCGCCTGGCGCCGCATCAAGTTCGATGAACTGCTGGCGCAACAACTGTCGCTAGCCGCCGCGCGCGCCGCCCGCCGCATCAAGGAAGCGGAATCGCTGCCGGTGCGCAATGAACCGGGTGGTTTGGTCGCCAAGCTGTACGCCAACCTGCCGTTCAAACTGACTGCCGCCCAAGAGCGCGTGGTGCAGGAGATTTCGGCTGACCTGGCCAAGCCGTATCCCATGCACCGCCTGTTGCAAGGCGACGTGGGCAGCGGCAAAACCGTGGTCGCCGCCATTGCCGCCGCGCAGGCCATTGCCGGCGGCGCGCAAGTAGCCTTGATGGCGCCCACCGAAATTTTGGCCGAACAACACTTTCGCAAACTGGTGTCGTGGTTGCAGCCCTTGGGCGTGAATGTGGCTTGGCTAAGTGGCAGCCTCACCGCCAAGGCCCGCCGCGAAGCCGCCGCTGCCGCCGCTGATGGCAGCGTGCGACTGGTGGTGGGCACGCAGGCGCTGATCCAGGACCACGTTGAATTTCATCGCCTGGGCCTGTCCATCGTCGACGAGCAGCACCGCTTTGGCGTCGGCCAGCGCCTGGCCCTGACCAAAAAGGGCGAAACCGTGCGCGGACGCATCGTCCCACATCAATTGAACATGAGCGCCACGCCCATTCCGCGCACGCTGGCCATGACGTTCTTCGCGGACCTGGACGTCTCGGTTATCGACGAATTACCGCCGGGCCGCACCCCCGTGCTGACCAAGCTGGTCTCAGACGCGCGGCGTGAAGAAGTCATTGCCCACGTCGCCCAGGCGGCGCGTGGCGGGCAGCAAGTGTATTGGGTCTGTCCGCTGGTGGAAGAAAGTGAAGCCCTGGAACTGCAGACGGCGGTGGACACCTATGAAGGCATGCGGGTTGACCTGCCTGACCTGCGCATTGGCCTGGTCCATGGCCGCCTGCCTCAAGCAGAAAAAGCCGCCGTCATGCAGGCGTTCCGCGAAGGCGAGGTTGACCTCTTGGTCGCCACCACCGTCATCGAAGTGGGCGTGGACGTGCCCAATGCATCGCTGATGGTCATCGAACACGCCGAGCGTTTCGGCCTGGCGCAACTGCATCAGTTGCGCGGGCGGGTAGGGCGCGGCACCGCCGAATCGGTCTGTGTGCTGCTCTACCAGACGCCGCTGTCGCAAGTAGCGCGCGAACGCCTGCGCGCCATGTTTGAAACGTCGGACGGCTTTGAGATTGCCCGGCGCGACCTGGAACAGCGCGGCCCTGGCGAATTCCTGGGCACGCGGCAATCCGGCATGGCGCTGCTGCGTTTTGCCGACCTGGAAACCGACGCCGCCATTGCGGAAGACGCGCGCGATGCGGCGGTATGGCTGCGGGCCGAACACCCCGCGGCGGTCGAGGCGCATCTGACGCGCTGGATGCGTGGTCGCGAAGACTTCCTGCGGACCTGATGCGATGCGGCCCGCACTTAACCTGAATCACCTCAGCGCAGGCCCCAAGGCCCGCGCGCAACCCCCGGGGGCGTAGTCCACCATGACTCTCACCGAACTCAAGTACATCGTTGCCGTCGCGCGCGAACGCCACTTCGGGCGCGCCGCCGAAGCCTGTTTCGTCAGCCAACCCACGCTGTCGGTCGCGATACGCAAGCTGGAAGACGAACTGGGCGTGACGCTGTTCGAACGCGGCGGCGCCGAGGTGGGCGTTACCCCCATCGGCCAACGCATCGTCGCGCAGGCGCAGAAGGTGCTGGAAGAAAGCGCCAGCATCAAAGAGATTGCGCGACAGGGTCATGACCCGCTGGCCGGCCCCTTGCGCGTGGGCGTCATCCATACCATCGGACCCTACCTGCTGCCCAAACTGGTTCCCGTGCAAATCGGCCGCACCCCGCAAATGCCGCTGCTGCTGCAAGAGAACTTCACCGTGCGCCTGGTGGAACTGTTGCGACAGGGTGAAATCGACTGCGCCATCATGGCGCTGCCGCTGCCCGAAGCGGGCCTGGTCATGCAGCCGCTGTACGACGAACCCTTCATCGTCGCCGTGCCTAACGACCACGAACTGGCCCAACGAAAATCCATCGACGCTCAGGACCTGAAGCAGCAGACCATGCTGCTGTTGGGCAGCGGCCATTGCTTTCGCGACCAGGTGCTGGAGGTTTGCCCTGAGCTGTCACGCTTTTCAGCGGCCAGCGACGGCATCCAGCGCACCTTCGAAGGCTCGTCCCTGGAAACCATCCGCCACATGGTCGCCGCCGGCATCGGCGTGACCGTCCTGCCCATCACCGCCGTGCCGGAACACCCGCCCAGCAACAGCCTGCTGCGCTACCTGCCGTTTGATGGCCATGTTCCCGAACGGCGCGTCGTCCTGGCGTGGCGCCGCAGCTTCCCCCGCCTGGCCGCCATCGAAGCCCTGGCCCAAGCCGTCTACGAATGTGAATTGCCCGGCGTCAAGATGCTGGCCGACGAGGTGGCGGCGATACAGGACTAGCCGCGTATTAAAGGCCCGGCACATAGCGACGCGCACCTCATTTGCGCCGTATCAATGCAAGGCTTTGCCAGCGCGGTTTTGTGCGGCGTTTGCGTCAATTCATCATGTTTGCAGTGGTATCCTTCCTTCGTACTTTTCCTAATAGGAGCTAGCAATGGCCAAGTCCCCCAAGAAGACCCCGAGCAGCGCCCCGCGCATCAATATCGGCATTTCGGACAAGGACCGCGCCGCCGTCGCCGGCGAATTGTCCAAGCTGCTTGCTGACTCGTACACGCTGTACTTGATGACGCACAACTTCCACTGGAACGTCACGGGGCCCATGTTCAACACGCTGCACCAAATGTTCATGACCCAGTACACCGAAGAGTGGACCGCGCTGGACAGCATCGCCGAACGTATCCGCGCCCTGGGCCACTACGCGCCGGGCACGTACCGCGAATATTCGAAGTTGTCGTCCATTGCCGAACCTGAATCGGTGCCGGAAGCCCTGGAAATGGTTCGCCTGCTGGTCAGCGGAAACGAATCCGTCGCCAAGACCGCCCGTTCCGCCTTTGAAAAGGCCGACGCCGCCAACGACCAACCCACTGCCGACCTGTTGACGCAGCGCTTGGACGTGCATGAGAAGAATGCGTGGATGCTGCGTAGCTTGTTGCAATAATCCGATCAGCTAATGCCAAATAGGCATTAGCTGGTGATGCATTAATGCGCCGACCCCCCCTGCCGGGCGGATATCGGAACATTATGAAATTGAACAATGGCCGCCACAGGGTGGCCATTGTCCGTTATGCTTCTTGCCGAAGATAACGCCACGGCGATTTCAATTTTGTGCCCTTTCAATATTGGCTGTTAACGCGCAGCAATAATATTGGCGATAAAGGCACATCCTCTTAATGCAATTCCAATTATTACGCCTGATTGACGGGGGGCGGGTTTTTGCACGCGCCAATGTCGTGCATTGCATAGCCGTTACCTGGCGTAAACGCTTGATGTATCGCCCAACGCGTAAGGCAAATAATGAAAATGTTCGAAGGCTGTGCGGCCGGACCGCCTCGTTGTGTATTGATTACCGGCGCAACGGGTGCAATCGGCGGGGCGCTTGCACTGGAGTACGCGCGGGCAGGAACGCAAACCCTGGTTTTGCAGGGGCGTAACGCCGCCCGCCTTCAAGCTTTGGCTGAGGCGTGTGGAGCACTTGGAGCGCGTGCGGTCACGCAACTGCTGGATATTCGTGATCATGACGCGCTCATGGCCTGGCTGGGTGCTGTAAGCGATACCGAAATGCCCGATCTTGTCGTCGTCAATGCAGGCGTCAATATCAATACCGGTCCGAATCAGCGGGGAGAGGACTGGCAGGGCATACAAAGGTTGTTGGACGTCAACATCAAAGCGGCCTTTGCGACCGTGCAAGGTGTGCTGGCCGGTATGCGGAAGCGGCGGGGTGGCCAAATTGCGCTGATCAGCTCGCTCGCTGCCTGGCGCGGGCTGCCGGAGACGCCCAGCTACTGTGCCAGCAAGGCCGCGATAAAGGTATATGGCGAGGCCATGCGGATTGCCATGGCCGACGAGGGGATCAAATTCAATGTGGTCATGCCCGGTTATGTCGAATCGCAGATGTGTGCGGATATGCCCGGACCAAAACCCTTTTTGTGGAAACCCGACAAGGCCGCACGGGCTATTCGGCGTGGCTTGGCGGCAAACCGACCGCGCATCAGTTTTCCCCTACCGCTAAGTCTCGGGTGCTTTCTGTTGTCGACGATTCATCCAACGGCATCCGAGTGGGTGCTCAGAAGGTTGGGCTACGGTGCTTGAGGCTTTCTGGATACCGTTGTTGCCTCCGTATTTGACCGGCCTCGCGCTGTCATGGGGTATCGAGAGCCTGCTCAAGCCGCGACCGGTTGCGCCTTGGAGTCGGCCGATGGCCGCAACGGCGGTGCATGTCGGGATCTGGACGCTGGCATTCGCCCTCGAACTGGCTCTGTTTCGCCGGCCCTGGTTTGGTGTGATGAACGTGTTGGCGATCCAGTTGTTGATCGTGTCGGTAAGCAACGCAAAGTTCCGCGTGCTTAGGGAGCCTTTCGTCTATCCGGACGTTGAGTACTTTCTGGATGCTGTACGGCATCCGAGGCTGTATCTGCCCTTTTTCGGAATTGATCGTGCCGTGGGAGCAGCAGGGGGGTACGCCCTGGCGTTGCTGGCGGGGTTGACCCTGGAAGACTCGGTCACGGCGGGGGTGTGGCTGGTTTCCTTCAGGGAATTGTCGCGGGATCAGATGCTTGACCCTGCCGCGCCAGAGGCATTGTTCTTGACGTGCACGCTGGCTATGGCGGCTGCGGGGGCGATCGTGGCGAAGTTGGCCGGGCGATGCGTACGCGTTGCCTTCAAGGCCGATAAAGATCTTGGTCGTCTGGGCATGGTTGCATGCCTTTGGGCGTACGGGCGCAGTGAGAAGCAGCCGACCACCGTCCAGCGCGCCGGAGCACCATTCCTTCGGGCCAATCGTCCGGGCACCTTGCCCGCTACCTTGCCCAATCTCATCGCCATTCAAAGCGAGTCGTTCTTCGATGCACGGCGTATCTATCCGGAGTTGGTGAAGGACGACGTCCTGTCGAACTTCGATGTGTTGAAGACTCAGGCGGTCGAGCATGGGCGCCTGAAAGTGGCCGCATGGGGGGCCAACACCGTACGAACGGAGTTCGCGTTTCTTTCAGGCATGGAGGCTGAAGCGCTGGGCATCCACCAGTTCAATCCCTATCGCAGGCTGGCGCCCGAAGGCGTCGCGACCATTGCGTCCTATCTCCGTTCATTGGGCTACCGCACGATCTGCGTACACCCGCATCACCGGACGTTCTACCGGCGTGACCGGGTCCTGCCGCGGTTGGGGTTTGATGAGTTCATCGGGATTGAGGCGTTCGAGGGTGAGCGGCGCGAGGGGGCGTACGTGGGAGACATCGCGCTGGGCGGCCAGGTGGCCAAGATCTTGCAGCGTGCATCCGCCAAAGCGCCTTTGTACGTGCACGCAATAACGATGGAGAATCACGGCCCCTTGCATTGGGAGAAGGTCACCGCCAGCGATATCGCTTGCGTCTTCAAGGCGCCAATGCCAGAGGGCTGCGAAGACCTTGTTGCCTACGCAAGGCACCTGCGCCACGCAGACGCAATGTTCGGGGCGTTACGGCAGACGTTGGCCAGCGCCGAACAGCCTGCTTCGCTATGCATCTTTGGTGACCACGTGCCGATCATGCCGCGCGTCTATCAGCGTCTGGGTCAAGCAGACGGCACAACAGACTACGTGATGTGGCACTCATGGCGCACCGACCGTGCGCAGGGTGCCGCCGGGTATCAAAGGCATGTGCGCACGTTGGCTGAAGCGTGGCTCAAAGAAGCTGGATTACAGATCCAGCACAGGTAAATCGTCAATAACCATTAGATGACATATCTACAAAAAATGAAGTCGAACCGCTTGGTCATATGGCTTGTTGGCATGCCAATGATCCTGGCTTTGGTGTACTACAGCGCGTTCGCACTGGATAGATACTTAAGCACCGCACAAGTCGCCGTTAGGCAGGTGGGGAATGCCGAAACCCCTCAAGTGCCGGGCCTGGCAGTCATGTTGAGCGGGCTTAACCCGACCTCTCGCGAAGAGACCTTGTATCTCAGGGAGTTCCTGACTTCGCAGGACATGCTGGATGTGTTGCAGCAGAAGGTGGATTGGTCATCACATTATTCTGGGCGCTGGCAAGATCCCATTTTTTGGTTATCTGGCAGTGCTCAGCGAGAAGATCTGCTCGAATACTACAGGCGCGTCGTGTCCGCCCAATTCAACGAGCAAACTGGTCTGTTGACAGTGAGTGTGCAGGCGTTCGACGCGGTATTCGCTAAAGAGGTGCTGAAAATCATGTTGGCCGAAAGCGAGCGCTTCGTAAATGAGTTGTCGCATCGCATGGCGCGCGAGCAAATGGCATTTGCGCAAAGCGAACTTGCCAAGGCCAGAACTGAATATGAAGACCGTCGAGAAGACATGCTCAGATTCCAAAATGATAATAATCTGCTTGACGCCGAAGCCACCGCAAAAGCCCGGGCAGGGATAATTGCCGATCTGGAAGCAAATCTGACCAAAGAACGGACCCTGCTTAAGGGCTTGATCGGTACCTTGAATGCCGATACGCCGCAAATTCGCCAGCAGCGCAATCGAATCAGCGCCGTCGAGCAGCAGTTGGCATCCGAGATCCAGCGCCTGGTATCGCAAAAGGGGGGAGATAAGCTGAATGTCGTCGCGTCACGATATCGAAATCTGGCCATAGACGCAGCGATTTCAGAAGAAGCCTATAAATTCGCCGTGAGTTCGGTGGAGTCCACTCGGATGGAAGCCAGCAAGAAGCTCCGCAGTCTGGTTACCGTGGTATCTCCCAATCTTCCCGATCGCGCTGTGTATCCGGAAAGAATATATAACCTGATCACCTTGCTAGTGGCTTTGGGGCTGCTGTATGGCATTGCCCGGTTCGTGATCGCGACCGTGGAAGATCACCGTGACTAAACGTCCATACCGAAAATGATAACTGCCCATATTCGCTGCATTCTGCGCGCGACGGCCTTGATCTCGCCTATGGTCTTGGCCGGCTGCGCAAGCCTGTTGTCCTCCGCAGGGCCGTCTCGATATTCAGTGATGAGCGACGGTCAAGCGCAAAACTACACGGTGATTGATTTATCCGCTGAGACGATCACGCCCTATATGCGATTGCCCGAGCCTGCGCCAAGTGGCGCGGTAGCGCTGCCCTCGGTGCCTGAAATTCATCTGGTGCCGGGTGACGTGCTCCGAGTGATGATCGCTGACTCGTCGACGGAGGGCGCCATTTTTGCGCCATTGGCCGTGGGAGGGACTGTCTTTGACAGCCTACGCATCGATAGCGAAGGAACCATTTCACTGCCCTATGTGGGACGGAAGGCGGTCGCCGGGAAGACGCCAAATGAAGTCGAGGCCTTGATCCGAAAAAAGCTCAAGGGCGTCACGGGCGACCCCCAGGTGCAGGTGTCGTTGACCGGCGATTTGTCGGGATCTGTTCTTGTCGTGGGCGCGGTCAAGACACCCGGTCGCTTTTCAGCATTGCAGGGCCCGTTGACGCTGCTTGATGCGATTAACCGGGCTGGCGGGCCGCTACTGGAACCGCATTTGATTCGCGTGGTGGTGCGCACGGGCGAAAGGTCGTATCAGTTCAACTACGAGGATCTGCTTTCAGGGAATAACCAAGTCTTGCCCCCGGGTGCTGAAGTCGTGCTTGAGCGTGCACGCAAGCGCTTCGTGGCAATGGGGGCTGTCGGAGACCCGGGGTTGCATGATCTGCCGTCGAATAACCCCAGCCTGCTGGAGGTGTTGGGCAAGGTCAAGGGGCTTAACGAGACCAAGGCCGACGCTGCCGGAGTATTCGTATTTCGGTTGGTGGTTTCCACGGGTCCCGGCACGGGCGGGATGCAGTCAAGGGCTGAGGTATTCCGATTGAATCTTAAAGAACCGGCAGCCATGTTTTTGGCGCGCCAGTTTCTTGTGCAACCCGAGGACGCCGTGTATGTCACGAATGCCGCCGTCTACGAATGGCAAAAGATAATATCTCCCATTGTCCAGGTGCTGGTCCTGGGGCGTACTGTCGACAGCTTTTGATATCCCACAGTGAAAAAGCGCTCAGCCCTCAGAATCAATCAGGATGTTCTGTTTGCATTGATCCTTCGGGAAATGCGAACCAGATTGGGCGACCGGAGAATGGGAGTTTTCTGGGTTTTATTCGAGCCCTTCGCTCAGGTGGCGTTGATGATATATATTTTTAGCGCGTTTCGCGGTAAAACCCTGCTTAGAATTGACTATCCGATATATCTTCTGATGGGCATGCTTCCGTTTTTTCTCATGCGCAATATTGCGCTGGGAGTAATGGAAGCCGTAGGCGCAAATCAAGGGCTTTTTGCATACCTCAATATCAAGCCATTCGATACCTTTGTCGCCAGGGTTGTTGTTGAGTGCGCCATTTCCGCGTGCGTCCTTATATTGATGTTGGCCGTTTTTGCTTGGTTTTTCGGGTATCAGGTACGGGTGGCGAAACCCATGCAATGGCTGGCGTGGATGTCGGTTGGGGTCATTCTTGCATTCGCTATTGGTATTTTTCTTTGTGTTTTTGTCAAGAATTTCCCGAATTCAAAAATATTCATAAGAATGACGTTCATGGTTATCTATATTTTAAGCGGAGTTTTATATCCTATCTGGCTGCTTCCGCCTGAGATACTCGAAATGCTTAAGGCCAATCCATTTTTTCATATCGTGGATGGTCTGCGTCAAACCGGGATTGCCAATTATCCAGATACGTCTGGAGTGAATATCGGATATCCCTCGTCGATTTCCCTGGTCCTGCTTTTTCTGGCAATGGCAATCTATAGAATCCAGCGCCGCGAGTTGATCGCAACATGATCGAGATCAGGAATATTTCAAAGTCGTTTGTGACGCCAAAGACGGGTCGCCGCTTCATCTTCAAGGATTTTTCGTGCACGATTCCCTCGGGCCGGAATGTCGCGCTTGTTGGACGAAATGGCGCGGGAAAATCGACACTCATGCGCATGCTCTGCGGCCAGGATGCGCCCGATGCCGGGCAGATAATCTCTAGCAAAACAATATCGTGGCCTGTCGGGCTCTCGGGTGGGTTCCAGGGGTCATTGACGGGTCGTGAAAATGTAAAGTTCGTATGCAGAGTGCAGGGTGCGAATCCAGCACGAATGCGGGAGATGGTTCGCGAGGTCGAGGCGTTTTCGGATATTGGCGACTACTTCGATATGCCGGTAAAAACCTATTCTTCCGGAATGCGAGGCAGAGTCGCGTTCGGTTTGAGTTTGGTATTTGAATTTGACTATTATCTGGTCGACGAAGCGATTTCCGTAGGCGATGCGCATTTCAGGGAAAAGGCGGCTCAAGCACTGCGCGATAGAGTTGGTGTGTCCAATCTGATCCTGGTCACCCACGGGATGGGGCAGGTTCGCACGATGTGTGACTACGTTATATATCTGAAGGATGGCAAGGCCATTCCATTCGAGGACGTGGAAGAGGGCATAGCCGCCTATCAACAAGGCTAGTTCGGAGCAATGGAATATAAAATGAACATTCTGTTTTTTCTTGAACCCGCAATCGAGATGAACAATCCACTGTTCAGATTCGCGACTCTCCGGAATTCAATTCTCCCGCAAGTGAAATCGCTCTGTGAGGAGAACAATGTCGTGGTTCTGATGAGCGACAGCGTGGCGGATAAAGCGGTGGAAGAAGGGGTCATCCGGTCTATTCCCGCGTCCGCGGTTATCGATAGCCTGAGTTGGTCTCATGGAGAGAACAGCCTTGCCCGGTCTTTGCGACATCAGAAACGCCAGTTTCGAGGCGGCGAAATAGACAGATTGGCGGCAATGGTCAGGGCCTCGTTACCTGACGGATTTGAACCCGATGTGGTGATCGTGTGGGAAAGTCCTGCGTATTATCTGGATTCTGTATTCCCGAATGCCAGCGTGCTCTATCAAATGCCCGGCTTCTTTTCACGGCCGCCATTCGCGTCACTGGTGTCCTTCGGCACGGGGATGATGGTGCCGGATGCGCCGACGGTCACTGGCGACTTAGACGTGATTCAAGCTGAACTTGCCGCGCTTGACGCACTGCGCCTGAAAGAGCGCAACTTTATCGAGGCGGTCTCGCCAGCACAAGGGCTTATTCGCTCCGCGCGTCGACAATTTGGCCGTATTTTGCTTCTGCCATTGCAGATTGACGGCTACTTCATGATTGATGGCTTGCTGGCCGAAGGGCAGACACAATTTGATGTCGTTCTATCTTTGATGGAGTCCATTCCCCCGGATTGTGGACTGCTAGTCACCAATTATCGTTCGAAAGATACGATGAGCAGTGTCTTGAATGATGGGAATCTGTGGACGCTAAGGTCGCGTTATCCAAACTTCCTCTATTTCAAGGAAATGGATTCCATGCCGTCGGTATCGCAGTTTCTGTTGCCCGAGGTGGATGGCGTCGTAACTGTGTCATCGTCAGTGGGCTTTCAGGCGGCATTCTGGAAAAAGCCGATGTATTCGTTGGGCGCCAGCCACTTGACGCCTTTCAATACCGCGGCATCCGTGGAGGAACTTGCTACTCAAGCGCTGGCGAAGGCTGAATTCGATCGCGACGAGAAAATCATCGGGCTGATCCAACAGCAGCATCCGACCGCGGATTTCCTTGCTGGTCCCGAATATTCGGTCTGGTTGCGGGAGGTTCACAGGAGGAAATCCTTCCTGCCTTGGACCGCACACCTGGTGGGGGAAGCCTTGGCAACCGGACGTCGCGAGAGCAACCTCCTGCGTGAGCTGAACTTTGCTCAAACCATGCAGAAAGAATCATCCGGCTTGCATTGCCGGGAATTGGCGGAGCAGATTTGCCGATATGACACGGTTTCTTTCGACATATTCGACACCTTGCTGTACCGGCCGTTCCGTCACCCGGCGGATCTGTTCGATTTCATGGCTGACCAGGTTACGGTGATCACCGGAAGCGCCGCGATTTCCTTTCGCGAAGAACGACAGCTTGCGGAACGGGCCGCGTTCGTGCGTGCGGTAGAAGCGGGTCGTGGTGAAATCTCGTTGGATGAGATCTACGCGGAGCTGGCAAACCGCCTCAAGCTCGCTCCAGAGGTCGCGGAAGCGATCAAGGCCGTAGAGATGCAGATGGAGCTGGATTTTCTATATCCCCGCGCATCCGGGTTTCTTGCGTTCCAAGAGGCGAAAAATCTGGGAAAACGGATACTGTTGATTTCTGACATGTATCTGCCCCATGAGTTTCTTGAAAGAGTATTAGGCAAGACGGGTTATGAAGGCTATCACAAGCTTTATGTGTCTTCGACCTATGGCGTGAAAAAACATAGCGGAAAGCTCTTCGACGTGGTGCTCAGGGATCTGGGCATCCAGCCATCAGCGCTGTTGCATGTGGGAGACAACGTAGCGGCGGACGTGCAGAAGGCCAAAGACAGAGGGATCAAGCCATTTCATTTGCCGAAGGCGAGCGAGGTATTCGGCGCCAACGATGCATTTTCCATTCCCTGGCGCCGTGATGCTGAACGGCACGACCTTAGCTGGTCCATGTTGCTTGCCGTCATTGGGAATGCATACAGCAACAACCCCTATCTTCCGCATCGAAAGGGCACGTTGTTTGGCGGCGATCCCATCAAGCTCGGCTACTACGGTTTCGGTCCGCTATTGCTTGGGTATGCGAAGTTCGTCATCGAGGCTGCGATAAGGGATGGCGTTGACCGCCTTTACTTCCTTGCGCGCGATGGGAAGATCATGAAGGAAGCCTACGACGTCATAAAGGCGTTCTATCCTTCAGCCCCCCAGTCGCAATACCTGTTGTGCTCCCGGCGTTCGGTGAACGTTGCAAAGCTACGCGAAGCCTCCGACGTCATGGACTTGCTGAGTGTGGATTTCGCTCATCGAACCACCCTTGGCCATTTGCTCGTTCACCGATTCGGTGTGAACCAAGCAGATATTGATGATTCCATCCTTGAAGCTCACGGCCTGAACTGGACCTCGGCGCTTACCAAGGATCATCTGCCGGTGCTGAGAAAGCTGTTCTCGGATGCCATGGATGTCATTCTTGCCGCTGCAGAGGAAGAGCGCACGAACTACCTTGAGTATCTGGAAGCGTCCGGCATTTATGCAGAAGGAAATGTCGCCGTTGTTGATATAGGCTACGCAGGTACGATGCAGGAGTCTCTATACAAATTATCCGACGAAAAGAAAAAAATAAGTGGATATTATCTGATCACATTTCGCGCGGCGCAAAAGCGCTTGACCCAGAATGGCTTGGCCGCGAAGGGGTACTTGGCGGACTTCGTTGACCGGCATGATACCTATCACCCCTTTTGCAAGCATGTGCCGTTATACGAGACGTTATTCAGTTCAGCCGATACGTCGTTCGTTCGAATGGCGCGCCACTGGAATGGAAGCCTGCGGGCGGTTCATATGCCTCAATCGCCCCAGGAGCAGACACGCGAACGCGTGGTTCGTCAGATTCACGAAGGAGCGCTCGATCTGGTATCCGCTGCGTCCAGGGCGTTTGGCAAGTGGATTGTGGCAGTGGATATCGAGCCCAACAAGACATTGCGGGTGCTGGACCGGTACTTTGAAAATCCGCATCCGCGCGATGCCAGGATATTGTCCGGCGTGGTTTTTGAAGATGCTTACGGCGGCAAATCAATGAAAACAATTTTGCCGGGGCCCGATAATCTCCGTGATGAATGTGTCTGGCTGCGAGGCCGCGAAGCGATGGCCCGGGCTGAAACCTGCGTGGAAGAGAAGAGGCTGCCTTCGGGAAAGCGGCGTGCGACCCGGCGAGATCCGGCAAATCTTATCAGCCTCAAGAATGGCAGATCGATCGACGTTGGGGCCGACTCCCGCGCCGGCGGTGCAGCATTCGGCTTGTCGGGCCGGGTGATTCATTGGTATCTGCTGCGTACGCTCGATGACCGAAAAAGGCGCAAGCTCTTACGGGATCCAGGGCTGTTTTTTTATGATTCCAAAAACCCGTTCACGCGAAATGTGATTGGGGGAATCTATTTAAAGAGCATCCGCGAAGGCTGACCGGAATCCCCCGCTTTCCCTACCATGCGCAAACGGGGCAGGCTGTTGGCAACGGCAAGACGAATCCCATCGCTGGAATAGAAGCCGCCGTTGACTTGAGTACGCGCAATGACGACGTTTCGGAAGCTCTTGTACAAGTGCAAATCTGGCTTTTTACTTTCGGTCCAGAACAGGTCCAGCCCTTTCTGACAGGTCAGTCCTGGAAGGTTGTACAGGGCATCCCCCAGGGCAATCGTGGGCTTGCCGTGAATCAAGGCGGATCCGCCGACGGTACTGTTTACTGTCACGACGCCGGCGGTCGCTGTCAGAAGCGCTGGCAAATTGCCGCTTTCAAGGTAGTACACACGGTCGAAAACACCCAGCTCACGCGACCAGCGCGACAGTAGGGAACGATAGTTCACCAGACCGGGGTCCAGGGGATGGACCTTGGCAACAAATCGACAATGTCTTGGCGCGTACCTGGCAAAGGATTTCAACGAGCTCTGCAAGGCCGCCGCCATATTTTCAAATGGCGAGTGATGAATGATTTGTGCGTCATTCGCGATTTGAAGAGGCATCAAGAAGTACGGGTAGCATTTCGCTTCGGCGATCAATCGCTGTTCAGTGCGCAGCGAGAGCATCTTGCAGCGCTTGATCCGAATGCCTCGGCGGACGTAAGCCAGGTACTCCGTCAATGGTGAATAGGGGACATGGCTTTTGACGCCTGGATGCAGCAGCGGATTGATACCGGCCCAAAAGTTATAGCCCACGTCATAAATGGCACGCTTCCAGAAGGACGCCTTGAAGGGCACGACGTTGTCGCAATGGGGCACGGTCTTGGCCTGCTCGCGGTACCAATCCGGATCCCGGGGAAGCCGGGAATGGCCATTGACGCCGCCTTGTTCAAGTGTGATCCAGAACGGACGGAAATATCCTTCCTCAAAGACGTGTATGCGGATGCCGCGCGCTCGGGCCAGGTGTATAGCTGGGCGATGCACAGGCCGGCAGTCGCCGAACAGGACGATGTCCGTGGTTCCATGCAGGGCAAATTGCGTGGCATAGAACTCTGGCAAGCGCTTCATTGGACCGTGATAAGAGGTCGCGTTGCCACGCCTCCAGTACATTTGGTCGCCCACGGTGAAATTGACCTTGTGCACCTCATGCCCGTGCGCACGCAAGGCATCCGCCAACCTCGGAAAAAATGGCGAACATACACCTTGCAAGAACAGGAAGCGTTGCTCCGGAAGAGGGGCGGGAAGCGCGGTGTGCGTGCCTGTCACGGAAGAGTCGGACCTTTTGAGGAGTGGCCAGGGTGGTAGTTCAGCGGGTAAGCAGAAAGCCAGCTTTCGCCCAAAGGCGCAATTTGTGCAGTTGCCGCTGCAGATAGGTCTTGCGCAATGCGTGCAGTCGGCTTTCCAAGAGAAGTTGGTCCCGCCTGGCGATGAGTTGACGGATTGCCCCTTCGCCGGTCGTGTAGCCATTCAATGTCCAATCCCAGTACACGGGATAAAGCAGCATCGCGCCGGCGACCAGCTCATCCAACGTCAATCTGCGTTCCCGTCTGGAAATTGGCTGTCGGTCTTCAGTCAGGCCCCATCCCGCATAGAACGGGTGGCCGTGGACAACGACATGCTTGCCGCGCAACAATGCATCGAAGCCGCTTAGCGATGTCATGGTGTGGAGTTCATCGGCGGCGTCGATGCAACTTACGATCGACACATCGGTTTCAATAACGTCGGCGTACTGCATGGCGTCTTCGCGATGGATGCGGCCCACCCGGTTGCTGGCCATCACATCGGGGTGGGGCTTGTAGACGACGAAAGCGTTGGGGCGTGCCTGCCTCGCGGCGCTGAGTAGCGACAGGTTGTCGCAAACCGTTGAGCAGCCATATTTGATTGAGGCGTCGTCCTCCACTTGCCCCGGCACCAGGACCACCTGCCTGCCGGGCTGACGCCACGCTGGGCTAGCAACGGGTTCAACGTTGTACTTCGTCAGATTGTTGGAAACGATCAAGTCTCGGACAACGCCGGCACGATGCCGATCCTCTTCCGTGAAGGCGCGCGTATTCAGGATTTGCTCAAGGTCGCTTGGCTGTCGAGCATCGAAGTACAGACCCTGCTTGTCGAAAACCAGGGAGTGGGGCGGTATGAAGTCAGAGCCCAATCCCACTGATCGGATGAAGCCATCTTCCATGCGCACGAGCGAGGCGCCAGAGCGGTGAGCCAGCGACGTCACGGCATCGGAGGGATTCCCTCCCCAGACGACCAGGCGATCGGCAGGGGCCGGAGCCAGCTTGGCCGCTGCCTTGGCATGTGGCACAAAATGCACGGAGCGGTTCGGGTGCCCTAAAAAGGACTTCACGTTTTCCGCTTTCCAGCGCCGAAAGCCGACGGCGATGGTCCTGCCCGAGATGCCTTGATGCGCTCGGCGCTGAAGAGCGAGCCAGTCGATGACATCGAAAATCGTGCCGCGCTCGTGGGTTTGCGGGTTCAGATATCGTGTGTAGTGAAGATAGGCGGCTGAAAACAGTTCATCAACCGACCTTGCGCGCTGGCGTCGTGCACAGCCGATACGATCATCGGTACACCCCCAGCCCGCATACCAGGGCACACCAAAGCACACGACCGGGACGCCGTGGAGCAGAGCTTCGAAGCCCATGTGCGACGTCACGACGTATACGCGGTCCATATGGCGCAGAATGCTCGTTGGGCTCGCCGGCTCGCGAAGCATGACCGTGCGGGCGTCGTCAGCAACGTGGGACAGGTATCCACGCTTGTCGCCTCGGCTGACCTCCGGATGCGTTTTGATGTAGACCGTTGCGCCGGGATTTTCCCGCCGGGCAGCGGCCAGCATCCTGGTAAAGGATGCGGCGCTGGCCAGGCCATGCTGCACGCTCGCATCGCCCACTGTCTGATCCACGATCAGCACTCGCGGGCCGCCACGCAAGAAGGAGGCGGCGGCCAGGTCCGGCGCCAGGTTGTACTTGCTTAGCCCTTCCTCCGCGATGCGTCGGCGTGCTTGCGCATAAGAGGCGCCCACTCCCGAAAGCAGATCCTTGTTGGATGCCAGAAGCGTTTCCAGTGCAGAGGCTTGCCCGGCGGCGTAATAAATGCCTCGTTTGTCGACCACGACGGCGAGCGTGGGGTAGTTTCGTCCGGTCCCATAAGATCTCAGGAAGCCGTCTTCCAGCCCGATGAACGCAAGCCCGTGTTTTTTGGCCAGTGCGCGGGGCCCATTTGTGGACGGCCGGAACCCCCATCCCACAATCGCTCGCAGCGATTTTTTTGCGATCTGACTGGCTGATCCCACATGCACAACGGGCTCGTCCAACATGGCAGCCAGCCCTGGGAGTTCCGCAATGGCGCGGGAGAAGGTTCCGAGTGTCACAGTGTCTGGCAACGTGGATTACTGACCGGATTCCGCCGGGTCCACGTCAAAAATCTGCAAGACGCCAGCGACTCGCTCGTCGTCGTCAACAACGATGAGTTCCTTGATTTTCTCCTCCCGCATCAATTCCTCGGCGGCAACGAGCCGCTCCGATTGCTTGATCGTCTTGGGCGTCTTCGTCATGATGTCCGCCGCGGTAAAGGTGGAACTTGCGCTCTCGCTTTCAAACGCGCGGCGGAGATCCCCGTCAGTAATGACGCCGCACAGCTTGTCGCGATCCATCACGATGGCCAGCCCCAAGCGCCCGCGCGTAATGACCTGGATGACTTCGCGAAAGCTCGAGCCATGGTCGCAGAACGGCAGTGCGCGCGACCGCATCACGTCCGAGATGCGCGTGAGCAGCTTGCGGCCCAGGCTGCCTCCAGGGTGGAAGCGGGCGAAGTCTTCAGGTTGGAATCCTCGCGCGGTGGACAGCACCACCGCCAAGGCATCCCCCATTGCGATGGTGGCGGTGGTGGAACTTGTGGGCGCCAGATTGTGGTTGCATGCCTCGTGTGGCGCCGAGATGTCGAGCGTGACGTTGGCATTGCGTGCCAACGTTGAGGTGGTCTTGCCCGTCATGGCAATAACGAGATTCTCTTGATACTGCAGAAAGGGCAGAAGGCGAATGAGTTCTTCCGTTTCGCCGCTATTGGAAATCATGAGCGCCACATCGATGGGCCGGATCATTCCCAGGTCCCCGTGGAAGGCCTCGCCCGGATGCACGGAGAATGACGGCGTGCCCGTCGACGCCAGCGTAGCGGCTATCTTCTTTCCAACGATGCCGGACTTCCCCATGCCAACGACAACGACGCGACCTTGCGTATTGAGGATGGTGTCGACTGCTTTCTCGAAATCGCCATTCAAGCGATTGCTCATTTGCTGCAGCGTTTCGATCTCGGTGGCGATTACGCCACGCGCCGTGTCAAGATAGTCCATGGCCTCGTTGTTCCAGTTCCATCAAAAATTCGCACCCCTTGCTCAAGAGCGAGGCATTGACAGGCATCACGCCGACTCGCCCAGAATCTTCACGGTGGTTCCGATTTGCTCTTCCGTATGCATGCAAGAGATAAAGAACCTCAATCTTGCTGACTTCTCCGGCACGGCTGGGTACAGAATCGGCTGCACATTGATACCGTGCCTGAACAAGGCCGCTGACACCCGAGTGGCTTTCACTGAGCCGCCCATGATCGCGGGCACGACGGCCAGGCCGGCGCTTGTGCCCGTATCAATTCCAGCCGCCTTTGCCTGCTCTAGAAAGAACCTTCCCCTGGCCTGCAACGCCCGCACTCTTTCGGGCAGTTCTTTCATCCGCCGCAAGGCCGCCAGCGACGCCGCCGCGACGCTGGGCGGCATGCCCACGCTATACAAAAAGCCCGGCGCGAGGAACTTCAAGTGGTCAATCAAGGCGGTTTCCCCGGCGATATACCCGCCGCAGCCCGCCAGCGTTTTGCTTAGCGTGCCCATCCAGATATCCACGTCTTTTCCATCCACGCCAAAGTGCTCACGGATGCCATAGCCCCGCGCACCCATCACGCCCAGCGAGTGCGCTTCATCGACCATCAGGAAGGCACGGTGCCTCTGTTTGATTTCAATGAAGCGGGGCAAATCCGGGAAGTCGCCGTCCATGCTGTAAATACCTTCCAGCACGATCAGGACGCGTTCGAACTGGCTGCGCAGTTCGCTCAGACTGGCGTCCAACGCTTGCCAGTCGTTGTGAGGAAAGGGCAGACGGCGGGCGCCTGATAGCTGGATGCCTTGCAGCACGCTGTTGTGGATCAGTTCGTCGTGCAGCACCACGTCGCGCGGACCGAAGAGGTGCCCGATCGTCGACACATTGGTAGCGTGGCCGCTGACGAATGAGATGGCGTCGTCCACGCCGTACAACGCCGCAATCTCCTGTTCCAGCTCGCGGTGCACGGGTCGTTCTCCCGATACCAGGCGGCTTGCGGATACCGACGTGCCGTACAGGTCGATCGCGGTCTTGGCAGCTGCCGTCACGATCGGGTCTCCGGACAGGTTCAGATAGTTATAGCTGGCGTAGTTGACGTACTCGAAGCCATTGATCCTGGTTTGGGCTCCCGCCGTGCCGTCATGCAGCTTGAAGAAGGGATTCTTGATGCCAAGCCTTAGCGCGCCGTCGTTGATGATGCGCAGTTGCTGATAGCCTGGGTGCAGATGGAAGCGGTAGTGCGCCTCTGGAATTTCCGCCTGCTTTTCGGTGGGCCGCATGGGCGCCCGGCCCGTGTGTGCGGCGGCCAGGCGCAGCTTGCGTTCCAGGGCTTGCTGGATGAGTTTGTCCTTGATGCCAGCGGCAAGGCCAGGGAGTTTTTTCATGGTGCTCAATTCAGGCTGGCCTACGGGATTATGCGTTGCATGGGAAGACTGCCGTTCATCCTGATTTCGTCGACGAAGTCGGACACGGTGCCGGAGCTGACCTCGGCGGCGTGACTGGCAACCACTTGCTGCACGCTGGCGGCCACAGCGTCGCCTGGGGCGTCGCTGTGCTCGTCGCGCAGCCGCAGCACCAGGCGTTGCGCCAGCTTGGCGGGCGTGGGGCTTTCGTTGAGCGCCATCACGGGCAGGCGGATGCCGAAGCGGTTCTCCAGGGCCACGACCAACTCGACGCCCATCAACGAGTCCAGGCCCATGTCGTAGACGGACCGGGTGGCTTCGATCTTATCGGGCGATACGCGCAGGATTTCACCGATTTCTGTCTTGAGCATGTCGGTGAAGCGTTCGTGCAGCGTGGCGTCGTCCAGGGTGGCGATCATGTGCGCGATGTCGTCGGCGCCGCCATCGTCGTCACCGGCATCGCCAGCGCGGCGGGCAATGTCCGAAAACTTTGGCAGGCCGGCGGTGGGCAGGAAGCGGCTGAGCGCGCGCCAGTCCAGTTCCAGCACCCCGAGGCCGGACACGTCGGCCACCAGCATGTCTTCCAGCGCATCCAGGGCGACCTGGGACGCCAGCGCGCCGCCGCCCATGCGGCCTTGCAGGGCATCTTTGATCTTCGGGTTGCGTGCCAGGAAGCCGACGTCGTCGATGGCGCCCCAGCGTATGCAGGTGGCCGGCAGCCCTTCGGCACGGCGTTGCGCGGCCAGGCGTTCCAGCCAGGTGTTGGCGGCCACGTAGTTGCTTTGCCCGGGGTTGCCGAACAGGGTGGTGGCCGACGAATAGAGGATGAACAGGTCCAGCGGCTTCGCGCGCGTCAGGTCATGCAGGTGTTGTGCTCCCAGCACCTTGGCGGCAAGCGTGCGTTCAATTTGTTCGGGCGTGGCGCTGCGGGCCAGGCCGTCGTCGATGACAACGGCAGCGTGGACGACGCCTTTCAGCGGTGGCAGCGTGGTGGCCGTTTCATCAAGCAGGCGGGCCAGCGCCTTGCGGTCAGTGACGTCGCAGGCGACGGCATGCACGCACACGCCTTGGGCCTGGAGGGCGGCGATGGCGGCTTGCGCGGCGTCGGTGGTGGGGCCGCCGCGGCTGATCAGGACCAGGTTGCGGGCGCCCTTGTCGGCGAGCCAATGCGCGGTGCGCAGGCCAAAGCCACCCAGGCCGCCGGTAACCAGGTAGGTGGCGTTGGCGGGCAGCGTCAGGCCGGCACGATGCGGGGCGGCCGGCGGGTGGATGTCGCGGATGCCGTTGCGATACGTGATGACGATCTTGCCGATCTGGCGTGCCTGCTGCATGTAGCGGAAGGCGTCGATGATGTCGTTGGCATCAAACACGGAATAGGGCAGCGGATGCAGGACGCCTTGGCGGAACAAGGCCATCATCTGCGCGAACAGGCGTTGCGTCAGGTCGGGGCGTTCGTTCATCAGTTGATCGGCATCGATGCCGAAGTAGCTGATGTTGTTGCGGAACGGGCGCAGGCCGATGCGGGTGTTCTCGTAGAAGTCGCGCTTGCCCAGTTCCAGGAAGCGGCCAAAGGGCTTGAGCACCCGCAGGTTGCGGTTGATGGCTTCGCCCGCCAGCGAATTCAGCACGACGTCGACACCGCAGCCGTCGGTGTCGGCCAGAATTTCATCGGCGTAGGACAAGGACCGCGAGTCGTAGATGTGACGCACGCCCAGGAGGCGCAGCAGGTCACGCTTTTCGTCTGAGCCGGCGGTGGCGTAGATTTCCGCGCCCCGCCATTGCGCGAACTGGATGGCGGCAATGCCCACGCCGCCGGCCGCGCCGTGGATCAGGATCTTTTCGCCTTCTTCCAGGCGTGCCAGGTGGTGCAGCGCGTAGTAGACGGTGAAGAAGGTGCTGGGGATGGTGGCGGCGGCTTCAAACGAGAAGCCTTCGGGAATGTGCGAGATGGCGGTGGGTTTGGTCAGCACGCGGTCACCAAAGCTCGCGGGGCCAAAGCCCACCACGGCGTCGCCGATGGCATAGCCGTCCACCCGCGAGCCGACGTGGATGACGGTGCCCGAAAACTCCAGGCCAAGCGTGGGGCCGGCGAAGCCGTTTTCGATGGCTTCGTCGGACAACAAGCCCAGCGCGTACATGACGTCGCGGAAGTTCAGGCCGGTGGCTTCGATGCGAACTTCAAGCTCGTCGTCGCCCGGAGCGGGCGCCGCGCAGGACTCCCAGCGCAGGTTGCGCAACTGGCCGGGGAATTCAAAGCCCAGGCGCACGGCTTGCGGCCCGGTTGGACCTCTTTGAACCGTCTTCGGGTACGTGGCGTGACGCAGGCGAGGCGCGTAGCGCGCGCCCGCGCCATCAAGAATGATCTCGTCCTCGTCGTCCTGCGCGTTGAGCTCTCGCGCCAATGCGTCCACCAATTCCGTGGACTGAGCCAGCGGTATGTCGACCAAGCGGACGCGGAAGTTTGACGCTTCGTTTGCCAGCGTGCGGCCGTAGCCCCACAACGCTGCATCGTTCAGCGTGTGCATGGCGCGCGGCAGACTGGTTGTGGCGAGTGGATCTTGGGCGGCGTTGGCGGTGATCAACCACAGGGTTGCGCCGGTTTGAGTCCGTTCGCATGCCTGGATGGCGGCGGCGGCCATCGCGCAGCGGTGAGTCTGCCTGGCCAGCAGTTCCTGGTGGGTGTCCTGGGTGTCAGCCCACGCCAGGCCGCTCAGATGCACGACGTGATGGGTGGGGCCGATGGTGCCGTGACGCAGCAAGTCGTCCAGGGCTTCGGGGGCCACCCCGGCGGCCAGGCGGACATGATGGCCAGCGGCGGTCAGCGCGGCCTGCAGCGAATGCGCCAGGGCATCCGGTTTGCGGTCCGCCAGGATGAGCCAGTCAGCGGGTTCCATGGCGACGTTGATGGCGGCATTCGTGTTGTCGGCCTCGTTCAGGCGTGCCGTCAGCAGATAGGCGCCTGTCTCGATGGATGGCGAGAATGCCAAAGGGCTGTCGCAATGCAGGCCCAGCGATTGCAGTTCGTCGCGCCAGAATTCGGCGGGTTGTTGCGTGGACAGTAGCTGGCCGTTGTTGCTGGCTTGCCACCAGTTTTGGCGTCCACCGAAGACGAAATCTCCCCACGCGGCGGGGTGTGCGCCTACCAGTATCAGCACGCCGTCCGGCCGCAGGCTGGACCGCGCATGGCGCAGCGCGGCGCGGGCGGCCTCCAGCGTGTCGAATTCGCAATGGAAAATGGCCAGGTTGTAGCAGGGAGTGGCCGTCACGCCTTCCTGGCCGATATGTTCGATGTGCGCGTTGGGCTGGCGCCCAGCCTGTTGGCGTAGCACCTGCTCCAGCACCTCGGTGTGGTCGGAGGCGTAACAGTAATCGGCAACGTTGGCGTCCAGGGTGTCGCAGATGCGGGAAGAAAATAAAGGCGCTGCCTGGCCGACTTCGATGATGGCCACGCGCTGGCCAGCCATGCGTTTGGCTTGCGCCTGGTCCACGGCCCGGCACAGAGCGGCGCCCAGGTGCTGGGCTCCGGCCGGGCCGATGGCGGTGCGGGTGACGAGGGCCGGCGTGCTCGCCACGGGGCAGACCTCGTCTAGCGTCACGTCGCCGCGCAGCAAGGCAGGCAGGTGCAAGCCGACGCGGCCAATGGCATGGATGATCCGTGTGTAGTCTGGATAGTCACGCATCAGCGTGTTCCAGATGTCCAGCGAAGTGCCTTGATTGTCGTTTTGCGCGGGCATGAGGACGCCGGCGGCGCTGACCTGGGCGTATCCGGCCGAAGTCAGCCGGCTGATCGTGTGGTCCAGCAACCGCGCGGCGTCTGGCGCGCAACGACGCAGTTCAGTGATCAAGGTCTGCGGCAGCAACTTGCCGTCGGGGGCAAGCTGGCGCAGCGCGTCCAGCGCAAAGCCATCGCACAGGCTGTCCAGCAGGGGGTCCACTTCCAGGGCATAACGGCTATGCGCGCCCTCGTCCACGCAGGCGGCGACGGCGTCGGCCAAGGCGGTACGCAGTGACGCGTGGTCAAACGGGTTCGGACCCGCCGGGGCTAGCGGGCGCGGTATGGCGACGACATCCAGAAAACACAGGTTGGCAAATGCGGGCTTGCGCAGGCGGATGCTGCGAAAGCGGGCCTGTTCGACGGCGGCGATCTGTTCGCCGGCTGCGTTGTAGAGTTCAAAACTGGCGGTCAGCGAGTGCGGCGCCCGGCGTTCCAGGCGCACGCGTGCCGCGGCGGGTTGGCCGGCATTGGCCAGCAGCGTCAAGCGGCCAATCCTGGCGGGGACGAAAGCGATGCCTTGCCCCATTGCTGGGTCGTCGCGCAGCAGCTGAATAATGAGCTGGAAGCTGCAATCCAGCAGGGCGGGATGCAGATGCGTGGTGCTCAGCTCGGCGGACAGGCACGCGTCGGGTTTCAACACGGCCAGAACGCTGTTGCCGGGCTCGATCCAGCCATGCGATACGGCACGGTAGGCGGGGCCGTAATCCAGGCCTACCGAACGCGTCAAGGCTTCATGCATCGACGCGGTGAAGTCCGGCACGCTGCAGGGGAGAACCAATGTGTCTTGCGTAAGGCGGGCAGCACCCGCTTCACACAACAGTCGTCCGCTGGCGTGCTTGACCCAGGGCGAGGGGCTGTTGGCATCCTTGGCGGTAATGCGGAAGCGGCCATCCGCGTCGTCCAGCAACAGGCGAGTCAGCTTGCTGGGCGATGCGTTGAGCAGCAGCGGGGCGTGGATCTCAAGGTCTTCAATTTCGGCGTAGTTGCCCGCTTGCCAATGCAAGACTGCGGCAAGCGCAATTTCGGCGAAGCCGGTTCCGGGAAATACAACGGCGCCACCCACCACATGGTCGGCCAACAGGGGGTGGGATTGGGTGTCAAGCTGGTTTTGCCAGGTGTACTCATGCTGCGGCATGGCGTAGCCCAGCAGCGGATGCGTCACATGGCGCGTCAGCAGCCCCAGTGACTCCTCCGTGGTGGGGTGCCAGTGACGTTCGCGCTGCCAAGGGTAGGTGGGCAAATCGACACTTGGCCCTTCCCAAGGGAACAGCGACGAATAATCGATCTGCCCGCCGCTGACGATGACCTGGCCGGCGGCTATCCAGACCTTTTCGGCGTCGTCACCGCCTCGGGTAGATGTGCTGAGCACGCGGCCGTGCATGTCCGCTGTCTTGAGCGTGTCGTTAAGGTAGGAGCGCAACAGGGGGTGCGGGCCGACCTCGATGAAAATGTTATTGCCCTCTGCGACAAGCTGCTTTGCCGCCTGCTCGAAACGCACGGGTTCGCGTACGTTGCGCCACCAGTAATCGGCGGTCAATGCCGCGCCATCCAGGATCGCGCCGGTTACCGTGGAATAGAAGGGCACGTCGCTGGTGCGAGGCCGGATGCGCGCCAGCGCGCTGCGGACGTCGGCTTCGATGCCATCCATGGCGGGGCTGTGGAAGGCATAGTCCAGATCAAGCCGGCGGAAGGATATGGTTTGTTCGGCCAATACCGTTTCAAGAACGCTCAAGGCCGCCGGCATGCCGGCTACCGTGGCGCCGCGGTGGCTGTTATAGGCCGCCACGCAGACTGAACCGCCCAGGCGATGCAGGGCAATCAAGGCCTGCGCTTCTTCGCCGCTGAGGCCGACGGCCGTCATGCTGCCCAGGCCTTTGGTCTGCCCTTGCAGGCGGCTGCGCTGGAAAATAAGGCACACGGCATCGGCGAGACTCATGGCCCCGCACGCCCACGCGGCCGCCGCTTCGCCGACGCTGTGGCCGATCACGGCCCTGGGTACTACGCCGCGCTGCGCCAGCATGCGGGTAATGCCCACCTGCAGGGCAAACAGCGCGGGCTGCGCGATTTCGGTTCGCTGGTAGCGGTCGTCGCCGTTTTCACCGGCCAGTTCTTTGTGCAAGGAAAAGTCGGCGTACTGCGAGAACAACGCATCCACTTCGTCGATTGCCGCCGCGAAGACGGGGTCGGACAGCAACCGTCGACCCATGTTCGCCCACTGTGAGCCGTTTCCCGAATAGACCATCACCGGCCCACGGGCACTTTCAAGCGCCGTGCCGGCGACCACCTCATGCGTGGATTCAGCGTTGTCGGCAAATTGCTGGAGCAGGTCGGCCACGGCGTTGCACTGGGTACCGAATACCACCGCGCGTTCACCATGCCAGTCGCGGCGAATGGCCGCTTGATACGCGGCGTCATAAAGAAACCTGGTCGGCTGGTGGCGCAGCGCATCGGCCATCTGTCGGGCCGCAGCCTTCAACGCTTGTGGTGACTTGCCCGAAATCATGACGGGAATCGCTGCGGTCTTGGCCATTTTGCTTTCGGCGGACGGGTCTCGCAGGGGGGGGCTTTCCAGAATGACGTGGGCGTTAGCTCCGCCAAAACCGAACGAGTTCACGCCGACGATGAGCCTGCCCGTCGGGCGCAGCTTTCGATTCTGCGTAACGATATCCAGATTCCATTCGCGGACTTCGATCTTGGGATTCAGCCGTTGGATACCGATGGTGGCCGGCACGACGCGGTGGCGCAGCACATGAATTGCCTTGACCAGCCCGGCAACGCCGGAAGCGGCTTCAAGATGGCCCAAGTTGCTTTTGACGGATCCGATGGGCAGCGGCGCGTCTTTGCCACGCTGCTGGGCCAGGGCCACGCCAATGGCGCGCGTTTCGATAGGGTCGCCGACGGCGGTTCCTGTGCCGTGGGCTTCGAGGTAGTCAATGTCGGAAGGCGAGATGCCGGCCTGTTGGTAGGCTTGGCGCATCAGGTTGGCTTGCGCGTCGGCGCTGGGTACGGTCAGGCCTGACTTGCGGCCATCCGTGTTGACGGCCGAGCCGGCCACAATGGCCAGGATATTGTCGCCGTCCGCCAGCGCCAGGTCATGGTCTTTAAGCAGAAAGACGCCGCCGCCTTCGGACCTGACATAGCCATCGCCCGCCGCGTCGAATACATTGCACCGGCCCTGCGGCGAGAGCATGGAGGCTTTGGAAAAGGTGACGAAACCGTAGGGGTGCAGGTGCAGACTGATGCCGCCTGCCAGCGCCTGGCTGCATTCCCCCGACACGATGGCGCGACAGGCTTGGTGAAATGCCACGAGCGACGACGAGCATGCGGTGTCCATGGCGATACTGGGGCCGCGTAGGTCGAAGAAATAGGACAGGCGATTGGCGGCGATGCTCGCGGTGTTTCCGGTAGCCATCGATGCGTCAATGGCATTCGCATCGTCAGCCAGGCGGTAGGCGTAATCGGAGCTGGCGATACCAATATAGACACCGCAGTTTGAGCCGCGCAGGGATGATGGGCGCACCCCGGCTTGCTCCATGGCTTCCCAGCTCATTTCCAGCAGCAGGCGTTGCTGCGGATCCATGAATGCCGCCTCGCGTGGAGAGATGCCGAAGAAATCGGCGTCGAATCCGGACACATCACCGATGGAACCCGCCGCGAAGGTGTAGGACGAGCCAGGATGGTCTTTGGCGGGATGCAGATAAGCGTCCCGGCACCAGCGGTCTTCGGCAACTTGGGTGATCAGGTCGCGGCCGTCCAGC